>NZ_LADY01000061.1:0-150668 GCF_000961715.1 Roseovarius sp. BRH_c41 | reverse complement strand
CGGCACGCCGGGGCGGTGCGCCCAGTGCGGGAGCGGGTGCGGCGGTCTCGCCGGGGGCGCGCTGATGGCGAGTGACCCAGGCCACGCCGCCCGCTGCGAGAGCTGCCACGATGAAGAGCAGGTTGGGCATGCCGGGAATGAGACCCATGATGGCCATGACCGCCGCCACTGGCAGCCATGCCCGGTGCATGCCGATCTGGGTGCCGATATGGCCCGCCATGTCCTGCGTCGAGGCCACGCGGGTGACGATCACAGCCGTGGCGATGGAGAGCAAGAGCGAGGGGATCTGAGCCACAAGGCCGTCCCCGATGGACAAAAGCACATAGGTTTCCGCCGCCTGCCCGAGGGAGAGCCCGTGTTGCGACGTGCCAATGACGATGCCGCCCAGAATATTGGCGGCGAGGATCAGGATACCGGCGACCGCATCGCCCTTGACGAATTTAGAGGCACCGTCCATCGCACCGTAGAAATCGGCCTCTTCGCCGACTTCGGCGCGGCGGGCGCGGGCCTGTTCAGGCGTCAGGAGGCCCGCGTTCAGATCGGCGTCGATGGCCATCTGTTTGCCAGGCATGGCGTCGAGCGTGAAGCGGGCCGAAACCTCGGACACGCGGCCAGCCCCCTTGGTGATGACCATGAGGTTGATGATCACGAGAATGACAAAGACCACCAGACCAACGGCGAAATTGCCTGCGATCACGAAATTGCCAAAGGCTTCGATCACCTTGCCCGCAGCCCCGCTGCCCTCGTGCCCGGAGGTCAGAACGATACGGGTCGAGGCCACGTTGAGCGCGAGGCGGAACACGGTGGCGATCAAAAGGACCGAGGGAAAGGACGAGAAATCCAGTGGGCGGTAGCTGTAGAGCGAGACCATCAGCACCAAGAGCGAGAGCAGGATGTTGAAAACAAAGAAGATATCCAGAAGTGCCAAGGGCAGCGGCAGCACCATCATCGCCACGATGGCGAGAATCCCCACGGGCAGCAGGCCAGCCCCGAAATTCGGGCGGTGTGAGGCACGGCTCAGCGTGGCCATTGGGTGATCCTTGTGTTGCGTCGCATCGCAGGGATCGGTGCAAATCGCGTGCCAAATCGCGCGGTTAGAGCGGGCGCGAGACAGGTGGTTTCAGGGGTGGCACGAGCCTTGCACGCAAAGGGATGAAAACCCGGCCCGTCCGGCCCTGTCGAAAGAGGTTCCCCATGTCGCCCAAGATGCTCTGTTCCATTCTGTTGCCGCTGGCACTGTTGCCGCTTGGGGCCTGCATGGCCCCCTCGCGCGCGGTCGATGCCCTGCCGGACGATGCCAGTGCGCGCACCCAAGCGGTGGCGCAACTCAAGGACGATCTGTCAGGTGCGCCGGTCAGCGCCGCAGGCACGGCACCCCGAGCGGTGCAATTCACCGGGCTGGGCCTGTCGCAGGTCTCGACCCAGCCGGGCACGTCGATCAACGAGCGCCGCCTGATGGCGATCCGTGCCGCGCGGCTGGAGGCGATGCGCGATCTGACCGAGCAGATTCACGGTCTCCAGATCAGTTCCGAGAGCACGTTACGCGATCAGGTGTTGCGCAGCGATACCGTGCGCGGGCTGGTGGCCGGTGAAATCCGGGGCGCGCGCACGCTGCGGATCACGCCCAAAGGCGACGATTCCTTTGAAGTGGTGATGGCGCTCGATCCCGATACGGTCAGCTATATCCTGCGCGCCGTGGGTCAGCGAGGCTGAGCCATGTGGGGGCATGTGACACGTTTGCAGTTCTGGTTTCTGGTCCTGTTGGGAGCCGTGTTCTGTACGGCGGCAGAGGCGAAGGACGCGACACTTTGGGTCGAGGCGGAGGGGCGGGCCTATGTCGCCTCTGCCGCTGATCAGGATGCCGCCCGTCGCCGCGCGATTGGCGAGGCGCTGGTCTCGGCGGCCCTCGCAGGGGGCGCAAGTCTGAAGGGACATACCGCCATGGACAAGGGCCGGATCACGGCCGATCTGACGATCTTGCGCCCGACGGGCCGCATCCTGACGCATCGGATTCTATCTGCGGCCCTTCAGGACGGGCAATGGGTAGTGCGGGTCTCGGCGGAGGTCGGGCCGATGCCGGTCGGGGCCTGTGCGTCGCGCCGGCGCATGACAGTCAGCGCAACGCGGCCGCAAATCCGGGTGACGCCTGAGGCCTCGGCCTGGGCTGAGCCCTTGGCGGAGGGATTGGCGCGCGATCTGATGGAGCTGCTGCGCGCGCATCCCGACACGGATCTGGAGCGGATCGCGCCGATGTCCACGGCACCTGTGGCGGCGGCGCTGGATTATAACACGCTCACGCGCGGTCAATCGCTGCCTGCTGCGGGGGATCATCGGATGAACCAGAGCATCACTGTGGAGCGACAGGGCAAGACGCTGCGTCTGGCGCTGGAGGTGGCGGTGATCGGGCCGGATGGCAATGGTGTGCGACGCCGGATTGAGCGTCAGGCGGCGGTGCCGCGCGGTGGGGTCGCGGGTCTTGTTTCGGGGCAGAACCGCAGCAGTGCCGAGGCGGATCTCACCGCTGGCGTGTTGCAGGAGGTGCGCGCGATGCTCGATGGTCTGGTCTGTCAGCCCGCCGAGGCGCGTCTGGCACTCGGGTCTGACGGGCTGAGCGTGCCGCTGGGGCGGCGTCATGGCCTGACGCGGGCCAGCCTTGCGTTTGTGGATGATCCTAATGATGGCTTTGGTCTCTTGGAAGTGGTTGCGCTGGACAAGAGCCGGACCACGCTGCGTCCGCTGGACCCAAGCCGCGCGCTGGCGAGTTTCAATGGTTTGCGGGTCTATTTCGTCGAGGCGGGCCTATGATCCGGATCGGATTTGGGTTGGCTGTGGCGTGTCTCGTGCCGATGGCGGCTATGGCCTTGGACGGGCGCGAGGTTCGGGTGCTTGTCGAGCAGGCGCTGACGGCGGCTGGGCAGGGGGGGCGGCCGGTGCTGTCGGCGCATCGCGCCTATCCCCCCTGTCCGGTTGCGCCAAAGATTGCACCGCATCAGGGTGGCTGGCAGGCGGTGAGCCTGAGCTGTGACGGGCCGGGCGGTTGGACGCGCGTGATCCGCATTGAGGGTGGCGAGGCCGCGCCGCGTTTACCGGGTGCCTCTGGCGCCAGGGAGCAGCGGGCCGCGCTGGTGCTGGCCGAGAGCCTGCCACGCGGCACAGTGTTGCGGGCAGAGCATCTGCGCGAGGCCGAGATCGCCACAAAGGGTCAGGGTGATCTGGTGGAGGCCGCTGAAACGGCGATCGGTCGCCGCCTCAAGAGCAATCTGGGTGGCGGGCAACCTCTCTTGGTGCGGCATCTGGAGCATGACTGGCAGGTGGAGGAGGGCGGTCCCGTGACCATTGTCACGGCTATGGGCGGCATTCGGATCGAGGCGGCCGGTGTCGCGCTTGAGGCCGGACAGGTGGGGCAGGCAATCCGTGTGACCAATGCCGGGAGCGGTGACGTGGTGCATGTGACGGTGACGGGGCGCAACAAAGTGACAGTTCGGCCTAACATCCGCTGAACCCCCGCCGTTCTTGACTATAAGAACCGCGCCCTGATGGCGTCCCACCGGAGAGATCCAATGGTCGATTCAGTCAACTCTTCCCACGCCGCGCGACCGCGGCTGATGCCGGTTTCGACCGAGAGCGCGCCGGGCGGTGCCAGCGGCACGCGAGCGCATCAGCCTGTGAGTTCCGTGGATTCCGTCAAGCTCAGCACGTCTGCCTCGATCGGAGTGATCGAGCGCATGGTCGACCAAGGCCCGCCGTTTGATGCCGAACGCGTCTCGCGGATCAAGGACGCGGTCGCCAATGGCAACTATCCGGTGGATGCCAAGCGCATCGCCGACAGTATTTTTCAGGATTACAGCGCGATGATGCGCTGAGACGAGGGCAGACATGACTAATTTTGAGATTACCCTCTACGCGCTGACGGTGCTTTGCATGATCGCGCTGCCGCTCTTGCTTGCCGTGTCGCTCCGGATGGCGCGGATGGTGGCGCATTTGAGCGGCCAGGTGCTGCGGCTGAGCGAGGCTGAGATCGAGCATATCGCCCGACGTTTGGGGACCCGGCTTGGGCTGGGAGAAGAGGCGTCCTTGGTCAGCATCGCGGATCGCATGGACGAGATGCGCCGTGATTTCGACTGGCTGGTGAGTGACCGTATGATCGAGCAGGCCATCGACATGGCGCGGTTTGGGCAAAAGCCCGATGCCATCACACGCAATACCGGGATCAGTGCCTCGGAACTGGAGGCAATCCGGAAGTTGCGCAAGCATTGAGATCGGGGCAGTGGGGCCTGTCTGGACCACGAAGTGATCCGCCCCGGCCAAGTGCCGGGGCGTTTTCGTTTTAGGTCTGCGCCGCCAACCCATCGAATTTGCGGGCGAGTTTCACGTCCAAGCTGCTGAGACCGCTCACATCATGGGTGGTGAGCGTCACCTCGACCCGGTTGTAGACATTGAACCATTCGGGATGGTGATTCCATTTCTCTGCCCAGAGGGCGGCGCGGGTCATAAAGCCCATGGCCTCGACAAAATCGCCAAACTTATAGGTTTTGTGGATCGCGTCGCGGCCCTCGGTCATGGCCCAGCCATTCCCGAGCAAGGGCTCCAGGGTGGTCTTGCGGGCGGTGTCGCTGAGTTTTTCGGTCATTCGTGATCCTCCTGTGTCGTCTTGCGGAAGGGCCCATAGCTGGTGAGGATGTCGATATCCTCGTCGACGGCGGCACGTTCGGCCTTGAGATACTGCGCGACCGCCTCGGCAAAGCCCGGATCGCGCAGCCAGTGCAGCGAATGTGTGGCCACTGGCAGATAGCCGCGCGCCAGTTTGTGTTCACCTTGTGCCCCAGCCTCTACCCTTTGCAGGCCCTGTTCAATGGCGAATTCGATCGCCTTGTAATAACAGAGTTCAAAATGCAGGCAGGGGTGATCCTCGATGCAGCCCCAGTAGCGGCCATAAAGCGCCGATGCGCCGATGAAGTTCAGGGCGCCAGCCACGGGCTGTCCGTCGCGCAGGGCGAGGACAAGCAGGATATCGTCGCGCAGGGTGTCATGGGCCTGGTTGAAAAAGGCGCGGGTCAGATAGGGCGTGCCCCATTTGCGCGCGCCGGTATCCTGATAAAAGGTCCAGACCGCATCCCAGTGTTCGGGCTGGATCTGATCGCCGGTAAGGGTCACGATCTCGCCGCCGAACTCTGCGGCGCGGGAGCGTTCCTTGCGGATCGCCTTGCGTTTGCGAGAGGACAGATCCGCGAGAAAGCTGTCAAAATCGGCGTAATCGCGATTGAGCCAGTGATATTGCTGGGTGCGGCGGGGCATGAGACCATGGGCGGCACCTGTCTCGACCTCTTGCCCGGTGCAAAAGGTGATGTGCAGCGAGGAGAGCGCATTGCGTGTCGCCACATCGACCGCGCCCTCGATCAGCGCGGCCCGGCCTATATCCTCATATCCGGGACGGGTGAGCAGGCGGCGGCCTGTGGCCGGGGTGAAGGGCACGGCGATCTGGAACTTCGGATAGTAGCGCCCGCCCGCGCGCTCGTAGGCATGCGCCCAGTTGTGATCGAAGATATATTCGCCCTGAGAGTGGGATTTCAGGTAAAGCGGCGCGCAGGCGATGATTTGGCCGTTCTGTTCGGCGCTCAGGTAATGGGGTTGCCACCCGCTGCCGGTGCCGACCGAGTGACTGTCCTCCAACGCCGCGAGAAAGCGATAGGTGGTGAAGGGATCCTCTGGCCTGCCGGTTGCGGCCTCGGGGCAGGCGCAGGCGTCCCATGCGGCCTGCCCAATGTCGGACAGGCGATTGTGCAGGGTGATGGTGATTTGATCGTTCGTCATCTGCGGTGACTGCCCTTGCCCCGATTGCCATTGCCCGCTGGGTTATCTGGACTGCGCGGGAGGCGGTTCAAGCGGGGAAATCCGGCAGGTAGCGCTCAAAGGTGATATTGTCTGCACGTTTGCGGGCTTTTGCCTCGGCTTGCGGGCTGCGGACGGTCCAGCAAAGGAGTGTCGCGCCGTCAGAGCGCAGAGCGTCAAGGCGGGCTCTGTCCAGATCGGCGATGTCATGGCTGACAAAGCAGGCGCGGGTGGCGTCATAATCGGGAATGTCGCGCAGGTGGGTGCGGACGGCCTCGGGCAGGAGCGGCCAATCTTTGGCCGTATAGGCGCAGGTGACGATGCCGCGCGGAACGTCCGGGGCGAGCGAGAGCATCCGCGCCACCATATGCGGGTTGAAAGACATGACGGCGACGGGACCGTCATAATGGGTGAGGGCCGCGGCGGTCGCGGCCTCGAGCGTGCCGCAGCTCTCGCCCATCTGGCCGTGCTGATCCTTGAGTTCAATCAGCAGCGGCACGCGACCCGCGACAAGGCTGAGGATTTCGGGCAGATCGGGAATGCCCTCGTCGCCGCCCAAGAGCGCAATCTGCGCCAGATCAGCGGCGTCGCGTTGGCGAATGGGGCCTTTGGCAGCGGTGAGGCGGCCAAGGTCGTAGTCGTGAAACACCATCGCCTGATTGTCGCGACTGAGTTGCAGGTCGATCTCGATCCCGTAGCCTGCGGCGATGGCCGCCGTGAGGCCTGCGCGGGAATTCTCGGGGCGGCCTTGGGTCAGATCATGCAGCCCGCGATGGGCGAGAGGGAGGCGACGGAACGCGTCGGGGAGGACGTTCATTTGATCTGGAATATCCCGTCAATTTCCACCGCGACGCCAAAGGGCAGCGACGGGGCGGACACAGCGGCGCGGGCGTGTTTACCCGTCTCTCCCAACGCCTCGCCGATGAGATCGGACGCCCCGTTGATGACGGCGGGCTGCTGGGTGAAGTCGGCGGTGGAATTGACGAAACCGGTGAGTTTCACGACGCGCACCAGGCGGTCGAGATCGCCACCGCAGGCCGCCTTGACCTGAGCCAGAAGCGCAATCGCGCAGGCGCGGGCAGCCGCGGCCCCGGCGGGGATATCGAGATCAGCGCCGAGTTTGCCGGTCAGCAGAGTGTCGCCGTCCTTGGCGATCTGGCCTGAGACAAAGAGCATGTCGCCCGCCAGAACATAGGGTACGTAATTTGCGGCAGGGGCCGGGGCTTTGGGCAGGGTCACGCCCATTTCGGCAAGTTTCTTCTCGAACTGGCTCATCTCTCTGTCTCCCTTGTGGATGTGTCGCGGCGACGCTAGCCGCAGAGCGCGGGGAAGGAAATCGAAAATCCTGACTCTGTCTGAATTGCGCGGCGGGTTTCGTTTTGGCGGGGCGGGGTGAGGGGGACTTTTGGGCCTGAAGGGGACATTGGTCCCAAGCGCTTACGCGCGGAATCAAGCCCGAAGGGCGCCGCGCGATCGCTGGGCCGTCCGTCGCACCGAAGGTGCGCCGCTTTTTCTCGGCACGCCTTCGGCGTGACGGCCTAGCGATTTTGAGATGTAGTGCATCTCTTTGAAGTCATACGGAGGTTGCTTGCATTAAGGGGCAGTTGCCGCCGTTGCATCGCTAGTCCCCGGCCCAGCGACCGCGCGGCTCATCGCACAGGTCCAACGTCCGCTTCAGGCCAAACCCTTCCGTCACAACGCCGCTTCTACTCTCGAAACGCCTTAGCCAGATAGTCGGTGAATGGCTTGACCAGATAGGCGATGGGGGTGCGGTCGGCGGTGCGGATAAACGCCTCGACTGGCATGCCGGGAATGAGGGCGGTGCCCTCGGGCAGACGGGCCTGTTCGCCTTCGCTCAGCACGATTTCAGCGCGGTAATAGCTGGCGCGCGTCGCCTCGTCCTCGAAGGCATCGGCGGAAATCTGGGTGACACGCCCGAAAAGTTCTGGCGTGGTGCGTTGATCGAGTGCTGAGAAGCGCAGGGTCACTTCCTGCCCGACAAAGAGTTTGTCGACATGGATGCTGTCCACGCGGGCGTTGATCACCAAAGGGCGGTCCTGTGGCACGACGAAAAGGACCGGATCAGCCGGTCGGATCACAGAGCGCAGGGCAAAGACCTGAAGGTTGTAGACCACGCCCGAAACCGGGGACGGGATGTCGAGCCGTCCCATTTGTTCGATCAGGGCGCGGCGCTGTTCGCGCAATTCCAACTCGCGGAATTGCAGATCGCGCAGGGTGGTGATCGCTTCTTCGCGCCGGTCGGTGCCGAGTTTGAGGATGGTGATCTCAATTTCGGTGATGCGGCCCTCTGCCTCGGCTCTTTGTGCGGCAAGATCGCCCATCGTGCCGCTGAGCCGCGCCTGTTCGCGTTGCAGGTTGAGGACGCGACTGGCCTGTGCGAGGCCACGATCCAAGAGTGATTGCTGGTCGGTCAACTCGAGTTCGATCAGGTCGAGTTGACGTGAGAGCGCCACTTGCTGCGCGTCGATGCCGTCGATCTGATTTGTGATTTGGCTACGGCGTTTGTGCAATTGGTCAATCTCGGCTGCGACGGTCTGGGCGCGCGCCTCGAAGAGGGTCTTTTGCCCGGCCATGAGATCGTCGGCGTCACTGTTCTGGGCAGAGATTTCGATCAGCAACGGATCGAATTTGAGCGTGTCGCGCCCATCCCGCTCTGCCTCGAGACGGCCTCGGCGGGCCATGAGTTCGGCGAGCTGGTTTTCGATGATCGAGAGTTCGGATTGCAGGTCGGTGGGGTCAAGGCGAACGAGCACCTGACCGGCGCTGACGCGGTCGCCTTCCTTGACCTCGATGGCGGAGACCACGCCGCCGTCGGGATGCTGGACGACTTGACGATTCTGATCGACCTCGATGCGACCCGGTGCGATGATCGCGCCGGAAATCTGGGTGAAGACCGCCCAAGTGCCGAATCCTCCCACGAGAAGAATAAGCCCGATCAGCCCGATGATCAGCGGTGTGCGGGCGGACCATGCACCGGAGGCGGGGGCGCTCATTGCACACCTCCGGCACTGGTCGCACTGGTCAGTTGTTCATGGTTCTGGAGCACTTCCTTGAGGACCTTTTCGCGAGGGCCAAAGGCGCGCATGACACCACCTTCGAGCATCAGAAGCATGTCGCATTCCTTGATTGCGGCGGGGCGGTGAGCGACGACGATCACTGCCTTGCCCTCGGCCTTGAAGCCGCGGATTGCGGCATTGACCGCCTCGCTGCCCTCATTGTCGAGATTGGAATTCGGCTCGTCCAGAACGAGGATCATGGGATCGCCATACATCGCACGGGCAAGGCCGATGCGCTGCATTTGCCCGCCCGAGAGCCGTCCGCCGCTGGCGCTGACGCGGGTGTCATAGCCATTGGGCAGTTTGAGGATCATCTCATGGGCGTCGGCCTTGCGCGCCGCCTCGACGATTTTGGCGGCATCGGGTTGGGTGGCGAGCCGGGCGATATTCTCGGCTATGGTGCCATCAAAGAGCTGCACGCGCTGCGGCAGATAGCCAATCAATTGGCCAAGCACGGTCGGCGAATATTGGTCAAGCGTGGCACCCTCGAGCCGGATCTTGCCGCCAGCAGGCCGCCAGACGCCGGTGATGGCGCGGGCCAGGGTGGATTTGCCCGCGCCGGACTGGCCGATCACGCCGACGGCCTGACCGGGTTCCACCTTGAACGTCAGGGTTTTCAGCACGGCCAGGCTCTCGCCGGGGGGAACCATGGTCAGTTGCTGCACCTCAAGCCGCGCCTTCGGGCGGGGCAGGGGGGTGCGGGGCTGTTCAGGTGCCACGGTGCCCAGGAGTTCCGCGAGACTGTCCCAGCCTTTCATCGCGCGTTGGACCAGAGCCCATTGGCCGATGGCCTGCTCGATGGGGGCGAGCGCACGCCCCATCAGGATCGAGCCTGCGATCATGGCGCCGGGTGTCAATTCTCCGCGCAGCACGAGCCATGCCCCAAGACCGAGCATCGCCGATTGCAGCAGCAGGCGCAGCGCCTTGGTCGACGTGGTAAAGCTGCCACCGATATCCGCGGATTGAATGGCTGTCGAGAGAGCCCGGCCGCGCACGGCCTGCCAGCGGTCAAAGGCGGCGTCGCGCATGCCCATGGCTTGTATCATCTCGGATTCGTTGCGCAATTGCTGCGAAATCGCCTCGGCCTCGACGCTTGCGGTATTGGCCTGTCCGGTGGGGCGGCGGGTCACCACCTGATTGATCATCGTCACCAAGACCAGACCCGCGCCCCCGACCAGCGCAAGGATGCCGAGCCAAGGGTGAAACACCCAGATCGCAGCCAGAAAGAACGGAGCCCATGGCATGTCGAAAATCGCCAGCAACACGGGCGAGGTCATCAGACGCTGGATGGATTCGAGGTCGCGCAGGCCGGTGGCGGTATTGGCATCGGGCTGCACCGCGGATTTGCGAATCACCGCGTCGAACACGCGCCGATCGAGGCGGGCCTGAAACCGCGCGCCAACCCGACCCATGACCCGACCACGGGCATAATCAAGCAATCCCATCATCGTGTAGAGAAACAGCACAAGAACCGAGAGCGCGATCAGTGTTTCGAGAGAGCGGCTGCTCAGGACGCGGTCATAGACCTGCAACATGTAGATGGGTCCGGTCAGCATCAGCAGATTCACGAAAAAACTGAAAATGCCCACGAACCAGTAGAGACCACGACTTTCGCGCCGAGCCATGCGCAATTCTTCGCGACCTGCTTCTAATTTCAACTTATCCAATCGAATGTCCTGCCGTCATCGTTTAAGTGTTCTGTTGATCCAAAGCGTTTCTGATCCTGCCATACAGGCTCTGTCACCATTCTGCCACAGCATTGTGAACATGGGCGTTGGGATGATGGGTTTGTTCAAGCTATGGTTTATGTAAATCTCTGACTCGTATAATAACGGATATTCCATTGTTGCTGTCACGTTTCAATTCCGCTTCCGGACCTGCACTGCGCGTCACCGCGTTGGTGGGTCTTTCCTTGATGGCCGCCTGCGCGAGACCTGATCCGTCGGAGACCACACAAGGGGTGTTCGATCCCTACGAGTCGCAGAACCGGGGGGTGCATCAGTTCAACCGTGGTCTGGACAGATCCCTGGTTCGCCCGGTGGCCAAGGGCTATAGTGCCGCTATTCCCGACGATATTGAAACCATCATTGGGCGGTTTTCAACGAATCTGTCCTTGCCGAGCGACATCGTGAACAATGTGCTACAGCTCAATATGCGGGGCGCAATTCACGATACCGCGCGGCTGGTGGTCAACACCACCTTTGGCCTTGGGGGATTCTTTGATCCGGCGAGCGAGATGGGGATGCCTGCGGGCACAAATACCGATTTCGGTCAGACCCTGCATGTCTGGGGCGCGCGCGAGGGGGCCTATGTGGAGCTGCCGCTCTTGGGCCCGTCGACTGAACGGGACACCTGGGGCATTGCCGTTGATCTCTTTACCAATCCGCTCAGCTATATCGTCGAAGCCCCCGAGAGCCTGATCGGCACAGGGGCCGGGGTGGCCGCAGGGCTGTCCAAGCGCGATAGGTTCACCGAGACGATTGATGCGATCCTCTATGAGAGTGCTGACAGTTACGCGCAGTCACGCTCGATCTTCCTGCAAAACCGGCGGTTCAAGCTGGGCGGTACATCTGATAATGTCTATGATGACCCCTACGGCACATCTGAGCCATCCGTCACGTTGGAGGATCCCTATGCTGAATAACATGAACCGTCGCCACTTTGTCACTGCAGGTCTGGCTGTGACTGGCCTTGCCTCATTCCCCGGCGCTGTCTGGGCACTTGACGATGCACGTGCGCGCACGCTTGTGGATGCTGTTGTGAGCAATATCAACAGTGTAATCGCCTCAGGCAAGCCGCTGTCGGGGATGATCTCGGACTTTGAACGCATCTTCAACACCTATGCTGATGTGAACATCATTGCGCGCTCGACGCTGGGTGCGGATGCCAATCGGGTGTCGTCGGCGCAATTGCGTGCCTTTACCGAGGCGTTCCGTGGCTACATCGCGCGGAAGTACGGCAAGCGGTTCAATGAATTCGTCGGTGGCCGAATCGAAGTGAACTCGGTCAAGCAGGTGAAATCCTGGCACGAGGTCAAATCCACCGCCTATCTGCGCGGACAATCGCCGTTCGAGGTGAGTTTTCTGGTGTCGGACCGGTCGGGCAAGGATCTGTTCTTTGATATGATCATCGAGGGGATCAGCCTGCGCCTGAGCGAACGCACCGAAATCGGGGCGATGCTGGATCGTCGCAATGGTGACGTGAACGCCCTGATCGCGGATCTCAAACAAGCCGGGTAAGGGTTTTACCTGTTCGGTTCTATCGTGAACGGCGCCCCTCTCCGGGCGCCGTTTTCAATTGCCGCCGAAGAGCCCCCGCAGGATGTTTTCAATCGGGTTGTTGCTGCGCTGGGGGGCCCGACGCTGCTGTGGGGCCGGTTGCACCGGGGCTGGGCGCGGTTTGGGGCGCAGCATGGGCAGGGGTTTGGGATCAATCCCTTCATGCACGCGCACCATGGTTTCCTGCCATATTTCCGCCGGGAGACCGCCGCCTGTCACACCGCTGAGGGGGGTGTTGTCGTCATAGCCCATCCAGACGCCGGCGACGTAATCGGCGGTAAAGCCCAGAAACCACGCATCGCGGGCGGCCTGTGTCGTGCCGGTTTTGCCTGCGGCCTCACGGTCGGGCAAGCGGGCGCGGCTGCCGGTGCCACCGTCGATCACTTTCGTCATCATATAGATGAGTTCCTGCGCCGCGCTTTCCTGAATGACGCGCTCGCCGATACCGCCGCCGGTGCCCATCAGCGGCGTGTCTTCGCCCAGCAGCTTCAATTCGATCAGACCGTAGGGCGTCACGGAAGAGCCGCCGTTCAGGATGCCCGCATAAGCGCCGGTCATTTCCAGAAGCGTGCTCTCGGAGGCACCGAGGGCCAGGGCGGGACCAGCGGCCAGATCGCTGTCGATCCCGAAATCGCTGGCAACCTTGCGCACGAGGTCGCGCCCGACGCTCTCGGAGATTTTGACTGCGGGGATGTTGAGGGATTGCGCGAGGGCCTCTGTGAGGGTGACGCGGCCCTTGTAGTTGCGGGTGTAATTTTCCGGGCACCAACGGCCAGAGCCGGGGATGTTGAGGCAATAGGGTTCGTCCACCACGACGGAATCGTAGGAATTGCCCAGTTCCAATGCCGTGGCATAGACGAAAGGTTTGAAGGCTGATCCGGTCTGGCGTTTGGCCTGTGTGGCGCGGTTGAAGGCGCCGATGACCTTTGACTTGCGCCCGCCGACCATGGCCCGCACCGCGCCATCGGCGGACATGACAACGATAGCGGCCTGCGCCTTGGAGCCGTCCCGGACCTTTTCGTCAAAGATATAGGTCAGCGCGTCCTCTGCGGCGCGTTGCACGCGTTGATCAAGCGTGGTGCGGATGATCACATCTTCGGTGGTGTCACGGGTGAAGAACTCTGGTCCCGAGGACATCACCCAATCGGCAAAGTAGCCGCCTGCCTGCCGCTCTGCCGCCTCGGAGAGTTCTGCGGGATTGGCGAGGGCCAGCGCGGCCTCTTGATCGTTGAGATAGCCCTGACGACGCATCAGCCCGACCACGACCGAGGCGCGGTTGCGCGAGCGTTCCAGATTGGCGGTGGGAGCGAGCGTGGAGGGTGCGGTCAGGAGGCCCGCAATCATCGCCCCCTCGGCGGGGTTGAGATTGGCCGAGGATTTGCCGAAATAGCGCTGCGCCGCCGCCTCGGCGCCGTAAGCGCCGCCGCCCAGATAGGCGCGGTTGAGATAGACCGAAAGGATCTGGTCCTTTGAGTATTTCGCCTCCATCGCCATGGCATAGATCGCCTCGCGCGCCTTGCGTGCCAGCGATGTGCGGCGACAGTCGGAGATATAATCCGCCTCGCTCTCCCATTCGCTCTCTTTATAGGCGGTGCCGAAGCACAAGAGTTTTGCGGTTTGCTGCGTGATGGTCGAGCCACCGTTGCCCGACAACGGGCCGCGCCCCTCGCTGAGATTGATGCGAATGGCGCTGGCGATACCGATGGGGTCAACGCCGGGATGCAGGTAAAAGCGGCGATCCTCGGTGGCGATGACCGCGTTCTTGAGATGCGGGCTGATGGTCTCGGCGGTGACGACGCCCCCGAATTGATCGCCGCGCCAGGCAAAGACCTCGCTCGCGCTGTCCAGCAGGGTGACGGAGCCTTTGGCGCGCCCGTCCATCAGGGTCTGATAATCGGGCAGGGTCATGTAGGTGTAACCCACGAATGTCGCCACAACGAGAGCCACGACGGCGGTCAGTCGCCAACCGATTCCCCAAATCAGGCGCAGAACCCAGCGGATGATCCCTCCGAGGACTCGCACGATGGGATTGCGGCTGCGCGCGCGAGGGCGGCGCGACGTGCGCTTGGTCTTGGTTTTGGTTCTGCGCGCGGCTTTGGGTGGCTCCTTGCGCGTGCGCTTGGGGGCCACCAAAGGCGGTTTTCTCGGTCCTGACGTGCTCATGCTTGCCCTGCTCGGCCTTGTGTCTTTGGCACAGTTTATAGTGCGGGATCGCAAAAGTAGAGACCTGCTGAGCACAGATCGTGATTTCTAGTTTGCATAAATTTTAGGCTTACTAATTTATATGCACATATTTTGAGCATGCAGGGGTGATTTAACAGGCGATTTCCCGCCTTCACCCTTCCAGACTCTGCCATCTGTGCCTTTTCTGCATGTGCAAACAACGCGCTGAGACACCGCAAACCGAAAGGGGCAGACGTGAAACTCATCATTGCAACGATAAAGCCGTTCAAGCTTGAAGAGGTCCGCGAGGCGCTGACCGATATCGGCGTGCGCGGCATGATGGTGACCGAGATCAAGGGCTTCGGCTCGCAGTCCGGCCACACGGAAATCTATCGCGGTGCGGAATACGCCGTGAACTTCGTGCCAAAAATAAAACTGGAAATCGCGGTTTCTGCCGGGATGGCCGATCAGGTGGTCGAGACCATCACCAAGACCGCGCGCACCGGCAAGATCGGTGACGGCAAGATTTTCGTGCTCGACATCCAGCAAGCCGTGCGTGTGCGCACCGGCGAAACCAATGATGACGCGCTCTGAGCGCGCAGGGGAAAGGATACTTACCATGAATTCCATGTTAAAACTCGGCCTTGCCGCAACGCTGATCGCGTTGCCGCAGATGGGGCTGGCTCAGGACGCAGCGGAGGCTGCGCCGAGCTTTGATGAAATCGGCCCCTACATCATGACGACGCTGCTGTTCTGCATGGCGGGCTTTCTGGTCTTCTTCATGGCGGCGGGCTTTGCCATGCTCGAAGGCGGGCTGGTGCGCTCCAAGAACGTCACGATGCAGATGACCAAGAATATCGTTCTCTATTCCTTTGCGACGATCATGTATTGGCTGGTTGGCTTCAACCTCATGTATCCCGGTGACGGCTGGCTGATGGCCGGTTGGGTCGGACCATTCTTTTCCATGACAGAGCTTGACCCGGTGGGTGTTGCGGCGGCGGATGCGGCGCTGGATTATGCCTCGATCGGGTCTGACTTCTTCTTCCAGTTGGTGTTTGTCGCGGCCACCGCCTCGATCGTGTCGGGCGCTCTGGCCGAGCGGATCAAACTCTGGCCGTTTCTTGCCTTTGTCATCGTTCTGACTGGCTTTATGTATCCGATTTCCGGGTCCTGGCAGTGGGGCGGCGGCTGGTTGTCCGAGGCGGGATTCTCTGACTTTGCAGGGTCGACCATCGTGCATTCCGTGGGTGGCTGGGCCGCTCTGGCGGGGGCGATCATTCTGGGGCCGCGTCTTGGCAAATATGGCAAGGATGGCAAGGTCACGCCAATGCCGGGCTCGAATCTCGCGCTGGCCACTCTAGGCACGTTCATCCTGTGGCTGGGTTGGTTCGGCTTTAACGGTGGCTCGCAGCTTGCCATGGGCACCGTCGGCGATGTCTCGGACGTGTCGCGGATCTTTGCCAACACCAATATGGCGGCGGCGGCGGGTTCGATCGCTGCGCTGATCATGACCCAGGTTCTCTACAAGAAGCCTGACCTCACCATGGTTCTCAACGGTGCCTTGGCTGGCCTTGTGTCGATCACCGCTGAGCCACTTGCGCCCAGCCTGTTCGGTGCGCTCTGGATCGGCGCGGTTGGCGGTGTGATCGTAGTGCTTGCCGTGCCGATGCTCGACAAGTTCAAGATCGACGATGTCGTCGGCGCGATCCCGGTTCACCTGTTTTGCGGGATCTGGGGCACAATCGCTGTCGTGTTCTACGGCGATGCCAGCATCAGCACACAGCTTCTGGGGATCTTTGCCTACGGTGCCTTCACCTTTGTCATCAGCTTCGTGGTCTGGCTGATCATCAAGGGCACGATGGGTCTGCGGGTCGATGAAGAGACCGAGATCAACGGGCTCGACATGGCGGAGATGGGCATGGAAGCCTATCCTGAATTCTCCAAGAGCTGATCCTTCTTCTTCCTGACAGATCTTGAGAGAGCTTGCCCGGGCGTTCGCGCCCGGGCTTTTTATTGTGCGGTGACCGATATCGCGTCTCTGGCAGAATCGCGGCGATCTGTGCTAAGTCTAGCGGTATGAACAGCCCAAACCCCAATATACGCGCCGCTCAGCCGCAAATACGTCAATTGGACGAGGCTGCGGTCAATCGCATTGCCGCCGGTGAGGTGGTGGAGCGGCCCGCCTCGGCGGTCAAGGAATTGGTGGAGAACGCGCTTGATGCCGGGGCCACCCGGATCGAAGTGGGTTTTGCGGATGGTGGCAAGACATTGATCCGGGTGATGGATGATGGCTGTGGCATGGCGCCGGATCAACTGCCGCTCGCCTTGGCGCGGCATGCGACGTCGAAGATTGACGGATCGGACCTGCTGAATATCCATACCTTTGGGTTTCGCGGCGAGGCGTTGCCGTCGCTTGGGGCGGTCGGGCGGTTGACGATTGCGTCACGCGCGGGCGACGCGGCCGCGGAGATTACGGTTGCTGGCGGGCAGGCGGGCGCGGTGAAACCTGCCGCGCTGAATGCGGGCACTGTGGTGACGCTGCGCGACCTTTTCTATGCCACGCCGGCGCGGCTCAAGTTCATGCGCACAGACCGGGCCGAGGCGCAGGCGATTGCCGATACGGTCAAGCGGCTGGCGATGGCCGAGCCGTTTGTCGGCTTTGTGCTGCGCGATGTGTCGGGCGGGGGCGAGGGGCGGATCGTGTTTCGCGCGGACCCTGAGAGCGGCGATTTGTTTGATGCGCTGCACGGGCGGTTGGCGCGGGTGCTGGGGGCGGAATTTGCCGAGAATGCGCTGAGGATTGATGCGACGCGTGAGGGCGTGAGGATGACCGGCTATGCCGCGCTGCCCACCTATTCGCGGGGATCAGCCGTGGCGCAGTATCTCTTTGTCAATGGCCGCCCGGTGCGGGACAAGATGCTCTATGGCGCGTTGCGCGCCGCCTATCAGGACGTTTTGAGCCGGGACCGGCATCCTGCGGTGGCGCTGTTTCTGGACTGTGATCCCACGCTGGTCGATGTGAATGTGCATCCGGCGAAATCCGAGGTGCGGTTTCGCGATCCGGGGCTGGCGCGGGGGCTGATCGTGTCGGGCCTGCGGCATGCCTTGGCGGAGGCGGGGCATCGGGCGTCCACCACGGTGGCGGGGGCGACCTTGGGCGCGTTCCGGGCAGAGCCGGTGGGGCGCATCTATCAGATGGATCGCCCGTCGCCTCAGGCGCGGGCCCTGGCCTACAGCGCGCAGGCGCCCGGATTTGCCGATATGGCCGAGGATTGGAGTGCGCGGGTTGAGAGTGCGCCCGAACCGCAGGTGGAGGAACCACCTGCCACGGCGCTGCCGCTTGGGGCCGCTCGGGCGCAGGTGCATGAGAATTACATCATCGCCCAGACCGAAACCGGCATGGTGATCGTCGATCAGCACGCCGCCCATGAGCGGCTGGTGTATGAGCGGCTGAAACGTCAAATGGCGGAGAGCGGGGTTGCAGCGCAGGCGCTCTTGATCCCTGAGATTGTTGATTTGTCCGAGGCCGATTGCGCGCTGTTGATGGAGCATGCCGAGGCGTTGGCTGGGCTGGGGCTCGGGATCGAGCCATTTGGGCCGGGGAGCCTCGCGGTGCGTGAAACCCCGGCCATTCTGGGGCCGGTCAACGCGGGTGCGCTCTTGCGCGATATTCTTGACGAGTTGCAGGATCAGGGCGCAAGCGGCACGCTGAAATTGCGGATCGACGCGATCCTGAGCCGGGTGGCCTGTCATGGCTCTGTCAGGTCTGGCCGCCGGATGAGCGCCGAGGAAATGAACGCGCTTTTGCGCGAGATGGAGCGCACACCGATGTCGGGGCAGTGCAACCACGGGCGGCCCACCTATGTGGAGTTGCGGCTGTCGGATATTGAACGGCTGTTCGGGCGCACATGATTCAGATCGGTGATCAGTCTTATGCTTTTGACGATCCGGCTGTTCTGGCGGTGGTGATCGGCGCAGGGGTGGTGCTTCTGATCCTTCTCCTTCTGATCCTCGCGCTGCGGGCCGCCAATCGGTCGGCGCGGTTGGCGGAACCGCTGGCCTATCAGGTGGGGCAGTTGGGGCAGCGGGTGCAGGGGCTGTCGGATGGGCAGCATCAACTGGCAGGCGGGCTCAATCATGTGTCCGAGGCGCAGGCGGCGGCGCAATCGCATCTGCTGCAACTGATGGAAAAGCGGCTGGCGCAGGTGAGCCATGCGATGACCGAGAACCTGCAAGGCACCTCGCGACGCACGGCGCAATCGCTTGGGGAATTGCAGCAGAGGTTGCAGGCCATCGACAAGGCGCAGGACAATATCACCAAGCTGTCGGGTGATGTGCTGTCGTTGCAGGATATTCTGTCGAACAAGCAGACGCGCGGGGCGTTTGGGGAAATTCAGCTCACGGATATCGTGACCAAGGCGCTGCCTTCGGACAGCTACACGTTGCAAGCGACGCTCTCGAACGGGCGGCGGGCGGATTGCCTTATTCATCTGCCCAATCCGCCGGGGCCGATCTGTATCGACAGCAAATTCCCGCTGGAGGCCTATGAGGCGCTGCGCCGGGCCACGACCGATGGAGAATTGGCCGAGGCGGCGCGGGGTATGCGCACGGCGGTGCGCAAGCATATCAAAGATATTTCCGAGAAATACATTATAGAGGGCGAAACCGCCGATGGGGCGCTGATGTTCCTGCCCTCAGAGGCGGTCTATGCCGAGTTGCACGCCAATTTCCCGGAAGTGGTGCGCGATGGCTTTGCCGCGCGCGTGTGGATCGTGTCGCCCACAACCTGTATGGCCACGCTCAACACCATGCGTGCGATCCTCAAGGATGCGCGGATGCGCGAGCAGGCGGGGGCGATCAGGCGGGAGCTGGGTCTTTTGTTTGCGGATGTGGATCGTTTGGGGGCGCGGGTGGAAAACCTGGACCGACATTTCAGCCAAGCGTCCAAGGATGTGGCGGAAATCAAGATTTCGGCCGACAAGGCCGGGCGGCGGGCGCGGCGGCTGGACAATTTCGATTTCGAAGAATTGGCACCCGAGACCGAGCCTGCGATTGTGCCGCTGGCAAAGGGCAGTTGACGGCGGCAAATGGGCAGATGGTCGAGCCCCCGCCATCGACGGCGAGGGCCCTGTGCTAAGCGGGGTCAGCGCAGCGATGCCGCCTTTACATCCTCGTCGATGAACGGAAGGTATTGCGCGAAGTTGTCCGTGAACATCTGCACCAGATTGGCGGCTTGGGCATCATAGGCGTCTGGATTGTCCCATGTGCGGCGGGGATCAAGCAGCACCTCGGCTACGCCGGGAACGTTCACGGGCACCTCAAAGCCGAAATTCGGATCTTTGCGGAACTCGACATCGTTCAGCGAGCCGTCGAGGGCGGCGGTCAGGAGCGCGCGGGTGGCCTTGATCGGCATCCGCGATCCGGTGCCAAAGGCGCCGCCGGTCCAGCCGGTATTGACCAGCCAGCAGGTTGCACCGTGCTTGGCGATCTTTTCGCGCAGGAGGTTGCCATAGACCTCGGGGCGGCGGGGCATGAAGGGCGCACCGAAACAGGTGGAGAACACCGGCTGCGGCTCAGTCACGCCGCGCTCGGTGCCCGCCATTTTGGAGGTGAAGCCCGAGAGGAAATGATACATCGCCTGTGCTGGGGTCAGCCGCGAAATCGGCGGCAGCACGCCAAAGGCATCGCAGGTCAGCATGATGACATTCTTGGGATGCCCACCAAGCGCTGTATCCGAGGCGTTGGAGATATAGTGCAGCGGGTAGGCGCAGCGCATGTTGGGCGTGAGGCTGTCATCCTCGAAATCGAGCTCCAGCGTCTCGGGATCGAACACCATGTTTTCGATGATGGTGCCGAACATCGAGCAGGTGGCGTAGATTTCCGGCTCTGCTTCGGCGCTGAGGTTGACGGTCTTGGCATAGCAGCCACCCTCGAAATTGAAGGTGCCGCGATCCGACCAGCCGTGTTCGTCATCGCCCAAAAGGATACGATCCGGATCGGCGGACAGCGTGGTCTTGCCGGTGCCCGAGAGGCCAAAGAAGATGGCCGTATCCACCGGATTGCCCTGCGCGTGGTTGGCCGAGCAATGCATCGGCATGATGCCTTTTTCCGGCAGCAGGTAGTTGAGCAGGGAAAAGACCGATTTCTTGTTCTCGCCCGCGTATTCGGTATTGCCCACAAGGATCAGCTTGCGGTCGAAATTCATTGCAATCACGGTTTCCGAGCGGCAGTTGTGGCGCACGGGGTCGGCCTTGAAGCCGGGGCAGTTAATCACGGTGAAATCGGCGGTGAAATCATCGAGTGCCTCGCGCTCGGGGCGACGCAGCATGGTGCGGTTGAACAGGCTGTGCCAGGCCAGTTCCGAGATCATGCGCATATTGATCGAATGCGCGGGGTCCGCGCCGCCAATCAAATCCTGAACAAAGACATCGCGGCCCTTGAGATAGGTCAGCATGTCCTCGTAGAGCGCCTCAAATCCTTCGGGCGACATGGCGGCGTTATTCTCCCACCAGATGGTGTCGGCAACGCTGTCGGTCTTGACGATATGCTTGTCCTTGGGCGACCGGCCGGTGAATTTGCCCGTGGTCACGAGCAATGCGCCCCCTTGACCGAGGGTGCCCTCGCCATGCGTGAGCGCGGCCTCGATCAGTGCCGGTTCGATCAGGTTGTAATAGACATTGCCCAGGTCGGAGATGCCTTGATCTTCGAGCCGAAATTGCGGGTTGACCCGTCCAAATGTCATGATGCCAAGCTCCTGTTAGCCAGACCCGCAGGAAATGCGGTGTCATTTCAGGCGCCGCCGAGCGGCGTCGGTCGGGCGATCTGCCCGGCTGGGCGGCTCTTAGCATGACGCTTATGTGAAATAATAGGGCGGTTTCATGCAGTTAGCGCAACCAAGCGCAAGTTAGCGCAACCAGACGTATGTTAGCGAGAACGCGTCACCGCTTTGACGGGTTAAGTGAGTCAATTTAGCCATTATCAAGATATTTTTGCGTCAATAGCCGATGGCCTTGGGTCTGATTCGCAGATTTGGATTGATAACGAAGCGGGAAACAGAGCATAGTGGCATAAAAAATGCAGGTAATCTGAGCAGTAAAAGGAATAGAGTTATGTCTAGGATCGCCCTCGTGGACGATGACAGGAATATTCTGACATCCGTTTCCATGACACTTGAGGCCGAAGGCTTTGAGGTTGAAACGTATAATGATGGACAACAGGCGTTTGACGCCTTTAGCAAGAAGCTGCCCGATATGGCTGTTCTTGACATCAAGATGCCGCGCATGGATGGGATGGACCTGCTCCAGCGGTTGCGGCAGAAATCGCAGATGCCAGTGATCTTTCTCACCTCGAAGGATGATGAGATCGACGAGGTTCTGGGTTTGCGCATGGGCGCGGACGACTATGTGAAAAAGCCGTTTTCCCAGCGTCTGCTGGTCGAGCGGATACGGGCGTTGTTGCGTCGACAGGATGCCGTCAACGGCCATGTCGTGGTCGAGACCGAAGAGACCAAGGTGATCGAGCGTGGCAATCTGGTGA
This sequence comes from Roseovarius sp. BRH_c41, assembly GCF_000961715.1. Classification (NCBI taxonomy): domain Bacteria; kingdom Pseudomonadati; phylum Pseudomonadota; class Alphaproteobacteria; order Rhodobacterales; family Roseobacteraceae; genus Roseovarius; species Roseovarius sp. BRH_c41. The sequence continues at coordinate 128,785 of NZ_LADY01000061.1, read as the reverse complement.
TGGACCCGCTGCGGCATTCGGTGAGTTGGAAGGGACAGGACGTGTCGCTGACGGTGACAGAGTTCCTGCTGCTTCAGGCGCTGGCCAAACGCCCCGGTTTCGTCAAGAGCCGCGATCAACTGATGGATGTCGCCTATGACGATCAGGTCTATGTCGATGATCGCACCATCGACAGCCACATCAAGCGTCTGCGCAAGAAGCTGCGGATGGTCGATCCCGAGTTTTCGGCGATTGAGACGTTGTATGGTATCGGGTACCGGTACAACGAGGAATAATGGCGCTTGCCGAGAGGATAGGGGTGCGGAACGTGCAGCCGCGTAAGGACAATGATCTTGTTCTTGGCGATGATTTTGTCGCACCCGATCGTCTGGATGAAGGCGAATTGAACGCCCGTCGCGCCAAGCGCGGCTGGTTCAGTTTTCGCGACTCCTCGCTCACGCGCAAAATCATCACCTTCAACCTGATTGCGCTCAATGTGCTGGTTGTCGGTATCCTCTATCTCAATTCCTCACGCGACAATCTGGCGATGCAGCGCGCCGATAGTCTGATGGTGCAAACGGCGTTGATTGCCAACGTGGTCGAGGCGCGTATCCCCGAAGGGGCACCTGTGAGTTTTGTGACCGGCGACGGGGTGGATATGACCTCAACGCTGGAACATCTCGATATTCAGACGGGAACGGAACTATTGCTGTTTGATCGCACCGGCATGTTGGTCGGGCGCAAAGAGGGTGAAACCCGGCGGATGGATCGTGCCGCAGACCTGCCCGCGACGCCGATGACGGATTTTCTCAGCCGACTTTGGGAGCGAATTTCGAGCCCGTTTTCGGGGCTTGACCGGGCAGATGGCAACCGCAGTGTCGAGGATATGGCCCGTGACATGGTCGACCTTACGGTCGGAGGCGGTGGCGTGCAGATGCAAACTGCGGAAACCGCACATGGCGTTGTGCTGACCGTGGCAGCCCCCGTCATGCAGGGCGATACGCCCATTGCCGTGGTGGCCCTCGTGAATGCAAGCGGCGAGATCGACAAGCTGGCCCGTGTAGAGCGCGAGCGCGTGTTGCAGATGTTTCTGATCGCCACGCTTGTGTCGGTGGGGCTCAGTCTGATCCTGGCCTCGACGATTTCCAACCCGCTGGCCGATCTGGCTGCGGCGGCCGAAATCGGGCGGGACCGCAATCGTGGAAAAGGTGCAACGGGGCGCATTCGCATTCCGGACCTGACCGCGCGCCCGGACGAGATTGGTCGTCTGAGCGGCGCATTGCGTGGCATGGTTTCAGCGCTCTATCACAGGATCGACGGCAATGAACAATTCGCCGCAGATGTGGCGCATGAGATCAAGAACCCGCTGGCCAGCCTGCGGTCGGCAGTGGGCACAATGCGGATTGCCAAACGCGAGGATCAGCGTGAGCGGCTCCTTGAGGTGATCGAACATGATGTGCGCCGTCTCGACCGGCTGGTGAGCGATATCTCCAACGCCTCGCGGCTCGACAGCGAATTGGTCAAGGAAGAGCAGGAATCCTTTGATCTGCTCAAGATGTTGCAGAACCTTGGCAATTATCTGGGGGAAGAGGCGCAGAAGAACGGGATCGAGTTCATCATGGATTTCCCGTCTCAACCCATCGTGATCACCGGATTGGAGGGGCGATTGGCGCAGGTTTTCGTTAACCTGATCACCAACGCCATCAGTTTCTGTGAAGACGGAGACGCGATCCGGGTCTGGGCGCGCCGGCGGGCCAATCGGGTGCTTGTGGTGGTCGAGGATACCGGGCCGGGTATTCCCGAACAGGCGCTGGAAAAGGTATTTCAACGGTTCTATTCCGAGCGACCTGAGGGCGATTTCGGCAATAATTCCGGTCTTGGTCTGGCGATTTCCAAGCAGATCGTCGAGGCCCATGATGGCGTGATCTGGGCCGAGAATATTCGGCCTACCCATGCTGATGCCACTTCTGATCCGCTCGGGGCGCGGTTTGTCGTGGGCTTGCCGGTCTGAACCGGTGACGGACGCAGGTGACCCAAAAGACGAAATCATCCACGCCACCTGCGTGGCACATTCAGGGCGTGCCGTGTTGATCCGGGGTGCCTCGGGGCGAGGCAAGTCCGGCCTTGCGCTGCAACTTCTGGCGCTTGGGGCCGAGTTGGTCGCCGATGACCGCACGCGGATTTGGCCAGAGAACGGGCGTATCATGGCGGATGCGCCCGACACCATTCGTGGCCAGATCGAGGCGCGCGGCGTGGGAATCCTGTGTCTGCCCTGCGTTGGGCCGCAGCCAGTCTCTCTGATCGTCGATATGGATGCCGAAACCAGCGAGCGGGTGCCGGCGCTGGCGCAGGCCGAAATTATGGGCCTGAGTGTGCCAATTCTGAAAAAAACCGCGCATGCGCATTTTCCAGCTGCGATCCTGCTATATCTGAAACACGGAACGCTTGTCTGAAGGAGCCATTCATGTCCGCCGCCTCTGACACGGCCTCCGACCCGGAGGAGGCACGCCACCGTCTTGTTCTGGTCACGGGTCCCTCTGGAGCGGGGCGCAGCACGGCGATCCGTGCGCTGGAGGATATGGGCTATGAAGCCATCGACAACATGCCGCTGTCGCTCTTGCCACGACTGCTGGAAAGGCCGCACCCGGACAAGCCTCTGGCGCTTGGGATCGACGTGCGCAACCGGGACTTTTCTACAACTGCGCTGATCGAGGTGATCGACCGGAGTGATTGGCATCCCGGCGTGCCCTTGCAGGTGCTCTATCTCGATTGCCGCGCCGAGATCCTGCAACGTCGGTTTTCGGAAACGCGGCGGCGTCATCCTCTGGCACCCGACGAGACTGCGGACGCCGGGATTGCGCGTGAATTCGATTTGTTGTCTCCAGTGCGCGCACGGGCTGATATGTTGATCGACACATCCGATATGTCACCGCATGATCTGCGCGCCGAGTTGGAGCGCTGGTATGGCGCGGGTGGGGCGCATCGGCTTGCGGTGTCGGTCCATTCCTTTTCCTACAAACGCGGTTTGCCACGCGGGCTCGATATGGTTTTCGATTGTCGGTTCCTGCGCAACCCCTATTGGCAGCCGTCGCTGCGTGGGTTCGATGGGCGCGCCAAAGCGGTGGCGGCGCATGTCGAGGGAGATCCGCTCTTTGCGGAGTTTCGCCGTCAGGTGACAGAGTTGGTTGCGCTCTTGCTGCCAGCCTATGAGACTGAAGGCAAGGCCTACCTGTCTATCGGGTTTGGGTGTACGGGCGGGCAGCATCGCAGTGTTGTCATGGCAGAAACTTTGGCGGCGACCCTTGCGAAAGACAGCTGGCAGGTGTCAATAAGACACCGGGAACTGGAGCGGCGTGGCGGGGCGGAGGCCTCGAGTCACGCCTCTGATGTCTGAGGAGTGGGACAGTCTTGATCGGGATCGTGATCGTGGCGCACGGCGGGCTGGCCAGTGAGTATCTCAAGGCCGTTGAGCATGTGGTCGGTCCGCAGACTGGAATCCTTGCCATTTCAATCGAGAGCGAGCACGACCGCACTGCCAAGCAGAACGAAATCTGTGCTGCTGCGGATGCGGTTGATACGGGCGGGGGTGTGGTTCTGGTTACGGATATTTTTGGCGGGTCCCCCTCAAATCTGTCGCTGCGCGCCTGTCGTCCCAATGATCGCCGTATCCTCTATGGGGCAAACTTGCCGATGTTGATCAAACTGGCCAAAAGTCGACACATGGCGCTATCCGATGCGGTGCGCGCTGCGCTGGAGGCGGGCCGGAAATACATCGACAGTCATAATGTATCAGAAGAGTGAGGAGGCGAGGGTGAGTATGGACAAGGTGACGCGCCAGATGAAGATCGTCAACGAAAAGGGGTTACACGCCCGCGCTGCCGCAAAACTGGTGGAAGTGGTCGAGGGATTTGACGCCCGCGCCGAGGTGTCGTGCAACGGGCAGTCGGCCTCGGGGGATAGCATCATGGGGCTTTTGATGTTGGCAGCGGCCAAAGGAAGCACTATTGACGTCGAAATCGTGGGGCCGGACGCAGCACCTTTGGCCGAGGCGGTTGCGGCCTTGGTGGCTGACAGATTTGGTGAGACCATGTAAGCGCACGAGATCAATCGGCGGTGACATGAGCGGGACAGGAACAAAGCAGTGAATTCCAAGGCACAGCCAGATCCCGGCGCAGACGCCGGTCAAACGGTCCTCTTTACCAAATATGACCGTCGCAGCCTGACCTATGCCAACAGCTTTGACAGTGGGCCGACCTCTTTTATCATTCGCATGATGGAATGGATGACGGGCAAGATCACCATCGTCCGCATGATCCGCAAATTTGAGAAGCGGGGCGCGCCGACAGGTCAGGCATTCTGGCGGGCGGCGCTTGATACGATGGGCATTCCGTTGCTGACACCGGATGCCGAGGTGGCGCATATTCCGCTGGACGGGCCGGTTGTGGTGGTGGCCAATCATCCGCATGGTCTGGTGGATGGCATGATATTGGCCGATCTGATTGGACGGCGGCGCAGCGATTACAAGATCCTGACACGCGCTCTTTTGACCGGAATCGATGAGGTTGCGGCCTCTTACATGATTTCCGTGCCCTTTCCGCATGAACCCGATGCGCAGCGAAAATCGGTCGAGATGCGGGCCAAGGCGATGGCCCATCTCAAGGAGGGCGGAGTGATCAGCGTGTTTCCGTCCGGGGTTGTGGCGTCGAGCGATACGATGTTCGGACCTGCGGTCGAGCGGGAATGGAATGTCTTTACCGCGCAGATGATCCGACGTTCGGGTGCCAAGGTGGTGCCGATCTTCTTTCCGGGGGCCAATTCCCGCTGGTATCAGATGGCCAATCGCATTTCGGCCACGTTGCGGCAAGGGTTGTTGCTACATGAGGTGGTCCATAGCTGCAACCGACCGCAGAAGCCCATCGTCGGCGCGCCGATCAGCGACGAGCGTATGGCCATGCTGGACAGCGACCCACGCGGGTTCATGGAATGGCTGCGGGCCCACACGCTCTCGCTCGGTGAGGGCCGCAGCTAGAATCTAGCGCGTGGGAACCGGCGTTTCGCCGCGATAATCGTAAAAGCCGCGCCCGGTTTTGCGACCAAGCCAGCCCGCCTCGACATATTTGGTCAGCAGGGGGCAGGGGCGGTATTTCGTGTCCGCCAATCCGTCGTGCAGCACATTCATGATCGCAAGGCAGGTGTCGAGCCCGATGAAATCCGCGAGTTCCAGCGGTCCCATCGGGTGATTGGCCCCCAGTTTCAGGGATTCGTCGATGGATTTGACGTTTCCGACCCCTTCATAGAGCGTATAGACCGCCTCGTTGATCATCGGCATCAGGATGCGATTGACGATGAAGGCCGGGAAGTCTTCGGCTGACGCGGCGGTCTTGCCCAGCTTCTCGACCACGGCGAGACAGGCGTTATAGGTGTCCTTGTCGGTGGCGATGCCCCGGATCAGTTCCACCAATTGCATCACGGGGACTGGGTTCATGAAATGAAACCCCATGAATTTCTCTGGCCGGTCCGTGCGGCTGGCCAGCCGCGTGATCGAGATTGATGAGGTGTTCGAGGTCAGGATCGTATGGGGCTCGAGATGCGGCAAAAGCTCATCGAAGATTGCCTGTTTGACCGCTTCACGTTCCGTTGCAGCCTCGATCACCAGATCGGTTTTGCCCAGATCGGTGAGGGTTTGGGTGGTGACGATCCTGGCAAGGGCTGCTTCCATGTCGTCTTGCGTGATTTTGCCACGGCTGACCTGACGTTCCATGTTTTTGCGAACCGCAGCCAAGGCACGCTGCAGCGCCTCGGCACTGATGTCATTGAGCAGCACGTCATAGCCTGCGACGGCCATGACATGGGCGATTCCGTTGCCCATCTGGCCTGCCCCGACCACACCGATTTTCGCGATTTCCATCTGCCAGATCCTCGTCCGATTGCTGCGCCAGCATAGGCTTCGGCGGGGGCGGGCCGCAAGGGTCGGTGATGGGTAAAATAATCCGAGAATTGGTCGTTTAGCTTTTTAGCAAGATGAATCGGTCACTCCTTAATCCGGGTGAGTATATCAAGGTGGGTTTCATGGCATTTGAACGCATGGGGCTACGGCCCCTCGACTATCGGCCTGTCCGCTACGACGGGTCCAAGTTGGAGTTTCGTGGTCCGCAACGGACATTGAGTGGGGATTTCATCGCCTGTCTTGGCGGCACAGAAACCTATGGCACCTTTATCGACCGGCCCTATCCTGATCTGATGGAACGGTCGCTGGGTCTGTCCTGTGTCAACTTCGGCTGGCCCAATGCCGGGGTTGATGCATTCCTCAAGGATGAGGGGCTGCTGCGGATGGTCTCTCGCGGGCGGGCGGTGGTGTTGCAGGTGCCCGGCGCCATGAATCTTTCCAATCCGTTCTACAAGGTGCATCCGCGACGGAACGACCGCTTTCTCGAGGCGACACCGCGGTTGCGGCGTCTTTATCCAGAGGTCGATTTCACCGAGTTTCATTTCACACGGCACATGATGCGGCGGCTGGAAGATATATCGACCGACCGCTTTGCCGTTCTGCGCGAGGGGCTGCAAGAAGTGTGGGTGGAGCGTATGCAGGTCCTCCTGCAAGAGATCGACGCGCCCGTGATCCTGATGTGGTTTTCACGGCACGCGCCGGGTCTGGGATATCAGTCCTCTGGTGTGGCGGATGATCCGGCCTTTGTCAGCCGTGCCATGCTGCGCGCGGTGGGCGGCGGGGCGGCCCATGTGGTCGAGGTGGTGATCAGTGACGAGGCCTGTGCGCAGGGTACGCGCGGCATGCGCTTTGGCGCGATGCAGGAATCCGTCGCCGCCGACCTGCCGGGTCTTCTGGCGCATTCCGAGGCGTCGCGGGCGGTGTCGCCTATTCTGGAAGCACTGCTGGCTCAATGAAAAAACCCGCGCCGGTGAGGCGCGGGTCTCAATGCGGCTTTGAGTCGCCTCAGAGCTTCTCGGTCAATTCCGGCAGGGCGGTAAAGAGGTCCGCCACGAGGCCGTAATCGGCGACTTGGAAGATCGGGGCTTCTTCGTCCTTGTTGATGGCGACGATGATCTTGCTGTCTTTCATGCCGGCCAGATGCTGGATCGCGCCCGAGATGCCCACGGCGACATAGAGGTTGGGGGCCACGACCTTGCCGGTTTGCCCGACCTGCCAGTCGTTCGGCGCATAGCCCGAGTCGACTGCCGCGCGGGATGCGCCGACAGCGGCCCCAAGTTTGTCCGCGAGTTTTTCAATCAACGCGAAATCGTCCTTGGAGCCAACGCCGCGCCCGCCCGAGACCACGATCCCGGCTGAGGTGAGTTCGGGACGGTCCGAGGCTGCAACCTTGTCCTCGATCCATTCGGAGAGGCCGGGGTTGGCCGCCGCTGAAATGGTCTCAACCGGGGCTGCCGCCTGTTCGCCCGCCGCGTCAAAGGTCGAGGTGCGGAAGGAGATGACCTTTTTCGCGTCACGCGATTTCACGGTCTGGATCGCATTGCCAGCATAGATCGGACGCTCGAATGTGTCGGCATCGACCACGCCCGAGGCGTCGGAGATCACCATCACATCCAACAACGCGGCGACACGCGGCAGCACGTTCTTGGCGTCGGTTGTGGCGGGGGCCACGATATGGCTGTAGTCCCCGGCGAGCGACACGATCAGCGCAGCCGTTGGCTCTGCCAGACGGTGCCCAAGCGAGGCATCCTCGGCCACCAGCACTTTTTTCACACCGGCGATCTTGGCCGCAGCGGCCCCTGCCGCAGCAGCCGAGGCCCCACAGCAGAGCGCGGTCACATCGCCCAGTTTGGCCGCGGCCGTGACGGCCTTGGCGGTGGCGTCGAGCGCCAGTTCCCCATCGGTGACTTCGGCGAGAAGAAGAACGGACATCATACGGCTCCCACTTCCTTGAGTTTCGCAACCAGCTCGTCGACCGAGCCGAGGATCACACCGGCTGCGCGCGAGGCGGGCTCTGATGTGCTGGTGATTTCAAGCCGGGGCGTGACATCGACGCCGTAATCGGCGGCGGTTTTCTCGTCCAGCGGCTTTTTCTTGGCCTTCATGATATTCGGCAGCGACGCATAGCGCGGCTCGTTCAGGCGCAGATCGACCGTGACGATGGTGGGCGTCTTGACCTTGATGGTCTGCAAACCGCCATCGACCTCGCGGGTGACAAGGGCTGTGTCGCCGTCCAGATCGAGTTTCGAGGCGAAGGTCGCCTGTGACCAGCCCAAGAGCGCCGAGAGCATCTGGCCGGTAGCGTTCATGTCATTGTCGATCGCCTGCTTACCGCAGAGCACGAGGCCGGGCTGTTCTTCTTCGACGATTTTCGCCAGAATCTTGGCCACGCTCAACGGTTCGATGTCCTGATGGACATCGTCAGCGGCAATCACCAGGATGGCGCGATCCGCCCCCATGGCCAGCGCCGTGCGCAGCGTTTCTTGCGCCTGTTTGACGCCAATGGAAACCGCGATGACCTCATCGGCCTTGCCCGCTTCCTTCAGACGGATCGCCTCTTCAACCGCAATCTCGTCAAACGGGTTCATCGACATCTTCACATTCGCAAGATCGACACCGCTCCCGTCCGCCTTCACACGAACCTTCACGTTATAGTCGATCACACGCTTGACAGGCACGAGTACCTTCATCGGCATGGTCTCCCTTATGGTGGTGAAGAGCCGGAACGACTCTTCGGCTTAACTATCCTGCGCGTTGATACCGGGTCAGGCGCGGGGAAAACAGGGCAAAATCGTCACGTTAGAGTCCGGCGACGTCGCGTTTTCGGTTTTGCACGCAACATTGTTGCCAGAGTATTTCAGCGGTTCGCACCCGGAATCCAGAGAACATCGGCGCGACCGCTGTCATTGGCCATGCGCGAGGCGACGAAAAACCAATCACTGAGGCGGTTGAGATATTTGAGCCCGGCCTCGTTGACATGTTCGAGCGCGGATAATTCCACCGTCAGCCGCTCGGCCCGACGCGATACGGTGCGGCAAAGATGCAGATGTGCTGCCAGCGGCGAGCCTCCGGGCAGCACGAAACTACGCAGAGGTTCGAGGTGTTTGTTCATGGCGTCGATTTCAGCCTCCAGCCGGTCAACCTGACTGGGGGCCATACGCAGTGGCGGGTATTCGGCATCTGCGTCGCGGTCCATTTCGGGGCGGCAGAGATCGGCACCGAGATCAAAGAGGTCATTCTGGATGCGCGCCAGAGCTTCGTCAGTCTCGTCCTTGGCATAGAGCCGCGCCAGACCGACGGTCGCGTTGACCTCATCGACAGTGCCATAGGCGGTGACGCGCGCCGAATGTTTGGCCACGCGGGTGCCATTGCCGAGAGCTGTTTCGCCGGCGTCGCCGGTGCGTGTGTAGATTCGGTTGAGAACGACCATAGGATTACCCCCCCTGCCTGCGGAAATAGACGAAGATGAGAATGAGAATGATCGCTACAAACTGTGCGATCAACCGCCATTGCATGAGTTTGTTGGACCGTTTGGCATTTTCCACACCTTCTTTGCCAAAGGTGGAAATGCCCCGGATCAGGATCACCGCCACCGCGATGCAGCCAATCGCCACGAGGATGAAAAGCGGGTCTTGCAGCATGAGGCGTCCTTTTCGGTTGGTCAATTGGGCCACATCTAGGCGGCACGGGGCAAAAAGCGAAAGAGAAGATGTGACGCGGGCCGTGCGCGCATCAAGATATTTCAGCCTTTCGAGATCACCCAGTCGAGCAGGCCGGTTGGCAGGACGCGGCGCAGGGTTCCCATCAGATAGGTGGGCGTGGTGACGTAATAGCGGGGGCGGGGGCGCGCGGAGTCGAGTGCGTGAATGAGCTTGTTTGTCACTGCCTCGGGGGGAAGTTCAAAATTGTCCTTGCTGTAATCGCCGTAGAGCCGGGGCCGGAGTTTGTCGCGGTATTCCGGCGCGCGATGCGCATTCTCCCAGTCGAACCAACGCTCAAAGGGCGCGCGGGCATTCTCGCGGATCTTGGTGGTGACAGGACCGGGTTCGATCAGGCTGACATGGATGCCGGTGCCGCGCATTTCGATCCGCAGCGTATCGGTCAACCCTTCAAGGGCGAATTTCGTGCTGACATAGGCCCCGCGCCACCCAAGGGCCACCAGTCCGAGCACCGAGGAGCATTGCACGATACGCCCATGTCCTTGGGTGCGCATGGTCGGGATGATCTGCCGGGTCAGGTCATGCCAGCCAAAAAAATTGCTTTCAAAGATCTCTCGCAGAGCGCCGCGTGGCAGGTCCTCGACCAGTCCCGGGCAGGCATAGGCGCCGTTGTTGAAAAGGGCATCGAGCTGGCCACCCGTGGCCGCAAGCACCTCTGACACAGCCTGCGAGATGCTGGCCTCATCGGCATAATCTATGCGCGGGCTCTCAAACCCTTCGGCGCGCAGACGGTCGCAATCCGTTTCCTTGCGGCAGGCGGCGAAGACCCGCCAGCCGCGTGCGCGCAGGCCGTGGGCTGCGTTATAGCCGATGCCAGAGGAGCAGCCGGTGATCAGAATGGAGCGTTGTGTCATGCCCGACCTTGTGGCGCGCGCTGGGCCGCGATGCAAGCGCTAGTCGGAGGCCAATGTGACCATGCTGTCGGCCATCCAGCCGATGCGGTCCGTGTCCACAACGCGCAGTTTGATCCACCCTTCGCCGGGATTGTGCAGAACGATGACCTTGGTCCCGCGTGCAAGGCTGGTGATGCGGTCAAAGCGGGTGCCCGGCCCGGTGCGCAGATTGACCGAATTTCCCGAGACCTGACGGAAATCAGGCGAGGTCGCCAATGTTTCGTCGGTGGCGGCGGGCAATTGCGCGGTTGCGGCAACCTCTGGCGTCGTCGGAATCTGCGCCGGAATTGTCATTTTGACCGTTGGCAGGTGTAGCTCGATGGGCGCAGGCGCAGCAGCGCCCTCTGCAGAGGCAAGGGTCAGCATGACCTTTTGCCCCATGCTGAGGCCGAGATCATGCAGCGAGGTGATCGTGCGGGTGACCTCTGCGTCCGGTTGAGCTGTGCCATCCTGCGCCAGTTCGATCACATTGACCCGAAGCGGGCGCTGTTTGGGCCGCTGGTTGTCAAGCAGCGCACGCGCCTGAAAGGAGTCGGCTGAGGGACGATAGTCGGCTCCGCCGCTCAACTCATAAAAAGACCATCCTAGAAATGCAAAACTCACAAGAATTAAGCGCCACATCGCGCGTTCCCCCCAATTACCATACGTTTGAATAAATGCTTGGCAGCCCGATCATTATACCCGATTCGCCCCTTTGAATGAGGGGGAAATCGGAAAAGTTTGGAACCTGTGCTCTCTGGGTGCTTTACGCCGCAAGGTGGCGCGGCTATCACCATATCCATGAGTGATTTACTGGACGACCCCAATATGCAGCCCGAAGCTGTGTCGGAGCCGCTGCGCCGCGCGATTGGCGAGCGGTATCTGACCTATGCGCTGTCCACGATCATGCACAGGGCGCTGCCCGATGCGCGCGACGGGTTGAAGCCGGTGCATCGCCGCATTCTCTATGCGATGCGCGAGTTGCGGTTGTCGAGCACGGGGGGGTTCCGAAAATCCGCCAAGATTTCCGGCGATGTGATGGGCAACTATCACCCGCATGGCGATGCCGCAATTTACGATGCGATGGCGCGTCTGGCGCAGGATTTCGCGGTGCGTTACCCGCTGGTGGACGGGCAGGGCAATTTCGGCAATATCGACGGCGATAACCCTGCCGCCAGCCGCTATACTGAGGCGCGGATGACCGCCTTTGCCGAGGCACTGCTGGATGGGTTGGCCGAGGACGCGGTGGATTTTCGCGACAATTACGACGGCACGTTGCGCGAACCGATCGTTTTGCCCGCCTCCTTTCCGAACCTTTTGGCGAATGGATCGTCAGGCATCGCCGTGGGCATGGCCACGAACATTCCGCCGCATAACATCGCCGAGTTGATTGATGCGTGTTTGCATCTGATCAAGTCGCCCGATGCCCGTGACGAGACGCTGCTCACCTATATCCCCGGCCCCGATTTCCCCACCGGCGGTGTGATCGTCGAGCCGCCCGAGAGCATTGCGCAGGCTTACCTGACCGGGCGAGGTGCGTTCCGCCTGCGCTGCAAATGGGCATTGGAGGATCTGGGGCGCGGTCAATGGCAGATCGTTGTCACCGAAATCCCCTATCAGGTGCAGAAATCCAAGCTGATCGAGCGGATTGCTGAGTTGATCCAGACCCGCAAGGTGCCGATCCTTGCCGATGTCCGCGACGAGAGCGCCGATGATGTCCGGCTGGTCCTCGAGCCGCGCTCCAAGAATGTCGATCCCGAGGTGTTGATGGGCATGATGTATCGCAATTCCGAATTGGAATTGCGGTTCTCGCTCAACATGAACGTGCTGATTGACGGGGTCACGCCCAAAGTTTGCTCGCTCAAGGAGGTGTTGCGCGCCTTTCTCGATTTCCGCCAAGAGGTGTTGCTGCGTCGCTCGGCGCATCGGATGGAAAAGATCGACCACCGGCTTGAGGTTCTGGAAGGGCTCATCGTCGCTTTCCTCAATCTCGACCGCGTGATTGACATCATCCGTTATGATGACGACCCCAAGGCGGCGCTGATGCGCGAGGATTGGGGACGCACGGTGCCGCGCGCCATGTCCGAGGCCGACTATGTGTCGCCCCCGCCCACCGATGAGCCGGGGCTGACCGATGTGCAGGCCGAGGCGATCCTCAACATGCGGCTGCGCAGCTTGCGCCGGCTGGAAGAGATGGAATTGCGGGCCGAGCGTGATGCGCTGATGCAAGAGCGTGCGGGGTTGGAAGATCTGCTTGAGGATGTATCCCTGCAATGGGCGGCGGTGGCGGATCAGTTGCGAGAGGTCAAGAAGACCTTTGGCAAGAGCCACCCTATCGGCGCGCGCCGCACGAAATTCGCGGAGGCGGGTAGCGTCGAGGAGGTGCCGCTCGAGGCGATGATCGACCGCGAGCCGATTACCGTGGTGTGCAGCCAAATGGGGTGGATCAGGGCCATGACCGGGCATCTTGATCTGAGCCGCGAGTTGAAATTCAAGGATGGCGACGCGCCGCGGTTCATGTTCCATGCCGAAACCACCGACCGGATTCTGGTGTTTGGCAGCAATGGGCGCTTCTACACGCTGAGCGCCGCCAACCTGCCCGGTGGGCGCGGCATGGGTGAGCCGCTGCGCCTGATGGTCGATCTGCCCAACGAGGCCGCAATCGTCGACCTGCTCATTCACAAGCCGGGGCGCAAATTGCTGGTTGCTTCAACTGCTGGAGATGGATTCATCGTGCCCGAAGATGAAGTGATCGCCCAGACCCGCAGCGGCAAGCAGGTGCTGAACCTCAAGGACCCGGCACGGGCCTCTGTCTGTCGTCCGGTGACGGGGGATCACGTCGCCTGTGTGGGTGACAACCGCAAGGTGCTGGTCTTCAGCCTGGATGAATTGCCGGAGCTTGGGCGCGGCAAGGGTGTGCGGCTTCAGAAATACAAGGATGGTGGGCTGAGTGATGCAACCACCTTTAATCTGGCCGAGGGGCTGACATGGCGCGATCCGGCGGGGCGCACCCGCACCGAGAGCAATCTTGAGGAATGGCTGGGCAAGCGCGCAGGATCGGGCCGTATGGCACCGCGCGGTTTTCCCCGTGACAACCGCTTTACCTGATCGGCCCTTGTCTGTTGCGGATGGGCGGCGTATAGCCCCGGCCTGACCCAAAAGGAGCCCTTGCAATGGTAGGTAGTGCCAATCTCAACGTCATGCTCAAGGCCGCGCGCAAAGCGGGGCGGGCACTGGCCAAGGATTTCCGAGAGGTCGAGAACCTGCAGGTCAGTATGAAGGGGGCCGGCGACTTTGTCAGCCGCGCCGATATCGCCGCCGAGAAGATCCTCAAGACCGAGTTGATGGGCGCGCGTCCGACCTATGGCTGGTTGGCCGAAGAGGGCGGCGAGGAAGAGGGGCAGGACCCCACGCGCCGCTGGATTGTTGACCCGCTGGATGGCACCACGAATTTTCTGCACGGCCTGCCGCATTGGGCCGTTTCCATTGCGCTCGAGCACAAGGGCGAGGTCGTGGCGGGCGTGATCTACGATGCCAGCAAGGACGAGGCGTTTTTTGCCGAAAAAGGTGCCGGCGCCTGGATGAACGAGAGCCGTTTGCGCGTCTCGGGGCGCAGCAAGATGATCGAGTCGATTTTTGCCACTGGCCTGCCCTTTGGCGGGCGGGCCGACCTGCCCGAAACCTTGCAGGATCTGGCGCGGCTGATGCCCACCTGTGCTGGGGTGCGTCGGTGGGGATCGGCGGCGCTCGATATGGCCTATGTGGCGGCGGGGCGCTACGAGGGGTTCTGGGAGCGGCGGCTGAACGCTTGGGATCTGGCGGCAGGCGTGATCATCGTGCGCGAGGCGGGCGGATTTGTTGAGCCGTTGCGCCCCGTTGGGAATATTCTCGCCGATGGCGAGGTGATCTGTGGAAACGAGGCGATTTTCGATAAGTTTTCGGGCGTGATCCGGGGCTGACACGCTAAAATTGCAGCGCGTGGATGCTCTTAGCGGTCCGAGGGATGGTTGACCCCGTCCACCCATCCGATCGGGTCCAGATCGCGTGGATTCACGCCCTCAAGCGCCCCCAGATTGATGCCGTATTCATTGGGGTCGGATCGACGCTGATGGTGGGTGTAGATGCCGCAGGTCTTGCAAAAATAGTGTTTTGCCGTCCCGGTTCCCCATTGGTAGAGCGTGAGATTGTCGGCACCCTTGACGATCTCTACCCCGCTGAGGGGGGCCGAGACCGCCGCAGCGCCACGCCGTCTGCAAAATGAACAATCACATCGCCGCGCCGCATTCAGCCCCTCCGAGAGCGTGACGCGCAGTTCTACAGCACCGCAATGACAGGTGGCCTTGAGGGGATGGGTCATCGGCGTTTGCTCACCTTTGGAATGGAACTGCGGCGAAAGCGATAGTCAGCTTCGGGATGGGGCGGGGTGCCATGGGTTTCGCGCCAAAAGCGCGGCCCTCCAAGCCGTAGAAATACCGGCAAGGTCAGGACCACGCCCGCCACAAAGCCACCAGCATGGGCCCAATAGGCAACCCCGCCCATGTCGGGATCGCTGCCGAGACCAGCCATCACCTGAAACGCGAACCAAAGCGCCAGCATGAGTGCTGCCGGAATGGTGATGACGCGGAAAAACACGATGAATATGAGCAAGATATCGACACGCGCCTTGGGAAAGAGCAGGAGGTAGCCGCCCATCACCCCGGCAATCGCTCCCGAGGCCCCCACGGTTGGCACCATCGACCCCGGGCCGCCCAAGATATGCGCGAGCCCCGCCGCGACGCCGGTGGCAAGGTAGAAGGCGAGATAAGGCAGATGGCCCATCCGATCCTCCATATTGTCACCGAAGATCCAGAGAAACAGCATGTTGCCCGCCAGATGCAGCACGCCCCCATGCAGGAACATCGAGGTCAGCAACCCGGTGAAATCGCCCAGCTGCGTCACTTTGGCGGGGATCATCGCCCAGTCGTAGAAAAAGAGATTGAGCGCCCGCTCATCCGCGAAAAGCGGCGAATAGGCCATAAAAACCACCACGTTGAGCGCAATCAGCCCGTAGGTGACATAGGGTCTGCGCCCCGAAGGGTTATGATCGCGGATCGGGAACATGAGCGAAAGCTAGCGCGCATTCGCCCGGTCGGAAAGCGCCAAATCGCGAGGTATGCACCGCTGTCTTGAAAAGAAAGCGGTCCGAAATCTCTTGAAGATTTCGGACCCTAGTCTTTGCTTCAGGACATGCCGCTCAAAAGCGCCGCATTTCCGCCCGCTGCCGTGGTATCCACGCAGACATGACGCTCGTGCAGGGCGTGGCCGGTATCGGGCAAGCCGGTGATGAGTGGCAGGATCGGACCTGCGCGCCGTGCCATGGCCCCGGCATAGCTGCGCGCCTCGCTCTCGCATCCCCACCAGAGCACGCCCGAGAGGCCGCCCATGGTCACAAGCGCCTCGGGATCGACGCGGCCCGTGGCGATCACCGCGACACCGCCCAACGCCTCGACCGATCGCGCCTGCGCCGCCGCCAGATCCGCCCCCGGTCCCATGCAAAGGAGCGCGGGACGCACATGGCTGGTCAGCCGGTTCGATTCCCCCGTCGGCCCCGGCAGAACAAGGGCGGCGCGGGGCGCACGGGCGGCGGCATTGGCGGCATCGAGTGCCTTTTGGGCCGCATTGGCCGACATGGCCTCAGTCCACTTTTCGCCCTGTTCCGGCGCGGGGTGCGCCGTAAAGCGCGTAAGGTAATGCGGCCCGCCCGCCTTGGGGCCGGTGCCGGACATGCCTTCGCCGCCAAAGGGCTGGCTGCCCACGATGGCGCCGATCTGGTTGCGGTTGACATAGATATTGCCCGCGTGCACGGCCTCGGTCACGTGCTGCACGCGGTCGTCGATCCGGGTCATTAGGCCAAAGGTCAGGCCATAGCCGGTGGCGTTGATCGCACTGATCACGCGGTCAAGATCGCCTGATTTGAACGTGGCGACATGCAGGACAGGACCAAAGATTTCGCGCTCGATATCACCAATCCCGCCGATCTTGATCAGCGTTGGCGCAATATAGGTGCCCGCGTTGGGGGTCTTCAGCTCATGCAAGAGCCGCCCCTCGGCGCGCGCGGTCTGGATATGCGCGGCAATGCCCGCGCGCGCCTCTTCGTCGATCACCGGGCCGCAATCGGTCGCAAGGTGCCACGGGTTGCCGACAGTGAGCGCATCCATCGCGCCGGTCAGCATTTCGAGAAAATGTGGCGCGATGTCGTCCTGCACATAAAGGCAACGCAGCGCGGAACAGCGTTGACCGGCCGATTGAAACGCGCTCTCGACAATCGCCTGCACGGCCTGTTCGGGCAGCGCTGTAGAGTCCACGATCATGGCGTTCATGCCGCCGGTTTCCGCGATGAGCGGCGCGCCGGGACGCAGGTTCTTGGCCATGGCCGCGCGGATTTTCAGCGCGGTTTCTGTCGAGCCGGTAAAGGCCACGCCACCGACGCGCGCGTCAGAGGTAAGCGCCGCGCCTACATCGCCCGCACCGGGCAGAAGTTGAAGCGCTGTGGCAGGCACGCCCGCCTTGTGCATCAGACCCACAGCCAGATGTGCGATCAGCGGCGTCTGCTCCGCCGGTTTGGACAGGACGGCATTGCCAGCGGCCAGTGCGGCGGCGATCTGGCCGGTAAAGATGGCCAGCGGGAAATTCCATGGGCTGATGCAAGTGAAGGTGCCGATGGGCGTGCCCTCGGGCGCATTGGCAGCGTAGTAACGCAGGAAATCCACCGCCTCGCGCAACTCGGCCACCGCATCGGGGATGGATTTCCCGGCCTCGCGGGTGAGGACCGCGAAAATCTCACCGTAATTCTGCTCGTAGAGGTCCGCCACGCGGTTGAGGATCACGCCCCGTTCCTTGGCTTGGGCGCTCCAAGGCGTCGCAGCGGCTAGGGCCGCCTCGATATCGTCCTTGCTGGCCCAGGCCACGCTGCCGGGCGTGTCGGCGGGATCGGCGGGGTTCTCGACGGCGTCCGGCGCGTGCGGCGCGGGCGTGGCTGCGATCAGCGGTGTGGCCTCCCAGCGGTGCTGGGCATAGGGCACACGCGCCGCTTCGATGCTGTCGAGTGTTGGCTGGTGGCGCAGGTCAAAGCCGCGCGAATTGGGACGCTCGGGCTGGAACAGCTCCGGACCCTTGGGTAAGTGCGGTTGCGGATCGTTAACGGCGACAAACGGATCGCGGGCAACGTCTTCAGGGCTGACCTCTTCGTCAACGATTTGATTGACAAAGCTGGAATTTGCCCCGTTTTCCAACAGACGCCGCACCAGATAGGCCAAGAGATCGCGATGCGCGCCGACGGGGGCATAGATGCGGCACCGGGTGGCTTCTGCCTTGAGAATGATGTCATGCAGGGCCTCGCCCATGCCATGCAGGCGCTGGAATTCAAAGGTGCTCTTGTCGCTTGCCATGTCGAGGATGGCAGCGGCGGTATGGGCGTTATGGGTGGCGAATTGCGGATAGATGCGGTCCGTCATCGACAGGAGCTTGCGCGCATTGGCGATATAGCTCACATCCGTCGCCGGTTTGGAGGTGAAGACCGGAAAGCCGTCGATCCCCGCCACCTGTGCGCGCTTGATCTCGGTATCCCAGTAGGCGCCCTTGACGAGGCGCACCATGATCTTGCGGTCGAGGCGGGTGGCAAGGTCGTAAAGGAAATCAATCACATGGCTGGCGCGTTGACCGTAAGCCTGCACCACAACGCCAAAGCCGTCCCATCCGGCAAGCGCCGACTCTTCCAGAACGGTCTCGATCACGTCGAGCGACAGCGACAGGCGATCCGCCTCTTCGGCGTCAATGTTGAGGCCCATCTTGGCGGATTTCGCCAAGAGTGCGAGGCTGCGCAAGCGCGGCACCAGAACCGCCATGACCTGCTCGCGCTGCGCCACCTCATAGCGAGGGTGCAGCGCCGAAAGCTTGACCGAAATGCCGGGGTTGCTGCGGATGTCCGGGTTGGTGCAGGCAGTGGCGATCGCGGTGATCGCGCGGCTGTAACTGAGATGATAGCGGGTGGCGTCCCCATCGGTGCGCGCGGCCTCTCCCAGCATGTCATAGGAATAGCTGTAGCCCTTTTTCTCCATGCCTGCCGCGCGGTCCATGGCACCCTGAATGGTCTCGCCCAGCACGAATTGGCGGCCCATCTCCTTCATTGCGCGGCCCACGGCGGTGCGGATCACCGGCTCGCCCAGCCGCTTGATGGCGCTGCGCAGATGGCCCACGGGGCCAGGTTTTTCGTCCTTGAGCACCTTGCCGGTCAGCATCAGAGCCCAGGTTGAGGCATTGACCAAAGGTGAGGTGGAATGGCCCATATGCCTGCCCCAGTCCGAGGGCGCGATCTTGTCCTCGATCAGGGCGTCGATCGTGTCGGCATCGGGCACGCGCAAGAGCGCCTCTGCCAGACACATGAGCGCAATGCCCTCATCGGTCGAGAGACCGTATTCGGCCAGAAACACCTCCATCAGTCCGGGACTCGACTGGCCACGAATATCGCGCACCAAACCCGCGCCGCGTGCGCAAATCCGTGCCCGGTCCGCGTCAGAGAGGGCAGCAGCGGCTTTGAGGCGCGCCAGTGTTTCAGCTTCATCCGCGTAGGTGGAAAGGTCGATGGCGCGGCGGATATCGGTGTCGTATGGCATAGAGGCCCCCAATGGTTCGATGGTGCATCATAGCATCATTGAACAAGTGACTTTTCCTGATTAGAATGAATTTTTAGGCCGGATGGTTTGAAAATGGAGGGGTCGATGGATCAAAACGAGCAGCTTGACCTCGACCGCTTTGACCGGGCGATTCTGCGGGTTCTCGCGGGGGATGGACGGATCAGCGTCACCGAGTTGGCGCGCGAGATTGGGTTGTCGAAATCGCCCACGCAGGCGCGGCTTCGGCGGCTGGAGCGCGACGGCGTCATCACCGGCTACCGCGCGCTTTTCGATCCCATCCGCCTCGGGCTCGATCACGTCAGTTTCGTCGAAGTGCGCCTGCATGATACCCGCGAAGCGGCGCTGGCAGAGTTCAACGCCGCGGTGTCAAAAATCCCCGAGATCGAGCAAGTGCATCTGATCGCAGGGAACTTTGACTACCTGATGAAAATCCGCACGCAGAGCATGGCCGATTATCGCCGGGTGCTGGCCGAACATATCTCGACCCTGCCGCATCTGGCGAATACCTCGACCTATGTGGCGATGCAGGCGGTCAAGGAAAATGCGCTCTCGGATGTGATCTGATCCGCCGACCCGGCCCGCCTTTGGCTTTACACCCCCGTCAAAGCGGATATTGTCCGCTCCGCAGACCCCGTGCCCGCGTGGTGGAATGGTAGACACATGAGACTTAAAATCTCCCGGCCGTATGGCCGTGCCGGTTCGAGTCCGGCCGCGGGCACCATGATATCTTAGAGAATTATAGGTTTGCAGCTTTCCGAATGAGAAATCTGTGATGGATTGCCTTGGTTTGACGGGCGCGATGCTTCTGTTGCTGAGCACTTGGCGAGGCGGCGCCAGCCGCAGTGAGAGGCCGCCTGTTCCAAATCATTCGACGACGATGGGTCTCGAAAAGGTGATGGAGTTCGACCGACTCCTGCCGGAAGCGTTACAGTCGCGCATTCTGGAGGCGACGCAATTGGCCTGCCTGTTCTTCGCAGTATCGGGCTTGCAAAGGAGCGGCTTGGCCAGTTTGACCTCCTCGCAACGGGTGTCGATGTGGATGGGTCTTACTGTGAACCCCTGACCTATCTCCTGCGCTCCGTCGATGTCATCAAGAGCGGACTGAACCCTGTAGATCATTAAATCCGTCATCGACGCGGAAAAACGCGCAGACCAGCGTACGAAAAGATGGCAGATGACCGGCTTGCATCAGGGTGCGCCGGTCCTGAGTGCGGTCCAGACTTGGTCAAAGGCGTTGTCGAAGTAGGCGGTATTGCAGTGGACGTCCCACGGGTGCCTATGCGCGGCAAACTTGTCCTTCGAAAAGCCGCTGGCCTCGCATAGCTCCTGCGTCGGATGACAAACCACTTGAACTCGGTTGGAAGACTTGAGCGCTGCGCGGAGGGACCGGGCATACGCCTCGCGATGATGGACAAGTGAGCCGGACTCGACGAATTCATCTCCTAGCCGGAAACGGGCGGTTGCTTCGCACATATCCGGAGCTGCAATCCAGAAGACGTGTTCGAAATCGCAGAAATCTTCCAATTTGCGAATATTCTGCGCGATCTGGCGTGTGGCGGAGTCGTAGAATTTTATCAGGTTAGCCGAGACCTCGTGAACGATCGGCACGTTCGGTGAAATCTTGCGTCCGTTGCACCCCGGAAATCCGGCACGCAGGTCACCATGTGCCCGAATGATTCCATCGCCCATCAAACCACAGCCTACAATGATCAAGGTGCGGGCCTCGTCCGCGACCACATCGGCAAATTGGTCCCGCACATTGTCACGATATTTGAAGGTCCGGAACCGCGTGGTTTTGATCTTTGCGAAAGGATCGGTTCTCAAGAAGTTCAGCATCGCAAATTGCGCGGTTTGGCCAAAAGGGTTTGCCAGAGCATGGTCCCTTGCCCCGCCCAGATGGCTGTTGCCAACCACGAGCAGGGGCGTGGTGTTTGGGCGGCCTGCCGTCCGAGTGTTTCCTGCAAAGGCGTCAAGCAGTGCCTCTTCACAGTCCACATCCCCTATTCCGGCAGATGTGGCCGGGGTGTCTGACTCCCCCTCCAGACAGAGCCGCTCAAAGATCGTCATCACGCTGGCAACAGAGGCAGGTCGCACGGATCTCAGGTTGTCCTCAAAATTCGCTGAATATGCACCCGGGTTCGTGACCAATTCGAACGACGGGAAGTAATCCGCGTCGTCGTGATCCTCGCAGAAGTCTCCGGCAACGGCACGCAGAACGGATTTGGAGTAGGTTGAGGCGCATAAGACATGCTGTGGTGCGGCTGTTGCCGTCAAGGGAACCGGAGAAACAGTCAGGACCATGCGAAACTCACGACCACCGCGCAGATCACGGATTTCGGCGCAAAGGGCACGCAGGTCCGTTAAGATCTCATCATAGCGAAAGTTGACAAATTCGTGCGCGTTTTGATCGAACTGGCCCGCGATCACGCCGGGCGCCACCGGGAGAACGGTGCCGCAGGATTTGACACGCCACGCCTCGGTCAGTCCGAGGGTGAAGACCAGAACATCAAGGTCATTCAGTGCGGCCAGGACCGCTTTCAAATGCGTGGCACGCGCTGACCGCAAGGCACTTTCGTTCTGAAAGGGGGCTTCGAATTGCGCGGGTCTCAGGGGGTCGATGACGCCCCCGTCGACGGACCATGCGGCCTCGCTTGGGACACGCGCGCTGCGTGCTTCCTGCACAAGCTGAAGTGCCTGCTTGACCGTGTAGATATTGCCGTAGTTTGCGGAAAAGGACTTTGCCCTGATGTTGTCGACAGAGTCATAGAACGGAACGTTGAAATCCCGGTCGCGCAGCCAGTTGGCGATATGCTGCGCAAAGCAGCTTCCCATCGTCACGATTGTATCTTGGCGGGTGATCAGGAATTTCGGAGTGTGGATGCCCGGCATGTTCGCCGGGTCAGACTGCTGGACGCCCGTGCGCCAAAACCGGTCGGGCGAGAGCCCAGTGTAGGGATTTCCATCCTTGTGATGGGGCGTCTCGGCCCTGCCTTTGGTTTCTTTCCGTCCTGGCTCCGCGGGTTTCTGAAACCGTCGCAAGAGCCGATTCAAGGCTCGGATGTCCTTCAACTGGAATACTCCCAACTGGTATGGCCTGTATTGCCCCATCGCTTACATTGATAACGAGTTCAAGTCCGCGTGGCGTGTTTGACGCTCCTGGCGTGGGATCCCGTACATGAAACCGCTGACGGCTTCGGTCACCTCTATCCTTGGTGCTCTGCTCCAATCCCTTGAAACATCTTGAAGAGATCGACTGTGCTCTGGGTGCCGATCCGGTCGAAACTGCTATCTAGCCACGCCTTGGCAGTGTCACGCCCGATGTCACGCAGACGGGTCAGAAAGGCCCATTCCACATTCATTTTGGACGAGGCCCCCATCGGATTGAGCAGTGCCTCATTCTCGATCAGATGCACCTTGACCGGGCGGTATTCATCTGTCGAGAGCTTGCCTTGGTCAATCAATCGGTCAACGAAATTGATCGCGCGCAGTTCCTTGAGCAGGCTGGAGTTGAAGCTGATCTCATTCAGGCGGTTCTGGATTTCCTGCGCCGTGCGCGGCGCGCCCTTGCGCTCGATCGGGTTGATCTGGATGACCACGATGTCATCGGTTCCGGTCTTGCCATAGAGCGGAAAGAGTGCGGGATTGCCCATATAACCGCCATCCCAGTAAGGAATTCCGTCGATCTCGACCGCCTGATACATTTGCGGCAGGCAGGCTGAGGCCATGACCATATCCACTGTCATCTCTTCGCGGGAAAACACGCGGACGCGGCCCGTTTCGACATTCGTAGCCGAGACAAAGAGCTGAAACGCCGTGCATTTGCGCACCATCTCAAAGTCGATGCTCTCTGCCACCAGATCGCGGAGCGGGTTGATGTTCATCGGGTTGAGTTGATAGGGCGAGGCGATGCCGGTGAGGGCATTCATGAAATGATAGAACGGGTTATTTTCCAGCCCCCAGTTGCCGGTGATCCGGTCCATGGGAGTGCGTTGCAGCGGCGAGTTCTTGACGCTGCCACTCATGTCGCGCCAGAAACGATCAAGTGCCTCGCGGGCACCGTCCGGACCGCCGCGGGTATACCCATCGGCCAAGGCCACCGCGTTCATCGCCCCCGCAGATGTGCCCGATACACCAGCAATATGCAGTCGCCCATCTTCGAGCAGGTAGTCCAGCACGCCCCAGCTAAACGCGCCATGCGCACCGCCCCCCTGAAGCGCCAAGTTGATCGGTTTGCCTGTGTTGCTCATGGGGTGGTCATTCCTTCGTTGTCCCGCGCGGAGGCTGCTCAACCACAGGCTATCAGTGCGGACCGGGCTACGCTATGCCTGTGGCGGTCTTGTGTCATCACAATCCCTCTCAGACCTGATAATAGGCACGATACCAGGTTACGAATTGGGCAATTCCGTCGTGGATTTCGGTATTTGGCTGATAGCCGGTCAGACGCTTCAAGAGTTGTGCATCGGCCCATGTGGCAGGCACGTCACCCTTTTGCATCTCCATCATGTTGCGGATGGCGGGACGGTCCAGCGCGTCTTCGATGGCCGCGACGAAATCCAAGAGCCGCACCTTCTGTGAGTTGCCGATATTCACGATCCGGTAGGGCGCAACGGGGGACAGGCTGTCGCCCGCCGCAATATCCTCGGGTGCGTCTGGCCGCACGGGCGCGGCATCCATCAAGAGGCGGATGCCGCGCACCAGATCACCCACATAGGTGAAATCGCGATACATCTCGCCATGGTTGTAGATGTCGATGGGACGGCCCGCCAGAATAGCCTCGACGAATTTGAAATAGGCCATGTCGGGGCGGCCCCATGGCCCATAGACGGTAAAGAACCGAAACATCGTGGTGGGCAGGTTCCACAGATGGGCATGGGCGTGGCCCATTGATTCCGTCGCCTTCTTGGTGGCGGCGTAGATCGTCATCTGACTGTCGGCCTTCATGGTCTCGGCATAGGGCATGTCGGTATTGGCGCCGTAGATCGACGAGGTGGAGGCCATCAGCAGATGGCGTACCGCGTGGCGCTTGGCCGCTTCCATCACGGTGAACGTGCCCACGATATTGGCGTCGATATAGGCGCGCGGGTTCTCGAGGCTGTAGCGCACGCCCGCTTGTGCGGCGAGATGCACAATGATGTCGGGGGCACAGGCGTCGATGGCGGCGTCCACCGCCGCCTGATCCTCGAGCATGGCCTCGGTTGCGACAAAGCCCGGCTTTTGCAGCAGCATCTGGTGGCGGCGCCTTTTGAGGCTGACGTCGTAGTAATCGGTCATGCCGTCCAGCCCGTGAACGGTCATGCCCTCATTCAGCAGGAGATCAGCCAGATGATAGCCGATAAAACCTGCGGTGCCGGTGATGAAGACCCGTGTCATCGGCCCGCCCCCCGGACGGTCATTGCAGATCGGCAAAGGCGGATTGGAGCCGCTCTACCGCCTCGGCGACACGCGCACGCGGTGTGCCAATGTTAAAGCGCAGGAACGTCTCGCCGCCGCTGCCAAAATGCGCCCCGACCGACGGCACGACGCGCGCATCCTCATGCACACGGCGCAACACCTCAGTCATCTCCATGCCGGTCGCAGCAAAGTCGACCCATGCGAGATAGGTCGATTGCATCGGCATGCCTTTCAGCGCCGGAATCTGCGCGATCCCATCGAGAAATAACCGGTGATTGCCCTCGATATAGGCGACCAGCCCGTCGACCCAATCCGCGCCCCCCGGAGAATAGGCGGCGCGGGTGAGCGCGACTCCCATCAGATTGGGCTGTGTTTGATGCTCAAGCAGCGCTTGCCGAAAGCGCTTGCGCAACTCGGGGTTGGGAATTGTGACCGTGCCCAGACGCGCCCCCGCCGTGTTGAATGTCTTTGAGGCCGCCGTAAGCACAAAGGTGCGATCCGCGGCCTCGGGGGCCGCCTTGAGAAAGCTTGTAAATGTCTGGCCGGGATAGACCAGATCGTGGTGGATTTCATCCGCCACCATGATCAGATCGTGCCGCGCGCAGATATCGGCCAGATGCCGCAGCTCGTCCGGTGTCCAGATGCGACCCGCAGGGTTGTGGGGTGAGGAAATGAGCATCATCCGCTCCTTGCCCGTCAGCCCGGCTTCGAGCGCGTCGAGATCCATGTGATAAACGCCATTCTCGATGATCAGCGGTGCCTCGTGAACCACCCGCTTGGTCAGTTTGATCTTATGCGTGAACTCATGGTAGACGGGGGTAAAGATGATCACCTCGTCGCCCGGATCGGTGTAGGTCTCGAGAATCAGCGCGATGGCATGACCCAACCCGGCTGTGCTGGACATATGGTCAGGATTCACAGTCCAGCCGTGCCGCTCGTGCATCCACCAGGCAACCGCCGCGTTCATGTCCTCGTCGCCCGCGAAATACCCGTAGTTGCCGCGCTCGATCAGGTCCTGCATTGCCTCCTGAAGCACATCGGCGGCGCGAAAATCCATGTCGGCCACCCACATCGGAATTCCGTCGTCGGGTGAAACACCGCCATAGGCGTGCATCCTGTCCCACTTGCTGCTGCCGGTGCCGCGGCGGTCGATGATCTCGTCGAAATTCATGGGGTTCTCCGGGTCTGGGTTCGCGCGGCAAGCTAACCGATCACAGCCCGAGCGCAAGAGGCGTTGCAGAATGCCCGACCATCGCCTAAATAGCCGCCATGAAACGGTCTATTCTGATCCATCCCGACCCACGCCTGAGAAAGGTCTGCACGCCCGTGAGGGACGTGTCCGATGCCTTGCGCAAACTCTCGCAGGATATGTTCGAGACCATGTATGACGCACCGGGCATCGGCCTTGCTGCGCCGCAGGTGGGGGTGATGGACCGGTTGATCGTGCTTGACTGTGTAAAGGACGAAGGGGCCACACCGCGCCCCATCGCGATGTTGAACCCCGAAATCACCGCTTTTTCCGACCAAACGAGCGTCTATGAGGAAGGCTGTTTGTCGATCCCCGACCAATTCGCCGATGTCACCCGGCCTGCGGAGGTCGAGGTGCGCTGGATGGATCTTGACGGGGTTGAGCACAAGGAAGGGTTTGGCGGTCTCTGGGCCACTTGCGTGCAGCACGAGATCGACCATCTCGATGGCAAGCTCTTTATCGACTATCTGAGCGCGATGAAGCGCCAACTCATCACCCGCCGCATGCAAAAGCTCAAGCGCGAATTGGCGCGGGGTTAGGCCGTGGCGCCGCGTGCCTGCCTGCGTTGGCCAGACAAACGGCTGCGGATGGCTGCGGCACCGGTCACTGAGATCACCGATGCAACGCGCGCCCTCTGGGACAAGATGGTCGCGGTGATGGAGGCGATGCCGGGGGTGGGTCTTGCCGCCACGCAACTCGGCGAGATGCAGGCGCTTGCCGTGGTCGATGCCAGCACGGCGCGCGGGCAGGCGGTGCGTATGGCCAACCCGGAAATCCTGCACGCGAGCGTGCAATTGCGGCCCCATGACGAGGCCAGCCCCTGCCTGCCAGGTGTGTCTGCCGTGATTGAGCGTCCGCGCGCGGTGACGGTGCGGTTTCTGAATGCAGACGGAGAGGATGAAGAACGCGATTTCGTGGGTCTCTGGGCCACGAGCGTGCAGCATCAGATCGACCATTTGCAGGGGCGGATGTATTTCGACCGCCTCAGCACAGTAAAACGCGACATGCTGCTGAGGCGTGCGCGCAAGATCGGCTGAGGCGGTGCCTGGGGCGGCGCCGGATTTGAGTATTTTTGAAACAGTGAAAGGGGCGGCATGCGTGTGATCTTCATGGGAACGCCGGATTTCTCTGTGCCGGTGCTTGAGGCTTTGGTTGCAGCGGGGCATGAGGTGGCCGCCGTTTATTGCCAGCCGCCGCGCCCGGCGGGGCGGGGCAAAAAGGACCGCCCCAGCCCGGTGCAGGCGCGCGCCGAGGCGCTTGGTCTGCCAGTGCGCCATCCGGTGAGTTTGAAAGAGGCTGAGGCGCAGGCGGAATTTGCAGCACTCAAGGCTGATGTGGCGGTGGTGGTGGCCTATGGTCTCATTCTGCCGCAAGCGGTGCTGGATGCGCCCGCGCGCGGCTGTTTGAACATCCATGCCAGCCTCTTGCCCCGCTGGCGGGGGGCAGCCCCCATTCACCGCGCCATCATGGCGGGGGATGCCGAGACGGGGATCTGCATCATGCAGATGGAGGCGGGATTGGATACCGGGCCGGTTCTGTTGCGCGGGGCGATGACGATTGGGCCGCAGGAGACGACGGGGGAATTGCATGACCGTTTGTCTGGACTTGGTGCGCGATTGATTATTGAGGCGCTCGGGCGGCTAGATGATCTTCGGCCCGTGCCGCAATCCGAGGCGGGTGTGACCTATGCCGCCAAGATCGACAAATCAGAGGCGCGGGTGGAGTGGACGCGCCCCGCCGCAGAGATTGACCGCTTGATCCGGGGGCTCTCGCCCTTTCCGGGGGCGTGGTGCGAGGTGGGGGGAGAGCGGATCAAGCTGCTATGCTCGACCGTAGCCGACGGGCAGGGTGCGCCGGGTGTCGTTCTCGGTGACGGGTTGACCGTGGCCTGTGGCACGGGGGCTGTGCGGCTTTTGCGCTTGCAACGGGCCGGGCGCGCGGCGCAGGATGCAGACGAGTTCCTGCGCGGCATGCCCTTGCCGTGTGGCACGCAATTGGGGTGACGCGATGTTCATGCAGCTATTCGGCACGGTGGTGATCGCGGGCATCGTCGGCTACGCGAGCGAGAAAAGCGGCTTTACGCGCAATGGCTATCTGCCCTCAATCATCATCTGCATCGGCGGCGCATTTCTCTTTTACTTTGTCCGGATCATGTTCGGCATCCGCTTTGGTGCGCCGGGGATTGATGCGATCCTGTCCTCGGTCGGCGCGCTCATCATTGTGCCGACCCATTGGCGCAAGCGGAGGTAAGGCATGGGCATCCTCGGGCTCTTGATCGTGGGCATCGCGGCCGGGTTTCTGGCGACGCGGCTGATGCGGGTCGAACTGGGGGTGGTGCCGACGATCCTGATTGGGATCGCCGGGACGCTGATCGGGGCGGTGGTCATTCGCATGGTGCTGATGATCACAGGCCTTGTGGGCGGACTGATCGGCGCGGTTCTGGGCGCGATGCTGCTGGTCTGGCTGTGGAAGATGATCGGCGAGCGGCGGTGAAATCTAGTTTCTTGGTGGACGCGCGCGGTAAACCGGCAATCGCCACCCAAGGCTGAGCGAGCCTGCGCGCAAGGCCCAAGTCAGGGCGGCGCAGGTGCCCAAAATCGCAAGCGGTTCGTGAGTGAACATAGCCGCCCCCACTGCCCCAAGCGCCCCGGCAAAGGCGGCGGTGACGTAAAGCTCGCCCTGTTTGAGCACAAGCGGCACCTCGTTGCAGACGACATCGCGCATCAGGCCGCCCATGCAACCGGTGACCATGCCCATCAGCACCACGATCACCGCGCTTTGCTCCATCACCATCGCGGCGCTCACCCCGGCAGGCACCGCCACGGCCAAGGCGAAACTGTCGAGCCAGAGCAAGAGGCGATAGCGGCTTTCGACCAGATGGGCGGTGAAGAACACGAGGAGGGCTGCTCCGCAGGCGATCAGGATGTAATTAGGATTGCCGAGCCAGAAGACCGGGTTGCGATCCAGCAAAACATCGCGCAACGTGCCGCCGCCCACGGCCGTGAGGCAGGCGATAAAGGCAAAGCCCACGATATCAAGCTGTTGGCGCGAGGCCACAAGCGCGCCGGTCAGCGCGAAGATCAGCACCGAGGCGTAATCGAGGAGGGTGAGCGCGCTCATCCCTTGGCCTTGCCCGGCTTGAAGGGCGCCATGCCTGCGCGCGCCAATTCATCGGCGCGCTCATTCTCTGGGTGGCCTGCGTGGCCCTTGACCCATTCCCAAGTGACGGTGTGGCGTTTCTGCGCCTCGTCCAGTCGTTGCCACAGTTCGACATTCTTGACCGGCTTCTTGTCGGCGGTGCGCCAGCCGTTGCGTTTCCAGCCGTGCATCCAGCCGGTGATGCCGTTCTTTACATAGGCGCTGTCGGTGACAATCGTGATGGCCGAGGGGCGCGAGAGGGCTTCCAGCGCGGCGATGGCGGCGCAAAGTTCCATCCGGTTGTTGGTGGTGTCGGCCTCGCCGCCGCTCAACTCGCGTTCCTTGACGATGGTGTCTCCCTCCATGGCGCGCATCAGCACGCCCCAGCCGCCGGGGCCGGGATTTCCGGAACAGGCCCCGTCGGTATAGGCATAGAGCGCGGGCATCAGAGCAGCACCCCCACCGCAAGGCAGGCGATGACCACCGCCGTCAGTAGCATCCGCAGCGCCATCCACCAGGGCGGTGTCAGACCCCAGCGCCAGAATTGCCAATCGAGCGCCAAGAGGCCCGCGAACCCGAAAATGAGGCTTATTCCCGCCGAGATCGGCCCGCCACCGGTCATGAAAAACGCCCAGAGGGCCGGGATCACCGAGAGGCCGTAGCAGATGCTCGCCAAGGCCCCCGTCGCCCGCGTGGCGAAACCCCAGAGCACGCCCGACATGAACGACAGGATCACCGCGCCATAAAAGAGCATGACATATGGCCCGGCAAAGCGCGGCCCGATGGTCTGGGCCGTCCAGAGGCCCAGCTCGGGCATGATCACGGTCAGTGCCCCCCAGAGAAAGGGCAAAAGGCCTGCAAGGCCAAGAAAGAGCGGGGCACGGGGGATCATCTGCATGGCGCGCAAAATGGCCCGGAGGGCGGGCAGAGGCAAGAGGGAAAGCCGCCCATCTCTGCGCAGCAAGCCGGTTCCCTTGCGGGTCACAAAGGGCTGGACCGATGTGGGCAACGTGATAGGTAAATTCCATGACCCTGACTCCGACCTTGGCCCCCGCCACCCCCGCATTCATCGACGCGCTGCGCGCGCATCTGCCTGTACCCGTGTTCCGCGAGGCCACTCCCGGCTACTTTGAGGAGCCGCGTGGCCGCTGGCAGGGGCAGGGCGTGGTTCTGGCCCCTGGCAGCACCGAGGAGGTGGCCGCGATTGTCCGCGCCTGTGCCGCCGCGCGCGTGCCGGTGGTGCCCTATGGCGGCGGCACGGGCCTTGTCGGGGGGCAGATCGCGCCCGATGGCCCGGTGCCGGTGATCCTGAGCCTTGAGCGGATGCGCGCGGTGCGGGGCATTTACCCGGCTGAAAATGTGATCGTGGTTGAGGCGGGGGTGATCCTGCAAGACATCCACGAGGCCGCCGCCGAGGTGGACCGGCTCTTCCCCCTGAGCATCGCCGCCAAGGGATCGGCGCGGATTGGCGGCAATCTGGCCACCAATGCGGGCGGCGTCAATGTGCTGCGCTACGGCAATGCGCGCGATTTGTGTCTGGGCCTGGAGGCGGTGATGCCGGACGGGCGCATCTGGAACGGTCTGAAACGTCTGCGCAAGGACAACACCGGCTATGATCTGCGCAATCTTCTGATCGGGTCCGAGGGCACGCTCGGGGTGATCACCGCCGCCGCTCTCAAGCTCTATCCCCGTCCAATGGGAGAGGGCACGGCGCTGATGGTGGTGGAGGGGCCACGCGCTGCGCTCGACCTTTTGGCATTGGCGCGCGACCGGATGGGCGAGGGCGTAAGCGCCTTTGAGATCATGCACCGGGCGGGGCTCGAGTTTCTGGCCGAGACGTTGCCCGATATCCGGCAGCCCTTTGCGCAGATGCCCGAATGGTTCGTCTTGATCGACGTCGGGCTGGCGCGCGGGCTTGATCCGGCGACGGCGCTTGAGGGGATTTTTGCCGAGGCACTGGAGGCGGGGCTGGTCAGCGACGGGGTCATCGCGCAATCCGAGGTGCAGCGCCATCAGTTCTGGGAGGTGCGCGAGCAGATCCCCGAGGCCAACAGGCGTGTCGGCTCGATCAGCTCGCATGACATCTCCTTACCGATGTCCGAAATCCCTGACTTCATTGTGAAAGGCGCTGAGGTGATCGCCCGGATCGGGGCGTTTCGGATCAACTGTTTCGGGCATCTGGGCGATGGCAATCTGCATTACAACGTCTTTCCCATGCCGGGGCGCGCCCGTGCTGATCACGTGGCTGAGCGGGACGAGATCAAGCGTGCGGTGCATGATCTGGTGCATGCGATGGGCGGGTCTGTCAGCGCCGAACATGGCATCGGGCGGCTCAAGGTCGAGGATCTGGAGCGCTATGGCGATCCGGTAAAGCTGGACGCGATGCGGGCCATCAAGGCAGCGCTTGATCCTCTCGGGATTATGAACCCGGGGGCGGTGCTGCGGGGGTGAAGGGGCGGATGGCCCTTTGCTGAAGTTGGCCCCAATCGCCAATGCGCGGTCTCAAGGTGCCGCAGGCACCGCCGCGCAGCGCCCACCCGGCGGACGGGCCCCGCGCGGCTCATCGCACGCGTCGAATGCCCCTTCAGACCACACCCGACGCCAATCGCTGGCCCCGGTTCACTCCCAAGTCGGATGAAACTTGCCCGCAGGCGACAGGGTGAAAATCTCGACACCGCTCGCCGTCACCCCGATCGAATGTTCGAACTGCGCCGAGAGAGATTTGTCGCGCGTCACGGCGGTCCAGTCATCGGCCAAAACCTTGGTTTCGGGCCGTCCCAGATTGACCATCGGCTCGATGGTGAAGAACATCCCTTCTTCGAGGGTCGGCCCGCTGCCTGCACGCCCGTAATGCAGCACATTGGGCGGGGAGTGGAAGACGCGGCCAAGGCCATGCCCGCAGAAATCGCGCACCACCGACATGCGATGCGCCTCGACGTAGGATTGGATCGCGTGGCCGATGTCGCCAAAGGTATTGCCGGGCCGCACCGCCTCGATCCCTTTCATCAGCGCGTCATGCGTGACCTGGATCAACCGCTCGGATTTGCGGCTGAGCTTGCCCGCCACATACATCCGGCTCGTGTCGCCGAACCAACCATCGAGGATCACGGTGACGTCGACATTCAGGATGTCGCCGTCTTTTAGCACCTTGTCGCCGGGAATGCCGTGGCAGACCACGTGATTGACGCTGATGCAGCTGGCGTGCTGATAGCCCTTGTAGCCGATGGTGGCGGATTTCGCGCCTGAGGCGTTGACCTTGTCCTCGATCAGCTTGTCGATGGCGGCGGTGGTTTGGCCGACGAACACATGCTCTGCGATCTCGTCGAGGATCTGCGCCGCTAGGGCTCCGGCGCGGTGCATGCCCGCGAAATCCGCAGCCTCATGGATGCGGATCCCCTCGCGTGTCAGTCTTCCACGGTGTGTCTCGTTCACGTCCGGCCTCGTATGGTGTTCATTTTCCGTTTATCTAGGGCTATTTGCGCGAAAGGACCAGAGGGCGGTCGTCGCCAAACGGCAGGCTGTGACCGATTGTGATCTCTTGCGGGGTGATATTGGCACGATATGACATAACCGTGACCCCCGCCGCGCGTGCGGTTTGCAGCGCCTTAGCATAGGCGGGGTCTATGTCTTGGGCCACGGTCACGGCCTGCGTATCGGTGCGTTGCACCAGATAGAGGAGCACGGCGCGATGTCCGGACTGCGCCATCTCTGCCAACTCGCCCAGATGTTTCGTGCCGCGCGCGGTCACGCTGTCGGGAAATTCGGCTTGACCGGGGGCGCGCGACAGGGTCATGGATTTCACCTCGACATAGGCATCGGGCAGGCCCGCGCCCGAGAGCAGGAAATCGACCCGGCTGGCTGTGCCGTAGGCCTGCTCGGGGCGGACCCGATCATAGGCGGCCAGTTCCGGAATTGTCCGCGCCTCAAGCGCATTTCTGACGATCCGGTTGGCAAGACCTGTATCGACACAGACGAAATCCCCACCTGAGAGGTCCACCAGCCGCCAGCCGAATTTCAGCTTTTTGCGGGGATCTTCATTGGGTTCAACCCAGATGGATGCGCCGGGATCAGCCAGCCCCAGCATGCTGCCGGGATTGGGGCAATGCGCCGTCACCTCGCGCCCGTCCGTCAGGCGGATATCGGCGAGAAAGCGTTTGTAGCGGCGCAGCAGCACGGCCTGCACAAGAGGGGTTTGAAAGCGCATGGCCTGCGCCTATACCGGGTTTGTTCCCGGATCAAGGAGTCTGCCATGCCCAACCCGACCGCAGCCATGCTTGTCATCGGAGATGAGATTCTCTCGGGGCGCACGCGCGATGCCAACATGCACTATCTGGCGGGCGAGGTGACGAAGGTGGGCATTGACCTAATGGAAGTGCGCGTGGTCAGCGACGATCCCGGCGCCATCGTGGCCGCCGTGCGGGCGCTGAGCGCGGGATATGACCACGTATTCACCTCAGGCGGGATTGGCCCGACCCATGATGACATCACCGCCGAGAATGTGGCGGCGGCCTTTGATCGCCCCATTTCAGTGCGCGACGATGCCCGCGCGATATTGGCCGCACATTATGACGCGCGTGGGCAGGAATTGAACGCGGCACGCCTGCGCATGGCGCGTATTCCGGATGGGGCGGTTCTGATCGACAACCCGATCAGCGCAGCACCTGGATTCACCATCGCGAATGTGCATGTTATGGCCGGGGTGCCCGCGATCTTTCAGGCGATGCTGGCCTCAGTGCTGCCAACACTCACCGGCGGTGCGCCGATCCTGTCGCAAACGCTGGAGATCCGACGTGGCGAAGGTGATATCGCGGGTCCACTGTCGGATCTGGCGGAGCGGTATCCGGACCTCAGCATCGGGTCTTACCCGTTCATTCGGGATGGCTGCTACGGGGCACAGATCGTGATGCGCGGTCAGGACGGTGCACGGCTTGATGCCGCTATATCCGAATTGGCGGGGATGTTTCCGGCATGACACCTGATGTGCAGACACTTTATGCGGTGACAGAGGCCACTTGGCCGTCCGCGCAGACGCAGCACCTTGGCCCCGTGACCCTTCGCGATGGGAAGGGTGGCGGCAAACGCGTGTCCGCCGCCACTGTTGCGCGGCCGATCACCATCGAGGAGTTGACCGCAGCCGAGGCTGCGATGCAGGATCTTGGTGAGACCCCGC
Source organism: Roseovarius sp. BRH_c41 (assembly GCF_000961715.1). Taxonomy (NCBI): domain Bacteria; kingdom Pseudomonadati; phylum Pseudomonadota; class Alphaproteobacteria; order Rhodobacterales; family Roseobacteraceae; genus Roseovarius; species Roseovarius sp. BRH_c41. The sequence goes on along the minus strand of NZ_LADY01000061.1, from coordinate 94,648 downwards.
TCTTTCAGGTGCGCCAAGGGGATGACACTCTGGACGCGTTGCTGGCGACCAAAGGCTACAAGGTGGTTGATCCGGTTAATCTCTATGTCGCCGCGTTGGATGCGTTGACGGTTGAAAAGCCACCCCGCGTCACGACGTTCTCCATCTGGGAACCCCTTGAAGTCATGCGCGAAATTTGGGCCGAGGGTGGGATCGGCCCGGCGCGGATCGCGGTGATGGAGCGTGTCATCGGCCCCAAGACCGGGCTCTTTGGCAGGCATAAGGACCAGCCCGCCGCCACCGGCTTTGCCGCCATTCACCAAGGGATTGCCATGGTGCATGCGCTCGAGGTGCAGGTCCGCCACCGGCGCGCGGGCATGGGGCGGCTGATGATGCTTCAGGCCGCGCATTGGGCGCAGGAGCACGGCGCACAGTACCTGTCCGTCATCTGCACCAAGAGCAATCAGGGTGCCAATGGCCTATATTCGGCGATGGGCTTTGCCCATGTCGGGGACTATCATTACCGGCAAAAGGAGTGAGAGATGACCAAACCGGACCAGCCCACCGCACTTGATTTGCCGATGATCGAGCCGTTGCCCGACGCGACGCAGAAATACTTCGATATCTGCGCGGAAAAGCTGGGTATGATCCCCAATGTGCTGAAGGCCTATGCCTTTGACATCGACAAGCTCAACGCGTTCACCACGCTCTACAATGATCTCATGCTCGCCCCAAGTGGTCTGACCAAGCTGGAGCGCGAAATGATTGCGGTTGTCGTCAGCTCGATCAACCGGTGCTGGTATTGTCAGGTGGCGCATGGGGCTGCGGTGCGGCAATTGTCGAATGATCCGGCATTGGGCGAAGCGATGGTGATGAACTGGCGTGCCGCACGGCTCGATGCACGGCAGAGCGCCATGCTGGGGTTTGCGGAAAAGGTCACCAAAGCCTCTGCAGAAATCACCGAGTCCGACCGTCAAGCGCTGCGTGATCAGGGCTTGAGCGATCGCGACATCTGGGACATTGCCAATGTCGCGGGGTTCTTCAATATGACCAATCGTGTTGCCTCGGCCACGGGCATGCAGCCGAATCCCGACTATCACGCACAGGCCCGTTGATCCGGCATGCGAAGCGCCTGCACTCTCTTGCTCTCGATGTTACTGGCCTGTGGGTCGGCGCAGGCGCTCGATCTCAAATTGCCTGCCAATGCCAGCATGACACGCGAGGTGATCCGCGAGGCGGATACGCTGATCCTGCCCATCGGTCCATACTCGACCCAAGGCGCTCCACGCCTGCGGCTGGACGGTCAGATCATCAGCCGCGCTTGGCGGTTTCCGGCGCAGGGCGTCACGACATTGCAAATCCTCATACCATTGCGACGCCAGTTGGAAGACTCCGGATGGGAGGTGATGTTCGACTGTCTGGCCGAGGAGTGCGGCGGGTTCGATTTCCGCTTTGCCCTGCCGGTCTTGCCTGCGCCCGACATGTTCATCGATCTCTTTGATTATCGTTATCTTGTGGCGCGCCGTGGACCTGAGGCCAAGTTGGAGCACGTCGCCCTGATCGTCAGCCAGAGTGGGCAAACTGGGTATGTGCAAACGATCCAACTGACAGGCTTGGGTCAGGAGTCAGATGCAACGGGTCCACGCAGCCCTGAGGTCGACGACACGTCCCCTCCTGATGTCGTGCAGGCATTGAAACGCTACGGGCATGCGGTGCTGGAGGGGCTCGATTTCGGGTCTGGGGACAATGCGCTTGGGCCGGGACCGCATCCTAGCCTTGAGGCGCTTGCTGCCTATCTGCTGACAAAACCAAACACCCGCGTTGCGCTGGTTGGACATACGGACAGCACGGGCGGGTTGGAGGGGAATATCGCCCTTTCACGGTCGCGTGCAGAGGCGGTGCTGAGCGTTCTGACGGAAATTCACGGTGTGCCTGCTACCCAACTCGAAGCGCATGGCATTGGCTATCTGGCACCCTTGGCCCCGAACACCACCGGCGACGGACGGGAGAGCAACCGTCGCGTTGAAGCCGTGTTGTTGGATACCGCCGCCGAGTAGATAGCGCTGATGTGCCTTATCGCCAGAGACTTGCCTGAGAGGCCAGAGCGCCTTGCAGCTTGGCCAACAACCGGTTGGCTGGACCGGGACGGGGCAACGGCCCATGCGCGAGCCGATGGACCACCACCTCGACCGGGCAGGGCCGTCCCGTCTTTGGATCGAAATAGCGCGGATAGTCGATCAACGTGGCATGCACGAGACCAGTGAGCAATGGCCGCGCCCTGCGTCTTGCGGGGGTTTCGCCCAGATCGCGGGTCAGCCCCCATCCGGCATAAAAGGGCGCGCCGGTCGTGGTCACACGCACCCCGCGCAAGAGCGCCTCAAAGCCCAACAAGGATGTCATGGTCCACACCTCTTGGACCCGTGGCAGGAGGTGGGCCGGATCGGTGTGGATGAGGACCATATCCGCAAGCTCGTAAAGCGCCTCCGGGGGCACGTTTCCGGGTCGCAGGCCAGCCTCGACATCGGGATGGGGTTTGTAGAGGATCACGGCCTTCGGATTGGCGAGGCGCACAGAGTGCAAAAGGCTGAGATTAGTAGTGATCGCACCGGCGCCAAGCCGGATCGAGGCGTCATCCTCAACCTGCCCCGGCACAAGAATTCGGTGGCCCTCTGGCAGATCGTGGGCAGGCTCTCCTTGGTTATACTTGCTCAGCCCATGCCGGGTCAGCGCGGCAATCAGCGCCTCTGCGCGCGCCTCTTGATCGGGACGCATACGCGCGCGCGCGTCAATCAGATGTTCCAGCCTGCTGTCGTGGGTCGGATCGTAGTAAATGCCCAGATCATCGCAGACGAGCGACAGAGGGGGAATGAGATCGGCCCCAAGGCCGCGCGACCGCAAAAATCCGTCCTCAATGCGGATCGCGCCCTCTGGGGTCTTGGCCGCGCTAGACGCCCAGACCATTGAGGGGCGCTCGGTCTGGGGCCGCTTGGGGAACGAGACCCGCCGGTATTGACCAAAGAACCGCTGCAAAGGCGCACGTTTCCACAGGCGCATGCCATAGGCTGCCCATCCGGCGTGATCCTCGCGCCATGCGCGGGTCATCGCCTCGAAAGTTCCGATGGCGGTTGTCAGATCGCAGAGCCGGTCGTGATAGGGATCATACCATGTGGGATAGAGCAGCATTGCCCCGGCAAAGAGCTGCGCGCGGGTCAGCTTGCGGCCTCGGCGCCTCAGGGGCAGGGGGTGGTGATCGTCGCTGAGACCCCATCCCGCGTAGAATGGCTTGCCGAAGACCTGAGGCCGGTGCCCCGCCAGGATAGCCTCGAACCCCATCTGAGAGGACACGCAATAGACCGCGACAGCCCCCTCGAGCAGCGCCCATGGGCTGACGGGAGCAGACAACAGGGTAATGCGCGCGGACTCGTCGGCACCTGTGAAATAGCCCGGCCGATGGCCCTGTGCCGTTTCCGGATGTGTCTTGATCATAATGCGCGCGCCGGGGTGATCCTCTTGTGCCCAATAGAGCATTTCACGAAAAGTATTGGCATCCGCCCCGCCGTGGATCACCGACGCATCGCCGCGCGTCTGGTCGATGACCAGCACATAGCCCGGTTCGGGGCAGGGAGTGCGGGGATCGAACCCGGAGTATTTGCTCAGATGCGTCTCTTGCATTCGGGCCATGCCGCTGCGCGCCTGATTGAGCAGGGCTGTGTCGTCCAGCGGATGCGTGGCGAGCAGATGTTCAAGATCCGACGGGCGGCTGCTGTCGAAATAGATGCCGCGCCGGTCGATCACCAAGCCAAGCGGTGGTTCCCCCGAGCGCCCCGGATGAAGTGAGCGCAGGAACGCATCCTCGATCCGCAAGAGGCCCGCACCGGTCCGCTCGGCCATTGCCTCGCCACGCTTTGCAAAGGGGCTGCGGCCCCAGACGGCGATGAGATCCTCCGCGTCGGGCCGGCCGAGGGTCAGATTATAGCCCGCCAGTGCCAGAATACGGCGCACACGGCCTTGCCAAAGAAACCCGCCGTTGAAAAAGAAAACCCGCCGGGAGGCCTGCGCCTCGCCAGCGGGTTCACCGTCTAAGGGCTGCCTCAAAAGTCGCCCGAGAGCGTCGAGGACGCCGTTGAAATCGACCCAACCGCCCCAAGTGTGCCGGTCAGTGCGCCGATGACTTTCGACCATTGTGTGAACGGTGCCTCGGTCACATAGATGGTGTCATCGTCGCGAACGGCAAAATCGCGGGCCATGAACATGCCATTTGGCTTGGTCAGATCAAGAACGTAAATAAGGCGCTGCGCGCCTTGCAGATCGTTGCGACCCAAAACCTGATTTGCCACCTCTGCGGGTTCATTGCGTAGTACAAACACACCCGTCGGATCGGCGGCAGAGGTTGTCAGCCCGCCGACCTGCGCTATCGCTTCCAAGGCGCTCAGTGTCTGGGTCTCGAATGTCACGCGCGCCTGTGCGCCGGTGGCCCCAAGTGCGGTATAGGCGCGCGTATCGGCCTCGACCAGAATACGGTCGCCACCGCGCAGCGCGATGTCGAACTGCGGATGCTTGAAGAGATCCTGAAACCACACTTTGGAGCGCTGATCGCCCCGGATCACCGTGATCTGCGCCACTTCAGGTTCAATGGCGATCCCGCCCGCAGAGGCGATCATCGCCGAGAGCGTACGAGTGGGGGCCTCGATTGGATAGACGCCCTGACCGCTTACAGCCCCGCTGATCGACACGGTCGAGCCGTTGCCCGCGAGGCGACGCACTTCGACCTGTGGGTCAGGGGTTTGTTGTTCGAGCTTTTCGGTAATGATGCGACGCACACCTTCGGGTGTATTGCCTGCGGCTTTGATCCGCCCGGCGTATGGCACGAAGATAAAGCCTGATCCGTCTACCTGCACCTCATCAAGGAGGGTCTGGTTTGTGGCCTCTCCTGCCAAGAGCCCGTCATCAACATTTTCCCAGATGGTCAGTCCCAGAGTATCGCCGGAACTGATCATGTCGGATCCGAGGAGCCCCGCATTTCTGAATTCATCCGTGAACCCAAGGGCGGGTTGGACAGCCGTGGCGCGGGTCACGCGATCGTTCACCGTGACGACAAAGGCATCCCCCTCCTTCTGCACGGAGCCTGCGTAAAGTTCACGCTTGTTGGGACCTACACGAGGCAGGGCGCATCCGGCCAATATGGATGCAATGGCCAAAAGCGCGACAGACCGCGCCCATCGGGAATGTCGGGGTATCACTGCTCGGTCTCCTCGACCTGTTTTTGTTCTGCCTCGGGTCTTTTTTTCTTAAACTACCGAACATGTTTACGAAAATCCAGCATTTCTATCTGGATGGCTTACGGGATAAGGCGCAACTGTTGCCGAGGGGCCGCGGTGCCAGAGCGCAGCGCGTCATAGGGGTCTTCGGGTGAGAGCATCATGTCGACGGCCTGACGCAGCAATTGCCGCCGCCCGCTGGCGGAATAGAACCCGCCCGCGATCTGGCTGGTCTCGAGCAAAAAGCGGCGGTAATCGGTGTAGGCACGGCGATCCGGCCGCTCCGCCCCGGCAAAGAAATCGCGCAAGGGTTTGGTCGAGACAAACTGCGGCTTGGCATAGACCGCCTGCCCGAAGGTGCGCAGCGGAATGCCGCGCCAGAGCACCTGTTGCGCCGCCGTGGAATTGACCGTGACCGCAGATCTGGCCTCATCCAGCAACTTGGCCAGCTTGCCGCCGCGCAGGTAATGCACCCGGCCACGCAGGCCGTAGGTGTGGATCAGGCGGCGCAATTCACTGCGGATGGGGGCGCGACCATCCTCCAGCGGATGTGCCTTGATCACTAGATGATGATGCGGCGGCGCTCCCTTGGCGAAGCCGTCGATGACGGTTTCCAGAAACTCAGTCATCGTGGAAAACGGCGAATGCGCCTGAAACGAGGCGTCATGTTCCAGTTGCAAAAGGGCGATGTGATACGGAAAGCCGCCGGTGCGGACGCGCCATGTCGTCAGACGCCGCTCGATCGCCTGAACCGGCATCAGGACCAGACGTTTGAGATAGAGCTTAAATTCCTGTCCAACGGTCAGCGCGCGATGTGGGCGGAAATGCCGGTAGCGGCGGTTCAGGAAAAGGACAAAGCCGTGATAGAGCGCGCCGTAGAACACATGCTGGCGCATGTCGCCCCAACTGGCGGGGGGCAGGGCGGTGTCCATATCCGAGTTTTCCAGCGCCTGCCGCATCTCGGGCACGCTCATTTCCATCAGGCGGGAATTGCCATTGGTGCCACCGCGCTCATACGTCACCCAATAGGGGCGCATGTAGCCTTCCTCGAACACATGGACCCTGAGGCCGCGCGCACGGGCCATTTCGACCGCTTGCGCATGAATGGGCCGGGTATCGCCATAGAGCACCAGATCGGTGATGCGCTTGTCGTCGAGGATCTGGGTCAGGGTTGCGGGCCAAGTTTCGGCGTCGCTCAGAAACGGCAAATAGCTCGAGCGGTCACGCCAGAAGACTTGATCCCCGGCATTGAACCCCACGCGCCAGACATCCGCACCGGCCCGGCGCAGCATCTGCCCGAGTTTATAGAAAAAAGGTCCATGCGGTCCCTGAAGAAACAGGAACGCACGCTCCTCGCCGGTCAGACCTGTCATGCTGGGGTCTCTTGCCTTTGCGCTCAATCGTGCTTTGATACTGCAATAATCAGGCAAAAATAAGCCCCTTCCGCCGCGGTGTCTTGTCATGCGGACCCGGCGGCGCTAGGGCGGGGAGAGAGCAAGAGGAGAGCGGCCATGTTCACGGGTATCATCACCGATGTGGGGCGCATTCAAGCGGTCGAGCATCGTGGCGACCTGCGCGCGCGGATCGGCACCGGCTATGACACGGGCCGGATCGACATCGGCGCGTCCATTGCCTGCGACGGCGTTTGTTTGACGGTCGTAGCTCTTGGGTCCGATTGGTTTGACGTTGATATCTCTGCTGAAACCCTGTCCAAGACCAATCTGTCAGGCTGGGATGCAGGGCGCAGGGTCAATCTGGAACGCGCGTTAAGGGTAGGCGATGAATTGGGCGGGCATATCGTGTCGGGCCATGTCGATGGGCTGGCCGAGGTGGTGGGATTGCGCGACGAGGGCGACAGCACCCGCGTCATCCTGCGCGCGCCCGATGCCCTTGCGCGGTTCATCGCGCCAAAGGGGTCGGTGGCGCTGAATGGCACCTCGCTTACAGTCAACGAGGTAGAGGGCCGCGATTTCGGGATCAACTTCATCCCGCATACCAAGGCTGTAACCACCTGGGGGAATGTGGCCTTGGGGGATATGATAAATCTCGAGATCGACACATTGGCCCGCTATGTGGCACGGCTGGCTGAGGCAGGCTGACCGCTCTATCCCTCCTTTGGTACGGCAGCGCGGTAGAGATGCCAGGTCGCATGTCCAAGAACCGGCAGCACGATCACCAACCCGAGGAACGCAGGCAGCATGCCAATCGTCATGCTCACCGCGACGATCAGGCCCCATGTCGCAACGATGCGGGGATTGCGCCGCGCAACGGCAACGGAGGTCATCACCGCAACCGGAATGCCTGCGCGTCGGTCGATCAGCATTGGAAAAGACACCAGACTGATGACCAGAACCAGTGCGGCAAAGACGAAGCCCGTTCCCATCCCGAGCAGGATCATCTGCCAGCCGGCAGTCGTTGTCAGGACATCGCTCAGGAAACCGGTGACCGATAAGGGCGGAAGCGGTCCGAGCGTGATGTTGTAAATATAGGTCGCGGCAAACATCCAGACCGCGAAAATCCCCATCAGATAGAGCGCCAGAACCAGAACCGGCCCCAAGACATGGGCACGCAACGCATGCAGGGCCTCGGCCCAATTCGGGTCTTGTCCTGTTTCACGCTGTCGGCTCATCTCGTAGAGGCCCGCGGCGGCGACCGGACCAAGCAGGGTGAACCCTGCGGCCAATGGGAACAGCATCGGTAGTCGCGCCGAGTTGAAGGCCAAGAGCGCGAGCGTGATGCCGATCACCGGGTAAATGGCGATGAGGAAGAAAACGTCGCTGCGAAAGGCGGTGAAATCTGCGAGCCCCTTGCGAAGCGCGGTTCTCACGTCGTCCATGTCAAGCTGGCGCACTTCGGGCGGTGTGGTGATTTCACTGCCGAGCGCGTCGGCGGCGTCTGAGGCGCTACGACTTGCACTCGCTGTTGTCCCCGCCAACCACGTCAGCGGATTGCCGATGGTCTTGGTCATGATGGCCTCCCATTTATGGCGCGGAAGCCGAGAGTGGGGCGTCGCGCCGTCGCGTTGCCGTGCGCCATCCTACCACGTTTTACCCGCTCCGTCACATCACGATGGGGCGATGCCGCGCAGGTTTATTAGCCCTGCTGTCTGCGGGTTGGCACGCGGTTTTCGACCCAGCGGAACATCAGGGCGATCAGGCCCGCGATGATCATGTAGACGAGGGCCAGCAACAAAAGCGGCTCATAGACAATGAACGTGTCGGCGCGCACGCGGTTGGAGACTGAATAAATCTCGATCACGGTGATGGTTGCCACCAGCGGTGTTGCCTTGAGTTGCAGGATGGTCTCGCCGCCGAGCGTGGGCAGCACGTTGCGAATGGCCTGCGGGAGCCAGATGCGGCGGAATATCGTGAAGCGCGGCATGCCAAAGGCGCGCGCCGCCTCAAGCTGGCCCTTTTGCACGCTGGCAAAGCCGCCGCGCATCACCTCGCCCTCGTATCCCGCATAGGAGAGGGTGAGCGCCAGCACCGCATAGGGCCAGGCCTGCCGCAAATAGGGCCAAAGCTCAGAGCCGCGAATCCACGGGTATTGCGGGAAGAGAGAGCCTAGGCCGTAATAGAGCAGCCAGATTTGCAAGAGGAGCGGCGTGCCGCGAATGATGGTGCAGAAAATGCGCGCAGGCGCGGCCAGATACCAAGGCCCCGCCGCCTGTGCGAGACCAAGCGGCACCGCGAGCGTGAAACCCAGCACGACCGTCACCACCAAGATCCAGATCGTGCGCCACAGCCCCTCAAGCGCCAGAGGCAGGTATTGCGGCAGCCAGTCCCACCGCATGGACAGGGCGCACCAGAGCACGAACCCGGCGAAAAGCGCCATGAGAAACAGGCGGCGTGGGATCAGAAGCGCGCGCAAGTCACTCATTGTCCGCCCTCCCTAAGCGACGGCTGGCCGCGCCGCGCCCATTTCTCGATCCGGGCAAAGATCACGCCGGAAAACAGCGTGACGATCAGGTAAAGCGCGCCCGCCGCGAGGAAAAAGGTGAAATAGGCCCGCGTGCTGCCCGCTGCCTGCCGGGTTTCCAGTGTCAACTCGCTAAAGCCTACGATGGCCAAGAGGGCCGTGTCTTTGGTGGCGATCAACCAAAGATTGGCAAGCCCCGGCGTGGCAAAGCCCATCATTGCGGGGATTGTTACGCGTCGCAGCGTCATCAGCGGCGGCATGCCAAAGGCACGCGCGGCCTCAAGCTGTCCGGGTGGGATCGCCTGAATGGCCCCGCGCAACACCTCCGTGGCATAGGCACCCTGCACCACGCCCAAGACCCAGATGCCCGCAACAACTCCGCTGATTTCCACACGGCCATAACCCATGGCGATAGCCGCCTGATTGATCAGATCCGATCCGACGTAATAGAGTATCAGGATCAGCACCAGTTCCGGCACGGCGCGAATGACGGTGGTATAAACCGCCAAAAGATCGCGCAAGAGCGGCCCGCCGTAGAGCTTGCCATAGGCGCCGCCCAGTCCGATCACGAGGCCAAAACCAAAGGCCCCAAGCGCGATCTGGAGCGAATTCGCCAGCCCGCGCAAGAGGTTGGCACCCCAGCCCGGAGGCTCGAGCGCGAGCAGGCTGGCGGCATCCGCCAGCCCCAATGTGTCAAGCAGCGCCTCCAAAGGGCTTAGTAGATGCTGGCTTTGAAGTAGCGCGCGGTGATCGCCTCATGGGTGCCGTCGGTCAGAATGGTGGCGATGCCCTTATTCAGCGCCTCGCGCAGCGCGTCGTCCCCCTTGCGCACGCCCGCGCCCACGCCAAGGCCCAGAATAGCCGGATCATCGGCGACATTGCCCTTGATCTCGCAGCAGGCCCCCGCCTCGGTGGCAACGAAATCGGCCATGGCGATGCTGTCGGCCTGCGTGGCGTCGATCCGGCCAGAGACCAGATCCTGATTGGCCTCGTCCTGCGTCTGATAGATGCGGATTTCGGCGGCGTCCTTGAAATATTCCTGCGCATAGGCCTGATGGATGGTCGAGGCCTGCACGCCGAGGATCTTGCCGTTCAGGCTCTCGGGGCTGGCGTCCATTTCAATCGCCTTTCCAGCCACGACCACGGTCGGCGTGTTGTAGTAAGCGTCTGAAAAGTCAATGGTTTTCATCCGTTCCTCGGTGATCGACATCGAGGCCATGATGGCATCGATCTGCCCGCCCGTGAGCGAGGGGATGATCCCGTCCCAAGCCACCGGGGTGATCACGCAATTGAGGTCGGCTGCCTTGCACACGGCGTCGATCACCTCGACCTCCCAGCCGACCCAGGTTCCAGAGGAATCGAGCGAGGCAAAGGGCGGATAGGGTTCGGCGGCGATGCCGATCTTGACCTCTTGCGCGGCAAGCCCGGTGCCGAGGGCTGCCAATGTGGCGGCGGCGAGGATGGTTTTCAGTGTCATGTTAGTCTCCCTTGTTGGTTCTGGTTGATCTGCCCCGCCTTATCCGACGGTTTGCAGAAATTGCTTGAGGCGGGCCGATTGTGGCGCGCCAAAGACGCGCTCGGGGGGGCCTTCTTCCTCGATCCGCCCTTGATAGAGATAGACCACATGATTGGCCACCTCACGGGCGAATTTCATCTCATGCGTGACGATCAGCATGGTGCGCCCCTCGGCGGCAAGATCGCGGATCACGCTCAGCACCTCGCCCACAAGCTCGGGGTCAAGGGCGCTGGTGGGTTCGTCAAAGAGCATCACGGCGGGATCGACGGCGAGGGCCCGCGCAATGGCCGCGCGCTGTTGCTGGCCACCGGACAGAAAGGCGGGAAAAGTATCGGCCTTGTCGCCAAGGCCTACACGGTCAAGCAGCGCACGCGCCCGCTCAATCGCTTGATTTTTCGGGGTTTTCAGGACATGCATTGGCACCTCGATCACGTTTTCCAAGAGGGTGCGATGGGTCCAGAGGTTGAAGGCCTGAAATACCATGCCAAGCCGGGTGCGGATGCGTTCGATCTGGCGGCGGTCGGCGGGGCTTCCGTCTGCGCGCATGGCGATTTCCTCGCCATTGACCACGATCCGGCCAGAGCTGGGCGTTTCGAGAAAGTTGATACAGCGCAGCATGGTCGATTTCCCCGACCCGGACCCGCCGATGATCGCCACCACATCGCCCTTTTGTGCGGTGAGCGACACGCCCTTGAGCACTTCGAGCGGCCCGAATGACTTGTGCAGGTTTTCGACAAGGATCGCGGGCGACACCGGGTCGGGCGCGTCGGACGGTCGGGGCGCTGCGGTCAAGGGCATGTCTCCGGCAGGGTCACTTTCGGCTTGTAGTAAGGCGGAAGAGTTGTAATTATGCAAGCGTATAATTGAACCTGCGCAGGTTGGAGGCGCTCATGACCGGAGAACGCCGCAAATTCAGGCGCGAAGGGGCCGACAGCCGGCGTCAGGCGCTGGTCATGGCGACGCTCGATCTGATCGCCGAACAGGGCGTGCGCGGGGCCACGGTGCGCGCCATCGCGGAGCGGGCGGATGTGACCCAAGGTCTTATCCGGCATTACTTTTCCACCAAGGATGAGCTGGTGCAGGAGGCCTATCTGGCGCATATGGCGGGGCTGACAGAGCAGACCTTTGCCGGGGTTGTAGAGCGGGACACGGCCCTCGGACGGCTGGCGGCGCTGGTGGTGGCCTCGGTGACGCCGCCGGTGGTTGATGCGGCCTCGGTCGGGCTCTGGGCCGGGTTTCTCAACCATGTGCGGCAGGATGCGCGGATGCGCGCGGTGCATGCGCAGACGTATCACGATTTCCGCGACCGGCTGGAGCGGTTGATCGTGGCGGCGCTGGAGGAAGCGGGGCGCGCGCCGGATGCGGGGCAGGCGCGGCGGCTGGCGATTGCCTGCAACGCGGTGATTGATGGGCTCTGGCTCGAGGGTGGCGCGCTGCCCGAAGCGTTTGGGCCGGACGAACTGACAGGGATTGCCCTCACGGCGGTGGGGGCGATTTTGCAACTGGATTTGGAAGAGGCGGCGAAGACATGAGATTTTCCTCTATAAATGAACGACTTGCTGGGCTTGGCGGGGCCAAGTGGAAGGTTCATGCGCGGGCCAAGGAGATGGCGCGCGCAGGTCGCGACGTGATCCGCTTGACCATCGGAGAGCCGGATGTGCCGACGCCGGAGCACCTCAAGGACGCGGCCTATGCTGCGATGAAGGCGGGGCGCACGGGCTATTCGGACGGGCGCGGCGAGCCGGGGTTGCGGGCGGCTCTGGCGGAAAAATACAGCAAAAACAGAGGCCGTGCGTTTCATCCCGATCAGGTGATGTGTTTTCCGGGCACACAAACAGCACTTTTCGCCGTGATGATGGCGGTGGCGGAGGCGGGCGCGGAGGTGCTGGTCGGCGATCCGATGTATGCCACCTATGAAGGGGTGATCCGCGCCACGGGGGCGACGATGGTGCCGGTTCCACTGCGGCCTGAGAATGGCTTTCGGATGGCGGCGGCGGATATAGCACCCCTGATAACCCCTAGAACACGCGCGATTTTATTGACCACGCCGCATAATCCCACGGGGGCGATTCTGACCCGCGCGGATATTGCCGCCTTGGGGCAGTTGGCGATTGAGCATGACCTCTGGATCATTTCGGATGAGGTCTATGAGGATCTGGTGTTCGAGGGATCCGAGTTTGTCTCGCCCCTGTCCGAGCCGGGTTTGGCGGAGCGGGTGGTGGCGGTGTCGTCGATCTCCAAGAGCCACGCCGCGCCGGGATTTCGCAGTGGCTGGTGTGTCGGGTCGTTGGAGTTTTCGGCCAATCTTTTGGCGTTGTCCGAGACAATGCTCTTTGGAAATCAACCGTTTATCGCGGATATGACGGAACAGGCGGTGCGCGAGGGTTCGGATGTGGCAGCAGGTATGCGGCAGAGGTTCGCGGCGCGGGCCGATCTTTTGGCCACGCGGTTGGAGCGGGAGACGGCGTTGGTTGCGCATCGGCCCGAAGCGGGAATGTTCGCCATGGTGGATATTGCCGCGACGGGGATGGACGGCGAGAGCTATGCCTTTGATCTTTTGGAGAAAACCGGCGTAGCAGTGATGCCCGGCGCGTCCTTTGGCAAGACGCTGGAGACATGGGTGCGCTTGGCGCTGACGGTGGACGACGCGCCCTTTGCCCAAGCGATTGACCGGATCGTGGCACATGCCAATGCACGGCGTGTCAAGATCGCCTGAAATCAAACATAATCAGAGGGTTAGATGATGAATTCCAGCTACGAATTCCGCCGGGCGATCACCCGCAAGCCGGGCAAGAGCATTGTGGGCGGATTGCGGGCCGAGGATATCGGCACGCCGGATCTCACGCGGATGCTGGAGGCGCATGCCGCCTATGTCGCGACCCTGCGCAGCACCGGGGCGGAGGTAGCGGAACTGCCCCCGCTCGAGGACTATCCGGACGCAGTTTTCGTAGAAGATACAATGCTTTGCCTGCCGGAGTTGGCCATCACCATGCGCCCCGGAGCGCCAACGCGGATGGGCGAAGTGGCCGAGATGCGCCCGGCGATTGCGGCGTTTTATGGGGACAGGATCGCAGAAATTGCCGCGCCGGGGACCATTGAGGGGGGCGATATTCTGGTGACGGGGCGTGAGATTCTGGTGGGGCTGTCAGCCCGGACCAATCGTGAAGGAGTGGCCCAACTCTCTGATATTGTTAGTGAATATGGATATACTCTGAGGTTGGTTGAGACCTCTGCGGGGGTTTTGCATTTCAAGACCGATTGCGGCCTGATCGGGCCCGAGACGATCCTGAGCACGCGCAGACTATCGGCGTCGGGCTGCTTTGAAGGCTACGAGGTGCTGCTTGTTCCTGACGGCGAGGAGGCCGCAAGTAATTGTATTCGCTTCAATAATCTGGTGATCATGGCCGCCGGTTTTCCGCGCACGGCAGAGATGCTGGTGGGGCATGGCTATGAGGTCGTGGAGATCGACAATATCGAATGTGCCAAGCTGGATGGCGGGATGTCTTGTCTTTCGCTGCGATTCTGAATGTACATGACGTACGTTTTGTACGCGGGTTGTGGACGCAATTCAGACGCGCCCAATCGGGCGTGAGATCAGGAGAAGATCATGCGGATCGAATGGGCGCGGGAGGCCGATCTTGGCATCCCTTACTGGTGGTCGGCGCTGAGTGCGCCCGAGGCGGGGGAGGACCTGCCCGACACCTGTGACGTGCTGGTGATCGGGGCGGGCTATGCCGGGTTGTCGGCGGCGCTGGCGGCGCATGATGGCGGCGCGCGGGTTGTTGTGGTCGATGCTGCGGAGCCGGGGCATGGGGCGTCCACCCGCAACGGCGGCATGTTCGGGGCGCATCCCCGTCTGGGCTGGTCCGAGTTGGAGGCGAAGTTCGGGGCCAGGGTGGCGGATGCGCTCTTTGCCGAGGCGAAGCCGGCGCTCGACTGGGCTAAGGATCTGATCGCGCGCGAGGGGATCGAGTGCGATTTCCAGAACACCGGGCGGGTGCAACTGGCCTACACACCCGCGCATTTCGCCAATCAGCGGCGGATGGCACAGGTCGTTACCGAGAAATCAGAAGTGAACGTGCGGATCATTGAGCGCGCTGATCTGGGGCAGGAGATCACGACCGAGAAATATCACGGCGGGCTGTTGTTCTCGGAGCATGGTGCGATTCACCCGGCCAAGTTCCATCAGGGCCTGTTGCGGGCGGTGCGGGGGCGGGGCGTGCCGGTGGTATCCCATGCGGCGGTGACCGCGCGCGAGGCCGAGGGTGCAGGATACCGGGTGCAGACCGCCAAGGGGGTGATCCGCGCGGCCAAGGTGGTTTTGACCACGAACGGCTACACGCGCCGCCCGTTTCGCTGGCATATGGCGCGGGTGTTTCCGCTGCCGTCTTATATCATCGCGACCGAAGACTTGCCGTCGAACCTGATCGGCCATATCGCGCCGGGGCGGCGGATGATGGTCGAGACGCGGGCACGGCACAGCTATTTCCGCATTTCGCCGGATGGCCGCCGTGTGCTCTTTGGCGGGCGCGCCTCGATGGCGGAGATGGGGCCGGAGGCGGCTGCGGCGCAGCTCTATAAGGTCATGGTGGGAATCTGGCCCGATCTGGCGGGCGTCAAGCTCAGCCATTCGTGGCAGGGCTTCACCGGCTATAGCTTTTCGCATATGCCGCATGTGGGGCAGGATGAGGGCGTGCATTACGCGATGGGCTTTTCGGGGTCAGGGACGGTGATGGCGCCCTGGTTGGGATCGAAAGCCGCCTATCAGGCGATTGGCGATGCCCGGGGGGCCACGGCCTATAGCGCCACGCCGCTCAGCCGGAGCTGGCTGCATCCGGGCGAGCGGCCACATTTCCTGCGGGCCGCGAATCTCTGGTATCGGCAGGTGGTGGACCGGGTTGAGGACTGGCAGGCGCGGGCCGGTCGCTAGGGCGGCTGAGACAGGCTTTGCCTGTTTTGCGAGCGTTGTGGGCGGCTGGAAGGCAGGAGTGTGTCGGCCCTGCATCATATGCAACAGATTCGTGACATTCACTAATCGGTGTTTTGACTGTGAACCGTTCGTGAGCGTCATGGTGATTATCAGCCGGTCGCGAATTTTCGCGACGGCACGTATCAGAATATTTCTGGAGGGACTTCCTTGAAACACCTACTCACGAGCACCAGCGCGATCGCCCTCGGCGTCGTCATGGTCGCCCCCGCATCGGCCCAGGAATGGGATATGAAATGGGGCGGCTATTTCTCGAGCCATGTGGCATATGCCACGGTCGATACGAACACAGCCGCGCATCTTGGCGCTGATTTCGACGGCGTTGATGTCTACAGCGAAACCGAAATCGAATTCACCCCCTCGGTGACGCTCGACAACGGCATGACCTTTGGCGTCAACGTGCAGATGGAAGGCACCAACAACGGTGGCGGCGCGACCGGCATCGACGAAACCTACATGACGATTTCGAGCGACGCATTCGGCAAGATCGACCTCGGCAACGAGAACTCGGCTGGTTACAAGATGATGGTGTCGGCGCCGCAGATCGACGGCAGCATCTGGATCAACTCGCCATCGATCTCGGGTTTCATTCCGATTTCGGTCAGCGCCGGTGGCAACCTGCCGTGGAACTTTCGTCAGTCGGCCATCTCGGCCTACACCGAGGTTCTGGGCAACAACGACGTGGCGCGGATCAGCTACTACACCCCGTCCTTCAACGGTCTGACGCTGGGTATCTCCTATGCGGCTTCGGATAACATTGTCGGCACCGGTGCCAACGCAGGCAACAACTTTGGTGTGAACCGCAACGCGGGCGTGACCGACATCTTTGACGTCGCAGTGGCCTATAGCGGGTCATTCGGCGGTTTCGATCTGGATGCCGCGGCGCGCTGGGGCACTGCCGAGAACAACACCGGCCTTGCAGGCACCGATGATCCCGAGACTTGGGGTGTCGGTGCAACCGTCGGCTTCAACGGCTTTGCCTTTGGTGGCTCCTACTCGGAGAATGACAACGGCGGGCTTTTGCCGGATGAAGAGGGCTGGGCGCTGGGCGTCACCTATGACCTGGCCGGTCCCTGGAAATTCGGGATCGACACCTATCAGGGTGAATACAGCGGCACCGGTGCGGCCTCTGGCGACAAGGCCGAATTCGAAGCCTATCAGATCATCGGCAGCCGTGAACTTGGCGAGGGCGTGAGCTGGGCGATCTATGCCGTCTATGCCGAAGGCTCTGTCAACGGCAACGCCGGCGGCACCTTTGCACCGGGAACAGCCAACACCGAGGTTGAAGGCACTCTGATCGGCACGTCGATCAACCTGACCTTCTAAATCCGGATCTGGATTGACTGAGGCGCGCGGGGGTCATTCCCCGCGCGTTTTGCATGTCTGGAGCTTGTCCTATCGCGCAGCCCTGCGATGATGCGTTACGTCAGGCATCAAAAGGAGCAGGTGATGAGCATTTTCGACGAGGATCTCTTTCTCAGGGGGCTGGAGCAGCGCAAATCGACGCTGGGGGCGGAGTATGTAGCGCGCAGTCTGGAGGCGGCGGATGACTTTACCCGTCCGTTTCAAGAGGCGATGACCGCCTGGTGCTGGGGATTTGGCTGGGGTGACGAGGTGATTCCCCCCAAGACCCGCAGCATGATGAATCTGGCCATGCTGGGCGCGCTGGGCAAAATGCACGAGTGGGAATTGCATTGTCGGGGTGCGATCAACAACGGGGTTACGCCCGAGGAAATCCGTGCAATCATTCATGTCGTGGGAATTTACTGCGGGGTGCCGCAGGCGCTTGAATGTTTCCGGGCCGCAAAAAAAGTCCTGAGTGAGGACCAGGGATGAGCGAAGCCCCTTGTTTGAAAGGGCGCTGGAACTGTGGTGTGGTTTCTGCGTCACAATCCGGGCGGGATGCGGCAAGAGCAGGGGGGTTGCGTTGACAGTTTGGGGGCGAATGGCGCATTTCATAGCACAAGCCGTTTCCAATGACTGGTGCGGCGGATCTGATTAACCTGCTTCTGAGGAGGGACACCCTTGAAAAAGCAACTTCTGAGCACCAGCGCGATTGCTCTTGGCGTAGCATTCGCCGCACCTGCATCGGCACAAGAATGGAACATGAAATGGGGCGGGTTCTACAACTCGCACGTTGGTTATGTAACTGTTGACTCCGATACCCCTGCCCATGCTGGCGCAGACTTTGACGGCGTTGACGTGTATGCGAACACCGAAATCCACTTCAAGCCCTCGGTTACTCTGGACAACGGCCTGACCTTCGGCGTCGACATCCAGATGGAAGGCACCAACAACGGTGGCGGCGCGACCGGCATCGACGAAACCTACCTCTCGATCTCGGGCGACGCGCTCGGCAAAATCGACCTCGGCAACGAGAACTCGGCTGGTTACAAGATGACTGTGGCTGCGCCGCAGGTCAAAGGCGGCATCGGCATCAACTCTCCGTCGATCTCGGGCTTTGTTCCGATCTCGAACGGCGCCGGCGGCAACCTGCCGTGGCTGTTTCGTGACGCGGGCATTTCGTCCTATGCTGAAGTTCTGGCAAACAACGACGTTCCGCGCATCACCTACTACACGCCTTCCTTCAACGGTCTGACCCTCGGCGTGTCCTACGCTGCTGCGTCGAACGTTGCAGGTACCGGTGCAAACGCTGGTAACAACTTTGGTGTGAACCGTAATGCCGGCGTGACCGACATTTTCGACATCGGTATCGCATACAGCCAGTCGTTCAGCGGCGTTGACCTCGACCTGTCGGCTCGTTGGGGTACTGCAGAGTCCAACATTGCTGGCACCAGTGATCCCGAAGTTTGGGGCGTTGGCGCAAGCGTTGGCTTCAGCGGCTTTGTCATCGGCGGTGGTTACACCGAGAACGACAACGGTGGCATCCGTGCATTCGACTCCGAAGGCTGGAGCCTTGGTGTGACCTATGACATCGCTGGCCCGTGGTCGGTTGGTTTCGACACCTACCAGGGTGAGTACAATGGCGTTGGCGCCGGTTCCGGCGACGCTGCCGAATACGAAGCCTACCAGCTGGTCGGCAGCCGTTCGCTTGGCGCTGGCGTGACCTGGGCCGTGTACGCAGCCTATGTTGAAGGTACTGTGAACGCAGACGTCGGCGGCACCTTTGGTAACGCCAACACCACGACCGAAGGTACCCTCATCGGCACCTCGATCAACCTGTCGTTCTAATCGACCGGTAACAAGACAAGGGGCGGGGGGTGACTTTTCCCCCCGCCTTTTCTATGTGTGCCGCATATGTGAGCAAACTGCGGAGGCCGACGGGGCATGAAGCGAAGCATCATTTGGCTGGCCTCTTATCCGAAGTCCGGGAATACGTGGACGCGGCTGTTCCTCGCCAATTATCTTATGAACGCGCAAGAGCCGGTGCCGATCAATCAGGCGCACCGCTTTGCCGTGGGCGACGCCGTCGTCAAGATGTACAACCGGGTTGCCGGGCGCGAGATTGACCCGCAGGATCTGGCGCTGTGTTTGCGTCTGCGTGATCCGGTCCTGCGCGCCATCGTCGCCAACAATGCCGATGTCAATTTCGTTAAAACGCATAACGCGCGGGTGGCTCCGGAGAAGATCGACCTGATCCCCGACCGCTACACACGCTCTGCGATTTATATCATCCGCAATCCGCTGGATATGGTGCTGTCCTATGCGCGCCATTACGGCATCACGCAGGAGGACGCGGCCCATAAGATTTGCCATCCCGACAATGGCAATCTGCCGACAGAGACATCCGTGGCGCAATACCTCAGTTCGTGGGAGTTGCATGTCAAGAGTTGGATGGCCTATGCCCCGTGGAAGCGCCTGCTTGTGCGCTACGAGGATCTGTTGGACGATCCCGAGACGCAGTTCGCCAAGGTGCTGGATCTGGTGTGCGTGCCGGTGGACAAGGAGCGCCTGCAACGGGCGATCCGGTTCTCCAGCTTTGACGAGTTGTCGCGGCAGGAAGACGAACAGGGGTTCATCGAGCGGCCCGAACAGAGCGCGAAATTCTTTGGCAAGGGGCAGAAGGATCAGTGGAAAACCGATCTCGACCCGGCGCTGGCGGAGATGATCCGCACCAAGATGGGGCAGACGATGAAGCGATACGGGTATCTGGAATGAACGATTTGCGGCGGATCATCTGGCTGGCGAGCTATCCCAAGTCGGGCAATACATGGATGCGTAGCCTCTTGGCGCAGTATTTCATGCCCGCAGGAAAAGCGCCGGATATCAACAACTTGAGACAGTTTACGACTGGCGACACGCGGCAGGATTTCTTTGACGCGGCCAATGGCGGACCGTTTCGAGGGCAGGGGGTAGAAGACTGGATGCGGGTGCGGGGCCGCGCGCTGCGCCTGATTGCGGGCTCAAAACCGGACCATCATTTCGTCAAGACCCATTGCCAGACGGTTCGGATTTTCGATCAGGATGTGATCCCGCCCGAATTGACCGCCGCCGCGATCTATATCATCCGCAACCCGTTCGATCTGGCCCCGTCCTTTGCCCGGCATCAGAATTGCGATCTGGATCTGGCGATTGAACGGATGTGCAACGCCGACACGATCACCGGCACACCGAATGGCATCATCGACCTGCTTGGCCGTTGGGACGATCATATCCGCGTCTGGACCAATGCGCCGGGCTTGCCGATCCATGTGGTGCGATACGAGGATATGCTGCACAATCCCGGTAAGGCGATGCGCGGCCTGCTGGAGAAATTCCTCAGGGTCAAGGTGGACGGTCCCAAGCTGGCGCGCGCCATCAAGGCCACGAGTTTCGAGGCGATGAAGCGGCAGGAAGAGACGCTGGGATTCGCGGAAAAGCCCAAGGGCATGACCGCGTTCTTTGCCAAAGGGCAGGCCGGGGTCTGGCGCGAGGATTTGACGCCGGCGCAGGTGGCGCGATTGCACGAAGCGTTTTTGCCGACGCTGGAGCGGTGGTATCCTGAGATGCTCAAGGAAATTGCTGCTGTTGCCGCGCGGGCCTGAAGCCGCATAGCTGGCAATCGCGGGCCGTGTCGCTATGTTGAAGCACGAATATCAACCGCCTGACGGGAGGGTCTGAGATGATGCGCAAGAGTTTGATCCTTGGAGCTGTGGCGCTGGCCGGGTGCACGGCGGTGGGTCCGCAGATGGTGGCGCGGCTGGGCGCTGATCCGGTGGTCTCTGGGGGCCATTACGATTCCGGTGGTGGGCTGAGTGTGGCGGCGGATCTGCGAGAGCATCAGGGCCGCGTGCTGGTCTGCGGTGTCTGGGCGCAGAGCCATCAGCAATCGGTGCTGACCAAGGGCAAGGCCGTCGATGTCATGGGCTCGGGCGCGGTCTATCTGGGAAATCATGCGCTGGTGCGTGGGCTGGTATTCATGCGCGAGGTGCCGCCCGCGCTTGATTACGCAGGGAAAGAAGCGGGCTGCGTGCTGACCGAGCGGGTCTGGCAGGCGGCCTATGCCAAGGCCGCGCCGGTGATCCGTCTGCCGCGCCAAGTGGTGCATGTCGAAGGGGATGTTGGGCATTTTGTCGTGACGTTCACGCAGACCGGACCGGGTGCCGGGGCACCGAAGCCCGCAACAGAGGGCTAAAATCACACTGAATCGCCTCTTTTGCCGGGAAAGAAATTGACAGAAGACGGTTATCCCATACGGTTGCCGGAGTATGTTCCACGGTTTGCCCAAGAGGTTACGATGCGTAATTCCACGAAATCCATCATCTCAGCTCTGACGCTTGCGGGACTGGCCGCGCCGGCCATGGCGCAGAGTGCCAAGGTCTATGCCTATGAGTCCCAAGCCAATTATTGCCCTGCCGGATTGCAGCCGGTAACGATCAGCGGCGTGATCTGTTGCGGTCAACCCAATCAGACGCAGAGCTATCAACAGGCGCTGCGCCATCCTGTGACCAAGGTCCGGCATCAAACCTATAGCGCCACGTCGCATCTCAATTGCCCAGAAGGGGCAAAGGGCTGTTACTGAGGCCTGAAAGGCCCGTGGCAGAAAAAGTCACCAAACAGGGCGGGCCTCGGCGCGCCCTGTTTTGTTTTCTTGACCGTTCTGGCTGCATCGGGTTTGGGACCGCTGGCACGGTACCCCACCGGACTGCAAAAGGATGTCACATGCGTTAAAGCAGCCGCAGATCAGATGCCATTTGCCGCCCGTCGCGCCCTTCCTGAAGCTCGAAACCGACCTTTTGATTGTCTGCGAGCCCTGTCAGCCCCGAACGTTCGACCGCAGAGATATGCACAAACACATCCTTGCCGCCGCCATCAGGGGCGATGAATCCATAACCTTTGGTGGTGTTAAACCATTTCACGGTGCCGGTTGGCATTCCGCTTCTCCTTTTGCGTCGCTTCCCCGGGAATATGCCGGGCCATGTGACTCCGGACCCTCAGGGACCGGCCAAGCGTTGCAAAGGCGGAATCTGAATGCCCATCGTTACGAGGACGATGATTGCATCGCCATTGTAAAAATCAAGCAAAACTCCATAACGGGCGGGGTTTTGACCGATAATGACGCAAAAATGAAGGACTGTGCGATGATCCTCTACGGATTGAAAACCTGTGATACCTGCCGCAAGGCATTGAAAGCGCTTGAAAACGTGACGTTTCACGATGTCCGGGCGCAAGGCTTGCCCAAGGATGTGGCAGAGGCGGCACTGGCGCAGTTCGGGGATGCGCTGGTGAATCGTCAGTCAACGACGTGGCGGGGGCTGAGCGAAGACGAGCGGGCGCGCGATACTCTCACAGTCTTGGCCGAGTATCCGGCGTTGATGAAACGCCCGTTGATTGACGATGACGGCACGCTCTATCTGGGCTGGAGCAAGGAGACACAGAAGGCGCTCCTTGGTTAAGGCGGCGTGACCGCCTATATCGGGGCGAGGTTAAGGAGGCGGGTGAATGCGCAGTGCGGCAATGGTGTTGGGGGTAATCGGCGGCTGTCTGGCGGTGCTGGTCGGGTTTTTCAGCTATGGCTATACCGAGGTGATCAACCGGGTCGGCGAGGTGGACGGATTGTTCTATCAGGTGCATGATCCGGCGCTGATCCGCACCGCGAGCTTTCTGGCGCCACTTTTGGCGATTGCCGGGGGGGCGATGGCCAAGATGCGTGCGCTATGGGGTGGGCTGTTGCTGCTCGTGTCGGCGGGGCTGATGTATTACGCCTTTGGCTTCAACGTCTTTACCATGTTCCCGCTGGGCTTTACCGGCTTGGCCGGGATTCTGGCCATCGCGGCGGGCAAACCGGATGAGCCAAAGGCGCATTTCTGAGCGCGTCTGCTCTCAGAGTGCGGGCAAGCGGTACATGCCGGAGCTGGAAAAGGCGATGGAACTGCCGTCCGCGATGTCCTCTTCAAAGCATTGGGCGATGATGCGCAGAGCGGTTTGACGGCCCTTGAGAACCAGCGCGCGGCGCGAGGGCAGCGACGGTGTCAGGCCGGGGCTGAGCAGGGTTTGCGACCAGATGAGCGGATGCAATTCCTGCAAATGGTTCTCCAGAAGCCAATCCAGACAGTCGTGAATACGGCGGCGCGCGGCCTCTTGTGGGGCTGAGACGCGCTGTTTGCCGGTCTTGGGGGCCATGACGATGCCGCAAAAGGCCGAAAGTTGGTTGATCACATGCTGATCGCGACGCCGCGCCACGATGTCGCGCAGCCCGTCCACAAAGAAATCCGCGTCCAAGCGGGCCATCGCATCGGGATCTAGCGCCAGAGCGTCGAGATAGACCCACGCATAGGCCCCAGCGCCCCAAATCTCACCGGTGCGTGAGGCCGTGCGCCGCGCTTCGAGATCGAGCATCTCGTAACTGCCATAGCGCGCGGGCAAGAGCGCCTCGCCAAGGGCGCGCATGTGGCGCGGGCTGTCGGGATCAAGGTCGATCAGACGCTCGTAATCGTCCGCCACGCGCATCCGGGGCTGTCGCCGCGCCGCCAGAAGCGCGCATTGCGCGGCGGCCAAGGAGGGCGCATCGAGATCAACCCCGTCGAAGGGCGCAAGCATATCCTCGGCGCGTTTGAAATGTTCGAGAAAGCGCAATTCATGCGCCGCGCGGGTGCGGTCGGTCGCGGTGGCGCGCCACGCCCAGCCGATGTCGATATGCGCCAGCGCCACGATCAGGGCACAGGGGTAGCTGTCGGAACAGTCTGACTGCATTTCTTCGAGCGCGTCGATGCCGAAGGGGTCCGGTTCTGACCCATCATGCAGCGCGTCCTCGGCGGCGGACACCACATCGGCGCGCGCGCCCACGGCCAGAAGCGTTGTCGCGTTTTCGCCGCCGGGGGTGCGCAGCCGCGCGGCATCGGTATATTCGATCACCTGCGCCAGTTCCGGCCACATTTCTTGACGGGCGAGCTTTTGCCCCCGGTCCTGATGCATGGCGCGGGCCATTTCCTCATCCGTCACCGGCAGGGAGGGAAGCAGGATTCGTTTGGACAAGCTGTCGAGGTCTGTCTCGGGTTTGCGCCGCAAAAGTCCCAAGAGATCCGGCCAGCGTCCTGCTGCCTGTGACCGCCGCTTGCGCGGGGCGGGCTCGCTTGGTTCTGGCTTGGCAATGGGTTCAAACGGCATGATGACTCCGGTTCGCATGTTATCCCTGAATCTGCCTCTCGATTTCGACCAAAAAAGGGCAATGCTTGGGTGAAGGCAGGGAATATGAGCGAGCGGCACGGGGACATTGCCATGTCATCCGCTTTGCGCCAAAATTGCCGGATGAAGAGAATTATGACGATTGTTTTCATTGTGTTTTTCTCTCTTCCGAGCGTCGCTCAGGAGGGAGTTTCCGGGTTTGTTCCGCTCGCTCCGCCTGTCCGCGATGGCAATATTCCGCGCACGCGCTGGGAGCATCGCAGCGACGCGCCGCTCTTGACGCGCAGCGCGCTCTCGGCGCTGAAGGCGCATGGCGCCCCGCTGGTACGGACTGTGCCGCGCGATATTGCCAGTTGGTGCCCCGCCTATGCCACGGGCGGCGAGACCCGCCGCCGCGCCTTTTGGGTGGGCTTTCTGTCAACGCTCGCCAAGTATGAAAGCACCTATAATCCCAAAGCTGTCGGAGGCGGTGGGCGGTGGCACGGGCTGTTGCAGATCCTGCCCGCGACGGCGCGGGGCTATAAATGCCGGGCCGGCAGTGGCGAGGCATTACGCAACGGGCCAGACAACCTAAGCTGTGCGATCCGGATCATGGCGCATACGGTGCTGCGCGACGGTGTCGTCTCTGAGGGGCGGCGCGGGGTGGCGGCCGATTGGGGACCGCTGAGCAATGTGAACATGCGTGAGGATATGCAGCGCTGGACGCGGGCGCAGACCTATTGCAAGCCGCTGTCCTCGGTACGGCCAAGGGCGCGGCCGGTACGGGTGGCGCAGGTCGAGGATTAGGGCGCGCGGTGGCTTGAGGCTCAGCGCCCCGCGCCGAACAAGACGCGGGGGCAATGCCGCCTCTCAATCCCCCCGTATTCGCCCGACCATCTCGGTCGTGTCGCGGCTGAGATCCGGGGTGGCGAGGATGCGGTCGAGTTCTGCCGCGATCATGCCCTGACGCACCGGATCGTAGCGGCGCCATGTCTCGAAGGCCGAGCACATCCGCGCCGTGGTCTGAGGGTTGAGTGGATCGAGCCGGATGAGCATATCCGCCAGCAGGCGATAGCCGCGTCCCGAGGCGTGGTGAAAGCCTGCGGGCGAACTGCTGAGCGCGCCAAGCGTGGCGCGGAAACGGTTTGGGTTGCGCAGCGTGAAATCGGGATGGCGCGTCAACCGCTCGGCCACCTCTGCCGCGTGCTCTGGTGCGGCCTGCATGATCTGCAGGCTGAACCATTTGTCGATCACCAGCCGGTCGTGTTTCCACTGGGTATAAAATGCCCCGGTGGCGCGGTCGCCGGCCCCCGCCTGCAACAGGCAGGACCACGCCGCCAATTGCTGCGTCATGTTGTCGGCGGCGTCATATTGCGCCTGCGCGCGGGCCCCGCCATCGCGGCGGCTGAGCATCGCCAGCGCCGCATTGGCCAGCGCCCGCGCGCCGACCTGATCGGGGTCGGGCCGGTAGGGGGCTGTGACCTGATGGCGGGTGTAGAGATCCTGTGCGATGCTTTCGAGCGCTGCGGCGCGGGCGTCGCGCAGGGTCTCGATCGCCTGCCAGATCGCTTGCGGGTCAGGCGTGTGCCCCGCGTCAAACAGCGCCTGTGCAAGATCATCCTCGGAGGGCAGGCCGAGGGCCAGCGCGCGGAAGGCGGGATCGAGTGTGTCGTCGCGCGCCACGCGGGCAATCGCATCGAGATAGGCAGGATCGGGGGCAGCACCCTCGGTGATCATGGCGATGAGGCCTGCGCGGGCCAGGGCGCGCCCCGCCTCCCATTTGTTGAACGGGTCGGTGTCATGCGCCAGAAGAAAGGCGCGCTCTTGATTGCTGCTCTCGCGCTCGAGGATCACCGGGGCGGAAAAATCGCGCAGGATCGAGGGGATCGGGCGCGATGCTAATCCATCGAAGCTGAAGCTCTGGCGGGGCTGCGTCATTTCCAGCACGCAGGTTGCCTGCACCTCGTCGCCATTGGGGCCGAGCAGGCCCACGGCAATCGGGATCACGCGGGGGTGTTTTTCCTCCTGTCCCGGTGTGGGCGGGGTTTTCTGTTCGAAATGAAGCGTGTAGCGGCCATTGTTGAACTCTTCGGTAACGCGCAGGCGCGGCGTGCCCGCCTCGGAATACCAGCGCTTGAATTGGCTCAGGTCGCGGCCTGTGACATCCTCGAAGACTTGCAACCAGTCCTCGATGGTGCAGGCCTGTCCGTCATGGCGGGTGAAGTAGAGATCGAGCGCCTCTTTATAAGCCGCATCGCCCACGAGGCGTTTGAGCATACCGATCAGTTCGGCACCTTTTTCATAGACGGTTGCGGTGTAGAAGTTGTTGATTTCAATGAAGCTTTCAGGGCGCACAGGATGCGCCAGCGGACCGTTATCCTCGCGGAACTGGCGGGCGCGCAGGGCGATCACATCCGAGATGCGTCTGACTGGGGCGGAGCGCAGGTCAGAGGTGAACTGACTGTCGCGATAGACCGTCAACCCCTCTTTGAGGCAAAGCTGGAACCAGTCGCGGCAGGTGATGCGGTTGCCGGTCCAGTTGTGGAAATACTCATGTGCGACGATCGCCTCGATACGTTCGAAATTGGCATCTGTGGCGGTCTCTGCAGTGGATAAGACGCACGAGGAGTTGAAGATGTTCAAACCCTTGTTCTCCATCGCGCCCATGTTGAAATCGTCCACGGCGACGATATTGAAGAGATCGAGGTCATATTCGCGCCCGTAGACCTCTTCATCCCAAGCCATGGATTTCTTGAGCGCCTCCATGCCAAAGGCGCATTTGTCCTCATCCCCCGGTCGAACCCAGATGTTGAGCGCGACCTCGCGGCCAGAGCGGGTGGTGAAGGTATCGGGATGCGCCACCAGATCGCCCGCGACGAGCGCAAAGAGATAGGCCGGTTTCGGCCATGGATCGTGCCATTCGGCCCAGCCTGCGCCGCTGTCGGTCGGGTTACCGTTGGAGAGCATGACCGGCGCGTCGCCCTCAATCCGCACGGTGAAGATGCTCATGACATCGGGGCGGTCGGGGTAATAGGTGATCTTGCGAAAGCCTTCGGCCTCGCATTGGGTGCAATACATGGCGTTCGACATGTATAGCCCTTCGAGGGCGGTGTTGCCCTCTGGGTCAATCTCGACCTCCGCCTCAAACACGAAAGGCGCGTCGGGCACTTGGGCGCGGAGGCCTTGGGCTGTCAGCTCTGGTGTGATTTCGGCCCCGTTGATGTGGGCGGAGATGAGGGTAAGCGCCTCGCCATGCAGGAAAAAATCGCGCGACGTGGCCTCTGGATTGGGGCGAAATTCGATGCGGCTGAGGACGCGGGTGGTTTTGGGCGCAAGCCTGAAGGTCAGATGCACCGCGTCCACCAGATAGGCAGGGGGTGTGTAATCCTCGAGATAAACGGGCTGCGGGGCTGCATCTTTCATGGCGCTCTCCTTTGGCTTTGGCGCGAAGGTAGGCGTTGGGCAAGGGGGCTGCAATGGGCTTTCCTTCGGGCGGTCCACCGCTATTTCGTGTGGCATGGAACGCCCGGTCATTCTCTGGTTCAAGCGCGATTTGCGGGTGCAGGATCATCCGGCGCTGAGCCATGCCGCGCGGTTGGGGCCGATCATTCCGCTTTATATCGTCGAGCCGGAGGCATGGGCAGAGCCCGATGCCTCAGAGCGGCAGTATGCGTTTATTTGCGAGTGTCTGGAGAGCCTGCGCTCGGATCTGGCGGCGCTGGGACTGTCGCTCGTCTTGCGGGTGGGCGATGCGGTGACGGTGCTCGAGGCGCTGCGCGCCGATCAGGGCGTGGCGCATCTGGTGAGCCATGAGGAAACCGGCAATCTCTGGAGTTATGCGCGCGACCGGCAGGTGGCGGAGTGGGCGCGGGGGCAGGGGGTGCGCTGGCACGAGATGCCGCAATCGGGCGTGGTGCGGCGGCTGAGCAGTCGCGATGCCTGGCAGGGCGCGCGCGATAGGGTCATGCGCGCGCCGGTGCTAGGGGCGGTGCAGGGTGCCCGAGGGGCGGCGGTGGCCAGTGATGACCTGCCAAGCCCCGAGGCTTTGGGGCTGATGGAGGCTTGCCCGCTGCGGCAAAAGGGTGGGCGCGGTGACGGGGTACGGGCGCTTACCTCCTTCCTGAGCACACGCGGCGAGAGCTATCAGCGGGCGATGTCTTCGCCGCTGCAAGGCGCGCGGGCCTGTTCGCGGATCAGCCCGCATCTGGCCTTTGGCACGCTGTCGCTGCGCGAGGCGGTGCAGGCGGGGGCAGCGGCCCCCACCGGGCGGGGGCCGGATTGGGCGCGCTCGATGCGGTCGTTTCAGGCGCGATTGGCATGGCGGGATCATTTCATGCAAAAGCTGGAAGATGAGCCGGAGATCGAGCGCCGCTGCCTGCACCCGGCCTATGAAGGGCTGCGCCCGCGCGTGGCCGATGCCGTGCGGTTGGCGGCATGGTCGAAGGGGGAGACGGGCCTGCCCTTTGTCGATGCCTGCATGCGGTCCCTGAGGGCGACGGGCTGGCTCAATTTCCGCATGCGTTCGATGCTGATGGCGGTGGCGTCCTATCACCTGTGGCTGGATTGGCGCAGCACCGGGCCGGTTCTGGCGCGAGCCTTTACGGATTACGAGCCGGGGATTCACTGGCCACAGGTGCAGATGCAATCGGGCACCACGGGGATGAATACGATCCGGATTTACAACCCGGTGAAACAGGGGCTGGATCAGGACCCGAGCGGGGAATTCACTCGCCGTTGGCTACCGGAACTGGCACATGTGCCGGATGCGTATCTGCAACGCCCGTGGGCGTGGTCAGAGGCGGAGGCGCTGTTGGGGCGGGGATACCCCGCGCCGATTGTCGATCCGGTCGAGGCGGCGCGGGTGGCGCGCGAGGCGGTCTGGGCCTGTCGGCGGGCGCACCGCGGCGATGCAGAGACAGCGCGGATCGTGACCCGCCATGCCAGCCGCAAACGCCCAAGGCGGGCCAAGCCCAAGGCGGCGACGGCGCAATTGCGTTTGGATCTCTGATATGCCGCGCGCGCGCCGAAAATCCGATCTGCCGGTCAAGACCTGCGCCACCTGTGGGCGGCCGATGGAATGGCGGCGCAAATGGGCGCGCGTCTGGGACGAGGTGCGCCATTGCAGCAAACGCTGTCGGCGCAGCCGCAAGACGGCTGGTGTGGACGGGGAGAACCCGGCCGGTCGGGATGCGTTTGACCGGTGACGGGGTAGCCCCGCCCACAGCGGCCAGTTTGCCGCCGAAAGATCAACAAACGGTGCAGGGTTTTTGGGCAAATCCGCATCATCGCACGGAAATATGTGCGGGAATTGATGTTTTGTTATTCCATTTCGCACTATAATTTAGGCAAATGAATGAAAGTGTGGCGCAACCCAGAAAGACGAAAATGAAACGCCCGGTCGTTGGTGTCATCGCCAACCAATATCAGATCGACAATCGCTATCCGACCCATGCGGGCGGCACGATCAATTCCTCTGCGATGGCCGATGTGGCGGGCTGTATGCCGCTGATCATCCCGGCAGACCCGCGCTATGTTTCGGTGGCAGAATTGATGGAGATCTGTGATGGATTTCTGCTGACGGGCGGGCGACCCAATGTGCATCCCGAGGAATATGGTGAGGCTGCAACCGAAGCGCATGGCGCATTCGATCGTGCCCGCGATGCGATCACCTTGCCGCTGGCGCGTGCCTGTATCGAGCGGGGGCAACCGATCCTTGGTATTTGCCGCGGGTTTCAAGAGATGAATGTCGCCATGGGTGGCACGCTGCATCCCGAAATCCGCGATCTGCCGGGGCGCGACAATCACCGCATGCCCCCCGAGGGCACGATGGACGAGCAATTCGCGCTGCGCCACAAGGTGCGGTTTGCGCCGGGCGGGGTGTTTCACCGGCTGATGGGGGCGGAGGAAGTGATGACCAACACGCTGCACGGTCAGGGTATCCTGCGTCCCGGTGCAGGGGTGGTGATCGACGGTTGGGCGCAGGATGAAACGCCCGAGGCGCTCTATATCGACGGCGCACCGGGCTTTACCCTGTCGGTGCAATGGCATCCCGAATATAATGCCGCGCATGATCCGGTCAGTCGCCCGCTCTTTACCGCCTTTGGCGATGCGGTGCGGGTCTGGGCCGCGGGGCACACAGCCCCGCTGCGCCGTTCGGCCTGAATCGCCGGCCTAAATCGTCGACCTGAGCGGGCTCAGGCAACCTCTCGTTCGCCCAAGCCGCACAAAAGCTGCGCCTCGTGACGGCGCAGGCAGGGGCGCACGGTGTCGCGGTGCTGGCCCGGTGCGCTGCGTAATTCCGGAAAGATGGCGAACAGCTCTTCACGCGCGGCGGCATCGACGGCGGTCAGCGCCATGTCCCCGGCATAAAAGCTCTCGGTGCCGAGGCCATCGGCAAAGATGATCTCGTGGCGATCGAACATGACGTGGATATAGGTCACCTCGTCGCAGGGGCTGACCGTCACATCACGCCCGTTCACCATATGCTTGGCCGCAATCAGAACCTCGCTCTCGCCAAAGAGCAATTCGGCCTGATAGCCGGTAAAGAGCAGCCGGTGTTGCGGCGAGACCAAGAGCGCGTCTCGCCCGCCCATCACGCTGGAGGCGACGGAAATGGGGGCGAAATCGCCCAGACCGGCCACCGTGCGTTTGCCCACCCATCGCACCGGTTGCAACCCGTGGTCGCGTGTCACCACCATATCGCCCAAGCGCAGGCTCTCGACCGGACGCTCCCCCCATTGGGTGAGGATCCGCGCACCGGGGGTAAAGCAGATGATGTTCTCGATCTCGGAGAAGGTCACGACCGTGCCATTGACCATCGCAAAGCTGCCCGAGAGCCCGCCCGTCGCATCATCCGAATTGGAGAAGGTGATATCGGATTTCTTCGCGGTCTCGCCCAGCCAGAGCGTATCGCCTATGGTCTCGTCGCCTTCGCCGCCAAGGATCGAAATTGCGCCGGTCTCAGTCTCGCCGGTATCGGTCAGGGTAAAGAAATCGTCGCCATCGCCACCTTGGACGCTGTCGCCTTGACCCACAGACACCGTGTCATTGCCTGCGCCGCCAAAGATGGTGTCAGCCCCAAGTCCGGCCATGATCACGTCATTGCCCGCGCCTGCGTCGATCACATCGGCGTTGTCATTGTTGCGACTGTCGGCATTGTCGATCTGGTCGCCTTGGGGGTCGCCGCTATAGCTTGCGTCGATCACATCATCGCCAGCCGTGCCCTGCACGATGTAATCGGGCTGGAAAATGCCCATGGCGGCCAATGCATCGTGGCTAGACACCGAGGCGGGATCGACCCCGACCAAGGTGATGCTCTCGCC
The DNA here is from genome assembly GCF_000961715.1 of Roseovarius sp. BRH_c41. Classification (NCBI taxonomy): domain Bacteria; kingdom Pseudomonadati; phylum Pseudomonadota; class Alphaproteobacteria; order Rhodobacterales; family Roseobacteraceae; genus Roseovarius; species Roseovarius sp. BRH_c41. The sequence goes on along the minus strand of NZ_LADY01000061.1, from coordinate 63,124 downwards.
ATTCGGAAAGCTGAGGACGGCATTGCCGCTGCCATCGCTGCCGACCGTGACATCTGCAACGTTGACCGGGTTGCCCGCCGCGTCCGTGAGGTTCGACACATCAAGCTGATCGCGGCCCGTAAAGGTGCCGTCGCCGTTGTCGATGGGGATCTCAAAGCTAGAGACCACATCAGCGCCATCGCCATCCGAAAAGATCAAAAGATCGGTTTCGCCGTCGCCCGGCCCGAGGTCAATCTGATCGTTGCCCGCGCCGCCCGAGACCGTATCCGCCCCCGAGGAGGAGAGGATCGAGTCATCGCCCGCGCCGCCATCGACATAGTCATTGTCAAAGCCGGAAAAGATCGTGTCGTTGCCGCCGCCTGCAAGAATGCTGTCATCGCCGTAGTTGCCGATGATTTCCTCAACCCCGTCAGAGCCGATCACCGTATCCGCGCCAGTGCCCATCTGAAAACGCTCGATCTCCGAGAACTCGGTGACAGAGGTGCCATCGGTGATGGTGCCGGTTTCAGGTGCGGTGAAGTTGATCAGCAGCCCGTCGGAAATGGCGGAAAAGTTGATCCGGTCGTCTTCGCTCACGGTCTCTTCGGTTTCACCGCCGATGATGGTGTCGTTTTGCAGGCTGCCGTCGAGGAAAATCTCGTCATCGCCCGCGCCTGCATTGATCAGATCGTTGCCAAGCCCGGAATCGATGCTGTCACTGCCCGCGCCCGCGAAGATCACGTCATCCTGAGAGCCGTTGGCGGCATCCCCGGCGTCCACCCGGTCGCCTTCGGGATCGCCGGTGTAATCGACGTTGATGAGGTCGGCACCGGCACTGCCCTCAATCACGAAATCACGCGCGTCGGGAATGCCCATCGCCACGAGGGCGGCGGTGCTGTCGACATCGGTCATCGGCACGCCGATCAGCGTCAGGTTCTCGCCGTTCGGGAAGGTCAGGATCGCATCGCCAGTGCCGTCGCCATTGGTATCTGTCACGGTCACATCGGCCGTGGTGACAGGGGTGGTGCCATCTGAGGTCAGACCCGACACATCCAGCAGATCGCCGCTGGTATAGGTGCCATTGCCAGTGTCGGTGGGGGCCGTGAACCCGGTGACCGCGTCGCTGCCCGAGCCATCGGCCAGCACCAGCGTATCAGTGCCAGCCCCGAGAAGGATGTTCTCGATTTCGGAGAAACTGGCGGTTGCGGTGCCATCGCTGACCGTGCCGCTCTCGGAAACGGCATTGGACAGATTAAGCGTGAGCGGCCCGGTGACGCCGCTGAGGTCCAGCGTGTCGCCTGCCGTCTCGTCGGTCTCGCCGCCGGTGATGGTATCCGCGCCAAAGCCGTTTTGCAGGGTGAAACGATCGTCGCCGCCTTCGCCGAACAGGTGATCGTTGCCCGCGTCGCCTGCGATGGTGTCATTTTCGGCCCCGCCGAAGAGCGAGTCATCGCCTTCGCCACCAAAGATGACCTCGGCCCCGGACTCGCCCAGCACGGTATCATTGCCAGCCCCGGCGACGATCGTGTCATTGCCAGCCCCCGCCAGCACCGAATCCGCATTGCTGCCATCGGAGTGGTCGAGATTGTCGATCTTGTCCCCTTCGGGATCACCGGCATAGGAGGCGTCGATCAGATCCGCGCCTGCCGTGCCTTCGACGATGTAATCGGAATTGGTGAGAATCAGGTTTTCGATATCGGTATAGTTGATGGTCGCGCCTTCGAATCCGCGCGTGAGCTGGATTTGGCCGCTGAATCCGGGATTGCCGTTGTTCTCGGCATTCTGGGTCATGCCAGTGATGACCCAACCGTCGGCGATCAGCTCAGAGAGATCGAGCGTGTCATTGTCAACGCCGCCTGAGCCGCCGTCGACGGTGAAGTTTCTGATGCCCGAGAGATTGAGCGCCGTGGCATGGATCAGATCGGCGCCATCGCCGCCAAAGATGCTGTCATTGTCGCCTGCGACCAGAATCGTGTCATCGCCCGCGCCGCCAAAGATCGTGTCGGTGCCATCGCCGCCGTCGAGCCAGTCGCCATCCGCGCCGCCGTCGATCAGGTCATTGCCGCCGCCGCCGAGGATCGTGTCACTGCCGGTGCCGCCAAGAAGGCTGTCCCCGCCGTTGCGCCCGTCGATGAAATCGTTGCCCGCGCCGCCATCAATATAGGTGGTGTAGATGTCCGTCCCGGAGGTGCTGCTGGCATCCGAGCCGATGAGCGTGTCGTCATAGGCCGAGCCGATTATCCCATCAATGCCCTGATTGATAACGTCGCCTGTGGCATCCCCCCCGGTTGCGGTGCCAGCCGCAAGATCGACCGTCACCGCCGCGCCGGAGGTGGAGTAGTCGACGATGTCAAGCCCGACGCCGCCAATCATCGTGTCCGCCCCGGCACCGCCGATCAGCGTGTCGTTCCCGTTGCCGCCTTGGAGCAAATCGTTGCCCGCGCCGCCATCCAGCAGGTCGTTGCCGTCCTCGCCGTAAACCGTGTCGTTGCCCGCACCCGCGCGCACGGTGTCATTGCCGGCACCGGCAAAGACCAGGTCGTCATTGGTCCCGGCGAGATTGTCTGTGTCATCAATCCTGTCGCCTTCGGGGTCACCCAGATAGGCGGCGTTGATCAGATCATTGCCTGCCGTTCCCTCGACCATGTAATCCGACAGGGTCAGATCATACCGATCTGCGGTCATGCCAAAGACATCCGTGCCGTTCGCGGGCGCTGCGGTGCCGAGGGTCACCGAAAGAATCGGCTTGGCCTCGAGCGCGGCAGAATAGGTGTTTGGCCCGGAGGGCGGTGGGATCAGATAGAGATTGCCATTGGTGTCCTGCATGACAATGGCTTCGACAATGGCCGTGGTGCCATCGGTATAGGTGATCACCGAATTGGTGTAGCGCATCGTCGCGTCATGCGTGTAGGTCACGCCGCCGATGATGAATTGTTCGTTGCTCGAGAAATTGTTCGAGTCATAGGCGCTGGACGTGGCCCCGCCGGTGTAGGAGTCGACAAGACCCAGAAGAGTTTTTGCGGGAGAGAGCGACGTCAGAGTGCTCGACACCGGAGCGAGCGCGCTGCCGAACACCTGTCCGTTCAGGGCTGTATGATTTTCGGAGGTTAGATTTCCCTCGACCGTGTCGATCTGCGGTGCAACCCCAAGGTAGAAAAGGTCAAATGTCGTAGCCATGGTCAAGATGCTCGCTGTCTGTCGGGGCGGGGCGCGACGGTGTCGCTCTGCGGGGTCGTTTCAAGTCGGGCGGGAAGAGTGGGCAGGTCGGATGCCATCCTGTCATCCGGCGGTCGTCTCAGGCGGACCTGCTCTGACGTCGGACTGTCGGGCGCAAAATGCCTCACGCCCGCCCGTGGCGGGCTGCATTCCAACTGCTGTCTCTACCGCGTATTTCATTTCACCTCACTTTCCGCACACCACACAGACCGGCGCCAAATGGCCCCGTTGATCTTAGGAAAAACCCTTTGGAATTCTGTTAATGGCCTGGCTTGCTCTAACTTTGTCTGGAGTCAGACTATTTAACGGCACGGGTTTGGCAGAATTTAGGGATCTCATCCGCAGGGTTGCAAAAGCCGTGCCTCGTGCCGCTTGAGGCAGGGCCGCGCGGTGTCGCCATAGGCGTTGGGATTGCTGCGCAACTCGGGAAAAACCGCGAACATCTCTTCGCGCGCCTGGTCCGAAATGGCCGAAAGTCCGACAGCGCCTGCATGAAAGCTCTCGGTTGCGGCGCCTTCGGCATAGATCACCTCGTGCTGGTCGAACATGATATGGATATAGGTCACCGCCGCCTGTGCGACCCGCGTGACGGCCTGCCCATCCACCAGATGCGTGGCGGCAATCAACACCTCATCGCAGCCAAAGAGCAACTCGGCCTTGTAGCCGGTAAACAGAAAGCGGTGCTGCGGCGAGACCAGGAGCGGCGCGCGCGCCCCGTCAAGCACATGCGCGGCCACGCGCACCGGCGCAAAGCGGTCAAGTCCCGGCACCGTCCGGCGGCCGGTCCAACGGACGGGTTGCGGGCCGTGATCGCGGGTGAGTACCAAATCCCCGGCGCGCAAGGTCTCTACGTTGCGCTCGCCGTTGGGCGTCAGAAGGCGGATGCCGGGGGTGAAACAGATGATGTTCTCGATCTCGGAGAAATTCACCACCGTGCCGTCAGTCAGGGTGAAACTGCCTGATAGCCCACCCGCCGCATCGTCGGGGTTGGAGAATGTGATGTCTGCCTTGCGCGCCTCGGGCGACAGAAAGAGCGTGTCGCCGCCGGTTTCGCTGCCTTCGCCACCGACGATGGTGATCGTGCCGGTGCCGGTCTCGGCGGGCGAGCCGATGACAAAGAGGTCATCGCCATCGCCGCCATATAGCGTGTCATTCTCGCCTGCGATCAGCGTGTCAGTGCCGCCCTCGCCAAAGAGCAGGTCCGCCCCCGCGCCACCATCGAGGTAATCATTGCCCGCAATGCTATCGCTGCCCACGATCAAGGGGCTGGTCGCCAGATCCTGCACCGCCCCCCCCGGCAAGGTCACGGTGCCCGAGAGCACATTGCCGCCGAGGTTTTCCCAGTAGCGCACCTCGATGGTGTAACTCTGGCCCGCCTCAAGCGTCACCTCGCCCCAACGGGTCGTCGCGCCCTGATGGAAATCGTTGTCGAGAAACGATCCCGTCGTGCCGTTCTGATTGGTGAAGGTGACAGGATCGCCGTTGCCGTCGAGAATGCGGATGGTCGATCCATCGTCCGAGGTGGTGGCAAAGCGGTAAACCCCGTCCGCCGTGGCAATGAGGTTCGAGCTATAGATGACGCCGTAATCGTTCGGATCGCCCTGACCTGTCGCCTGTTGGCCGTGGCCTGTGACGTCGAACGCGGCAGAGGTGCCAGAGCCAGCCAACGTGCCGCTCTCGATGTCGAACGCCTGCCCGTTGGCCGATGTGAAATCGCGGGTATAGACCTGATAGCTCCAGCGTGCGGCAGTGCCGCCATCGCCATAAAGCGTGTCATTGCCTGTGCCGCCGTCGAGGCTGTCATCCCCCGCGCCACCGATCAGCGTATCGGTGCCGCCCTCGCCCAAAAGCGTGTCATTGCCGCTCTCGCCGCTCAGGCTGTCGGCGCCGGTGCCGCCCTGGACCGAATCGTTGCCCAGCCCCGCCAGCACGGTGTCATTGCCCGCGCCCGCGTTGATGACATCGTCGTTGCCGCCGCCCGGTGCGTCGTTGTTGTCCACCCGGTCAGAGCCAGAGGCGACCGGCTCGGTATAGCCGCTGTTGATGAGATCAGCGCCGCCGGTGCCCTGCACGATGCCATCATCAATGCCGATGTCAGCCCGGTCAGCCCCGAGATTGGTATTGGTGGAGGTGTTGACCGAGTTGAAGGTGACAGACTCGATCGGGCGCGCGGTCATGGCCGCGATATTCGCGGCATTCGCCGGCGTGGTATTGAGCGGCGGCGCCAGAAAGAGATTGCCATTGGTGTCCTGCACCAGAATCGCAAGAAACGATGCCGTCGTGCCATCGGTATAGGTCAGCGTGGCGTTGAATGTGGACAGGCCGTCAAAGGTAAAGGTCTGCGTGCCGCTGCCGATGTCGGTCGAGAATTGATCATTCGAGGCGGTATTGTTCATATCCAGCGCGCCCGCCGCCCCACCATTGTCGATGGTGGTGACGCGCGTCACGTTCTGGTAGAGCGGATCAATCGCGGTGCCATAGGTGCGGTTGACGAACAGGCCTGCGTTCTCGGCATTGCTGTTGCCTTCGGTCGGATCGAGAATTATCGGCTCGTTGCCTAAAAAAATCCAGTTGAAGGTCGTTGGCATTGTATTGGCACCCTGTTGTTTCCAAACTGGATACACAGCGTCTGCGGCGGCAATGGGCGCGGATTCAGGAGAAATTTAGACGAGTGTGTCCAAATTCGGACGCGTTCGACGTGTCGCAAGGCAGGGGGCGCTGCCCCCGGACCCCCCGGAGTATTTCAGCCAAGAAAAAGCCAAGAGGGCCGGGGATGGATCAGACCTGTCCGCCCGCGATTTCAAGCGCTTGGCCATTGATGCTGGATGATCCCGGACCGCAGAGCCAGAGCACCGCCTGCGCCACCTCGTCGGGGGTAATCAGGCGCTTGTGGCGGTTGGCCTCGACCATCATGGCGCGCGCCTCTTGCTCTGATACGCCTGCGCGCGCGGAGATGGCGGTGACATTGCGGCTGATGATTTCGGTGTCCACATAGCCGGGGCAAATCGCATTGAAGGTCAGACCTGTGCCAAGATAATCCTCGCTCAAGCTGCGGATCAGGCCGATCATCCCGTGTTTGCTGGCGCTATAGGCCGCAGCCCCCTTGAGCCCCTTGATCCCGGCAATCGAGGAAATTGCGATCACCCGCCCCCAATCGGTCTGGCGCATGCCGATCAGGCATTCGCGCACCGTATAAAACGCGCCGTCGAGATTGGTGGCCATGATCTGCCGCCAGAATGCGGCATCCGTCTTGTGCAGGGCGCGGCCTTCGGCGATGCCGGCATTGGGGATGCAGATTTGCACCGGGCCGCGTGCCTTGACCGCGGCGACCACGCCCGCTGCGACCTCATGCTCTTGGGTCACATCCATGGACAGCGGGTAGAGGCCCGCGCCTGCCACCTCGTCCAACACCGCCGCACGGCGTCCGGTGATCGTCACCTCAGCACCCGCCCCGGCGAGCGCGCGGGCGATGGCGAGGCCAATGCCGCTGCCGCCCCCCGTCACCAAAGCGTGCTTGCCCGCTATTGTCATCTTGCCTCCGCCATATCTCACGCTACTCTACCCGCTCTTGCTCCAGAGACAACCACGAGAGGACCGCAGGCCCATGCTGAAATGGCCCATGCTGAAATGGCCAGTGCTGAAATGGATCGACATGCCACCGGTCTGGCTTGTGGGGTTTTTGGCCGTGGCCTGGGCGCAGTCCAGTCGGTACGCCATGGGTCTCAGCTTTGGCGAGACATGGGCCGATCTCTTGGGGGGGCTGCTGGTCGGCGGGGGGATTTTGCTAGTGGCGATGGCCGCACTGGAATTTCGCCGCCATAAAACCACCATCGTCCCGCATGAGACGCCAGAGCGGGTGATCCAGTCCGGCATCTTTCGCCGCTCACGCAATCCGATCTATCTCGGTGACACCCTGATTCTCGCCGGGCTGATTCTGCGCTGGGACGCCGTTTTGGCGCTGCCGCTGATTCCCATTTTCGTCTGGGTGATTGAAAAACGCTTCATTATCCCGGAAGAGGACCGTATGCGGCGCAAATTCCGCATGGATTTTGCCCGATACTGTGAAAAAACCAGACGTTGGTTGTAGAAACCGCGACAATCTTGATCTCGTCACTCACGAAATAGTGTGAAATAACGACCTTCGGGACAAAGAAACCGGCATGCCGCAGATGCGGGGCCATCAGAACACGTCATCTGCCAGAGGGGGAGACAGCATTGAAGATCGGAACGCCAAAGGAAGTGCTTGAGGGCGAGAACCGGGTTGCCATGACGCCCGACTCGGCGCTGCAATTGCAAAAGCTGGGATATGACTGCGCGATTGAGAGCGGCGCAGGCGCTGCGGCCGGGTTCTCGGACGCCGCCTATAAGGAGGCTGGCGTCGAGGTGCTCAAGACCGCCGCGGCGCTTTACAAGGCCGCCGATGTGGTGGCCAAGGTCCGCCCCCCCAATGAGACAGAGGCCAAGCGCCTGACCGAAGGCCAGCTTCTGATTTCCTTCTTCTGGCCTGCGCAGAATGAGGCGCAGATGAAACAGCTCGCCGAAAAAGGCGCGTCGGTCATCGCCATGGACATGGTGCCGCGCATCAGCCGCGCGCAGAAGATGGACGCGCTCTCAAGCATGGCCAATATCGCCGGCTATCGGGCGGTGATCGAGGCGGGCAATAACTTTGGCCGCTTTTTCACCGGCCAGATCACGGCGGCGGGCAAGGTGCCCCCGGCCAAGGTTCTGATCGTCGGGGCCGGGGTTGCTGGCCTCGCGGCGATTGGCACCTCGACCAGCCTCGGGGCCATCACCTACGCGTTCGACGTGCGCCCCGAAGTGGCCGAGCAGGTCGAATCGATGGGCGCGCAATTCGTCTATCTCGATTTCAAGGAAGAGCAGCAGGACGGGGCCGCCTCTGGCGGCTATGCCTCTGTCTCCAGCCCCGAGTTCCGGGAGGCGCAATTGGCCAAGTTCCGCGAACTGGCCCCCGAGATGGATATCGTCATCACCACGGCGCTGATCCCCAACCGCGAAGCCCCCGAGCTCTGGACCGAGGATATGGTCAAGGCGATGAAGCCCGGCTCGGTCATCGTCGACCTTGCCGCGGAAAAGGGCGGCAATTGCAAAATGACGGTGATGGACGACAAGATCGTCACCGACAACGGCGTGACGATCATCGGCTATACCGATTTCCCCAGCCGGATGGCGGCGCAATCCTCGACGCTCTATGCCACCAACATCCGCCACATGATGACCGACCTCACGCCCGACAAGGACGGCAAGGTCAATCACAACATGGAGGATGACGTGATCCGGGGCGCGACCGTGGCCCATGCCGGTGCGGTCACCTTCCCGCCACCGCCGCCCAAGGTTGCGGCGATTGCGGCGGCCAAGCCCAAGGAAAAAGTCAAGGAACTGACTTCTGAGCAGAAGCGCGCGGCAGAACTGGCGGCGTTCAAGGCGCAGACCAAGAACCAGGTCACGCTGCTTGTGGTCGGTGCGGCCCTGCTTCTCGCCGTGGGTCTGGTGGCCCCGGCCAGCTTTATGCAGCATTTCATCGTCTTCGTGCTGGCCGTTTTCGTGGGCTTTCAGGTGATCTGGAACGTGTCGCATTCGCTGCACACGCCGCTGATGGCGATCACCAACGCGATCTCGTCGATCATCATTCTGGGCGCGCTCATGCAGATCGGATCGGGGTCTTTCCTCGTGATCGTGCTGGCGGCGCTGTCGGTGTTCATGGCCGGGATCAATATTTTCGGTGGCTTCCTCGTCACCCGGCGCATGCTCGCCATGTTCCAGAAGTCATAAGGAGTAGAGGATCATGGATTACGGTTTCACGACGGCCGCCTATGTGGTGGCGGCCATCCTCTTCATCCTCTCTCTGGGTGGGCTCTCGGGGCAGGAAAGCGCCAAGCGCGCGGTGTGGTATGGCATGGCAGGCATGGCGCTGGCGGTTGTCGCCACGCTGATCGGCCCCGGTGCCGGGCTCTGGCTCTTGTCGCTGGTGCTGATCGCCGCCGGGGGCGGGATCGGCTATGTCGTCGCCACGCGGGTGCAGATGACCGAAATGCCGCAGCTTGTGGCGGCGATGCACAGTCTTGTGGGTCTGGCGGCGGTGTTTGTCGGCTTTAATGCCGATCTCGAACTGGGCCGCGTGCTGGCGATAGACGAGACCGCGCGCAAGGGGCTTGAGGGCTTTGCCGCCGTGCTGGCCAAGAAAACCAGTGTCGAGGTGGCAATCCTGCGGGTCGAGGTGTTCCTCGGCGTCTTCATCGGGGCCGTGACCTTTACCGGCTCGATCATCGCCTTTGGCAAGCTGGCGGGCAAGGTCGATACCGCCGCCAAAAAGCTGCCGGGTGGGCATATGCTCAATGCCGGGGCGGCGTTCTTGTCGGTGGTTCTGGGGGTGATGTATTTCAACGACGCAGGCCTCTGGACGCTGGTGGTGATGACGCTTCTGGCGTTTTTCATCGGCTATCACCTGATCATGGGCATTGGCGGCGCGGATATGCCCGTGGTGGTCTCGATGCTCAACAGCTACTCGGGCTGGGCGGCGGCGGCCATTGGCTTCAGCCTTGGCAACGACCTCTTGATCGTGGTCGGTGCCTTGGTCGGCTCAAGCGGTGCGATCCTGAGCTACATCATGTGCAAGGCGATGAACCGCTCGTTCATCTCGGTCATTCTGGGCGGCTTCGGCGGCCCGGCGGGCGAACAGATGGCCGTTGAGGGCGAGCAAATCGCGATTGACGTCGATGGCGTCGCCGCAGCCCTGAACGAGGCCGACAGCATCATCATCATCCCGGGCTACGGCATGGCGGTGGCGCAGGCGCAGGGGGCGGTCAGTGAACTGACCTCGAAGCTGCGGGCCAGGGGCAAGACCGTGCGCTTTGCCATCCACCCGGTCGCAGGCCGTCTGCCGGGGCATATGAACGTGCTCCTGGCCGAGGCCAAGGTGCCCTATGACATCGTGCTGGAAATGGACGAGATCAACGAGGATTTCCCCAGCACGGATGTGGCGATCGTGATTGGCTCCAACGACATCGTCAACCCGGCGGCGCAGGACGATCCCAACTCGCCCATCGCCGGCATGCCGGTGCTGGAATGCTGGAAGGCCAAGCAGGTGTTTGTCTCCAAACGCGGCCAGGGCACCGGCTATTCGGGGATCGAGAACCCGCTCTTCTACAAGGACAACACCCGCATGTTCTACGGCGACGCCAAGGCGAGCCTGTCGAGCCTCTTGCCCAAGATCGACTAACGGTTTGCCTCGGGCGCAATCGGCGCCCGAAGCCACATAAAATGAAGAAGGCACCAAACATGCGCGATCTCAGAATTCCCCAACAGCGTCACCCCGAAAAAGCGCGCAAGCCTGACACTCCTCAATCGGCGAAACCCAGTTGGATCCGTGTCAAAGCCCCAACCGGCAAAGCCTATAGCGATACCAGGAAGATCATGCGGGACAATAACCTTGTGACGGTTTGCGAAGAAGCGGGCTGTCCCAATGCCGGTGAATGCTGGTCTCAGGGGCATGCCACGATGATGATCATGGGTGAAATCTGCACCCGCGGCTGCACCTTTTGCAACATCGCAACCGGGCGTCCTGATCAGTTGGATACGTTCGAGCCGGGGCGGGTGGCGCATGCGGTTGAAAAACTTGGGCTGAAACATGTCGTGATCACCAGTGTGGACCGCGATGATCTGAGCGACGGTGGCGCCGAGCATTTTGCCCAAACCATCCGCGCAGTGCGGCATCGCAGCCCTGAGACGACGGTTGAAGTCCTGACACCTGACTTTCTGAAATGCAGCTCTGCCGCGCTGGAAACTGTGGTTTCGGCGCGCCCTGACGTGTTCAACCACAACCTTGAAACCGTGCCCGGCCTCTACCCGGACGTCCGCCCCGGCGCGCGGTACTTTCATTCGCTGCGCCTGCTTCAGCGGGTGAAAGAGCTGGACCATTCGATCTTTACCAAGTCGGGGATCATGGTCGGTCTTGGCGAAGATCGAAAATCAGTCTTGCAGGTCATGGATGATATGCGGGCCGCAGACATCGATTTCCTGACCATCGGTCAATACCTGCAACCAACGCCAAAGCATCATAGTGTAGAACGGTTTGTGACCCCGGACGAATTCGCGTCATACGAAACAGCAGCCTATGGTAAGGGGTTTCTGCTGGTTTCGGCCACGCCGCTGACACGCTCAAGCTATCACGCGGGCGATGATTTCGACCGGCTCAGGGCCGCGCGCAACAAAAAGAAAGCAGCACGCTGATGAACAGCGCAGACATTCAAAAGCCACGCGTCGGTCTGTTTGTGACCTGTCTTGTAGATGCCATGCGCCCCAATATCGGATTTGCCTGCCTCAAGTTGCTCGAAGAGGCGGGGTGTGAGGTTGAGGTGCCGCAAGCCCAGACATGCTGTGGTCAGCCGGCTTTCAACAGCGGCGATGACGCCACAACGCGCGCGATCGCCAAGCAGATCATCGAGAATTTCGAACCCTACGATTACGTTGTCGTGCCCTCCGGCTCCTGCGCAAGCATGATCCGTACCCATTACAGGGATGTCTTTACAGATCAGCCTGATTGGATAGAACGCCAGGCCGCGCTGTCGGCCAAGACCTGGGAGGTGGTCAGCTTCCTATCAGATGTGATGCAGTATCAGCCTGACGGCATTCACTACGAAGGTGTTGTCACCTATCATGACAGCTGTTCCGGGCTGCGCGATCTGGGGGTTCATGATCAACCCCGAAACATGTTGGCGGGTGTCGAAGGGCTGCGCATGACGCCGTTGAAAGACAACGACGCATGTTGCGGATTTGGTGGGACATTCTGTGTGAAATATCCCGACATCTCGGATGCGATCGTTTCTGCTAAAACGCAGAATATTGTGGCGACGGGGGCCGATACACTTCTGGCCGGTGATCTGGGATGTCTGATGAATATGGCTGGTAAATTGTCGCGCGACGGCCACAAGGTAAAGACCTATCACACAATAGAAGTTCTGGCGGGCATGGCAAACGACGGTGGTATTTGTGGGGATGGGGAATGATTCAGACCTCTGATCGGTTTCGCGACCATGTGGCGCGTGCCCTAACAGACAATGACCTGAAAATCGCGCTGACCCGCACAACGGGCCTGCTCCAGTCGCGCCGCCGACAGGTTATTGATGAGTACGGCGAATACGCTGAGGCCCGCAGACGGGCAACTGCAATCAAGGATCACACGCTTAGACATCTCGATCACTACCTTGAAATGTTCGAAGCCAACGCAACGGCCAACGGGGCGATTGTGCATTGGGCCAAAACCCCCGCCGAGGCGCGCCGGATCGTGTCTGATATCTGCACGGCTGCGGGGGCAAAGACCGCCACGCGGGTCAAATCCATGCTGGGCGAGGAAATCGGTATTGGTGACGCGCTGACGGACGCCGGTGTGGAGCGGATCGAAACCGATCTGGCCGAGCACATTATTCAGCTGGCAGGGGACCCTCCCAGTCATATTGTCATGCCCGCGATGCATAAAACCCACGAGCAGGTCGCAAGCCTGTTTGATGACAAACACACCATTGCGCCCGACAGCCACGATATCCCCGATCTGGTCGGCTCTGCCCGGCGTGAATTGCGCCAGAGGTTTCTGAGCGCGGATGTCGGAATTTCCGGGGCTAATTTTCTGATTGCTGAGACCGGGGCGATTGTCACTGTGACCAATGAGGGCAATTCGGAACTGACATGCACGCCGCCCAAAGTGCATATCGTGACAGCGGGAATCGAAAAGATTGTCCCGGGCATGGCGCATGCCAGCGTCTTTTTACGGCTGTTGTCCCGCGCGGCCATCGGCGCTGAAATCACGCAATACACGACCTTTTATAACGGTCCAAAGCGGCCCGGCGATGCAGATGGCCCAGAGGCCTATCATATCGTTTTGGTTGATAATCACCGCACGGAGATGTTGGGCAGTGACCTGCAACCAATGCTGCGTTGCATCCGCTGTGGTGCCTGCATGAACCATTGCCCGGTCTATGCCGCCGTCGGTGGTCACGCATATGGTGCCGTGTATCCCGGCCCGATGGGATCGGTGTTGACACCCGCCTTGTCGTCTTTGGAGGCCGCGAAGGATCTGCCAAACGCCTGTACCCTGAACGGGCGGTGCAAAGAGGTCTGTCCGGTGAACATCCCACTGCCTGATATGCTGCGCAACCTGCGGGCTCGGCAATGGGACGCAAAGCTGGCCTCCCCATTAACCAAAGTCGCGCTCGCCGGATGGGGTTTTATGGCCCGCCGACCAAAGCTATATCATCTGGTGACGGGTTTGGGCGTTCATGGCCTGCGGGTCTGGGCCTTTGGCCGCAACCGCATTCGGCGCATGCCTTTTGCAGGGGGATGGGTCAAACACCGCGACTTGCCGCGCCCTGAAAAGGGCAGCTTTATGCAGCAATACAATGCATCCGAGCATGGGATAAGGAGCCGGAGATGAGCGACCGTTCAGCCATATTTGGCGCAATCAAGTCTGCAAATCGCGCACCGGCACTTTCTGCAGATCAGATCGCCGAAGAGGCGGCTCAATTGGTCGCCATTCCCCAAAAAATCCAGCCCGCATTTGACGGCGCGGCGTTGCTTGACCGGTTTGTGGCCAAGGCAACCTCAGAGCGTGTGACGGCGACAGTGGATCGGGTCACCACAATGGCCGAGATTCCAACGGCGGTGTCGTGCTATCTGACAGAGGTCGGTCAAACCGGTCCTGTCGCTGTGCAAGACTGTCACGTATTGGATCATATGGATTGGTCAAGCCTGAACCGTGTATCCAACTTGGCCGAGGACGGCGGTATTGCCGTAACCTTAGCTGAATACGGAATTGCTGAGACAGGTTCAATTGTGTGTCGATCTGGTGCTGACAGTCCGATACTTCTGAACTTCCTTCCACTCTATCATATTGTTGTTCTGCGGGCGTCTACATTGGTTGCGTATTCTGAGGATCTTTGGCCGCTCTTGGGCGGCCGAACTGCGCCTCAATCACGTCTGCTGACACTTATCACTGGAACGAGCGGCACCGCCGATATCGAAGCCAGGAACGTGCGTGGCGCCCATGGCCCGAAATATATGCACATTGTTATAGCCTTAGATTAAGTCATTAATATCAACACTTTAACATAAGATCGAACCTGCGCAGTCAGCAACTGCTGGGGCGATCTCACGATTGGCGTGTAAGTTTAGGATCGTATCCAGATGATGAGCCAAGCAGAAAAAAGAGGGGATGCAAACAATCGCGTGCATGCCCAATGAAGGATCGGACGGATCTCCCCGCCAAGAGCGATCAGTGCATCCACTTAGCGGGCATTCTGCGTGCAGCTTGCGCCGAAGATCCGCAAAGGCACTCAGAACAGACCTTCGCGTCTATGTAGCGAATAGAATCTCTGTCCGCTACCGCCCTCCTCGTGTCACGCACCGAACGACCGCTCAGATCGGCAGGACAACGATCTGGCAATAATGGAGCGCCGAGGGCGCGACGTCCCAAGCGGGCACGTCAAAAATCAGGACTTTAAGTCGAAACGCTGTAGGTGGCCGGAGAACAGCGGACCTATGTGGCACTGACCCTCACCGCCCGAGAAACGCACTGACTGGCGCGGGCCTGGCCGGCGGCTGGCTGCGCAATCGTCCAACCTCGGACACCGGCATGGCCGCTTGGCCCGCGATCACTTCTGCCGCCGCCAATTGGCAATAGCGCCCCTGACAGCGCCCCATGCCAACCCGGCTCAGGGACTTGGCGCGGTTCGCCTCTGGTCCCGACAAGTCGACCGTCGCCCGCAATGCCCCGGCACTGATCCCCTCGCAACGACACAGCACGGTGTCATCCGGTAGCGCGCGCGCCATCTCCGCAGGCCAGGGAAAGGCACGTTGCAGGGATGCGGCAAACCGCGCCAACCGACGCAAGCGGCGCAGGTCTGGTGCCAGATCACTCGCCGGGCGTCCCATATCCCTCAAACAGGCCGTTGCCGCCACTCTCCCGGCACTCTCTGCCGCATCCGCCCCCAAGAGGCGCGCGCCATCTCCAGCGAGATAGACCGCCTCTGCCGCGCGCCCCATCTCGTCACTCTTCGGAAGCCATTGGGCATAGACCGCATTCCACTCGAACGAGACCCCCGCCAGATCCGCCAGATGGGTCTCGGCCCGCAGATGCCAGCCGAGCGCCACCGCGTCACAAGGGCTCGACCGCGCCTCTCCCCGCGCATTGCGCCAATGCAAGGCCACCGGACCGGTCGCATCCGTCTCGATCCGGTCAAGCCGCACCCCAGCATGATAGCGCCGCCCCAACCCCGCGCGCATCATCGCGCCGCGCAACGTCACCCAAGGCCGCGCAAGCGCCATGCCCAAGCCGCCCCGCAGCTGCGTACGTAGGGGCGCAGTATCCAGCACCGCCTCGACCCGGCCCCCGGCCTTGATCAATTGCACCGCGACAAGTGTCAGCAGCGGCCCCGATCCCGCCAGCACCATCCGACGCCCCAGCGCCACGCCCTGCGACTTGAGCGCAATCTGCGCCGCCCCAAGGGTATAGACCCCCGCCCCCTGCCAGCCCGGCAGCGGCATGACCCGGTCCATCGCCCCGGTCGCGAGGATCAGGCGGTCATAGGCAAACGTTATGGCGCCCTCTGGACCCAAGAGATAGGCCACCCCGTCTTGCAGGGCGATGACCGAGGTTTGACTGTGAAACCTCACGTGATCATCAGCCACCAAACGGTCAAACACCGCATGCACCGCCTCGGCCTTGTCGGCTTCTGCCCCATAGAGCGTTCGGGACGTACGCTCTGACCGCACAAACGTACGTCGATAGATCTGGCCACCGGCGCGCAGACCCTCATCAACCACCACCGGACGCAGCCCCGCCTGCACCAGAGTTTCTGCTGCCCGCACCCCCGCAGGCCCCGCACCAACGATCAAAACCCGGCTCATCGCGACCGCTCCAGATCGGGCCACCCCACTGGGGCCTTAGACGTTAGGCGCATTCCGTCAATGATTTCAGTGGTGCAGGCCCGCAAACGCGGTCCGCTCTCCTGCCAGATCCAGCAATCCTGACACGCCCCCATGAGGCAAAACCCGGCACGGTGCTCTGGCCCGCTGTCCGAAGGTCTGAGAGATTGCCCTGACATCAGGATCGCGGTTATGACCGTATCACCTTGTTTTGCAATCGTAATTTCCCCGTCAAAGTGGAACACCACCGACACCCGCCCCTCCTCGGCCAGCCGTAGAAACCGCCCCACACCGCTCATTCCGCCGCCTCTGCAACCTCTAAGGGACGCGGCAAGTCTGGAAACCGCAGACAGGTTTCGGAGAAGGCTTGCTCAACCCCCGCTCGCCCAACCCGCCCCTCTGTCATGCGTCGGAAGATTTCCGTCTTGGTGAAGAACCGCCAGTGAACCGGCAGACCCATCAGAATCCCGGTCAGCCGGTTATACGCCTCCGGCGTCCAGCGGCGTTCATACCTCTCTCGCTCGGGCCCAAAGTGGAATGGCCCATCATGACGCGGTAGTTTAGCACGCCGCCTCACCGTCGCATCCTCATCCACCCGCGCCCCGTCCATCACCACGCCGTAGTCATTATATGCAGCATTAACAGATACATAGCCGCAGGTGACATCCCGCGCCACGCGCCACGGTTCGCGCTCTTGCGGCGCACCGCGCCCGCCGCCACCGGCGGATCGGATCTGCAACACATCCCCCGGCTGCAACACCGCCGTATCGACATTGCCCAACCGCCGCTCGTCCGCCGCGCCCGGATTGACCACCATATCCGACAGGCCCGCCGCGCATCCCCCAAGAATACCCCAAGGGCGAAAGAACGATCGGTCCCGATTGCGCGCCGTGATCCGGGTGTCGGGGGCAAAGACCCGAAACGCCATCTCGGTCGCCAATCCACCCCGCCAACGTCCCGCCCCGCCGCTGTCCCGCGCCAGCCCATAGCGCAGAAATTCGACCGGCACTTCGGTTTCAGTGATCTCGATGGGGGTATTCTTGAGATAGGCCGCATCCGCCCCCGATCCGTTGGTGCCATCGCGATGCGGCATTCCCCCGCCGCCACCGACCACCGGATTGACTGCCGCAATGACCGTCTTCTGGCTGCGTTCATCACGGGTCATCACGTTGATTATACAGTTATTTCCGGCCGGTGCGGCTGGCATTCGCTCCGGTATCGCCTGCGCAAATGCCCCAAAAATCACCGACCGTAGCCGCGCACAGGTTAGGGACCGCATACCCACCGCCGCCGGGGCCACGGGGTTGAGAACCGTGCCTTCCGGTGCGATGCAGCTAAATGGCCGGGTCAAACCAGTGTTGAGCAGGATGCGCGGATTGAGCGTGTAGAGCACATAATAAACCCCCACCAACAGGATCGTATGCCGTGGATCGCCCCCCGAAGGCACGTTGAGCGACGAGCCCAATTGCGGGTCCGATCCGGTAAAATCCAGAACGGCGCTATCGCCCTTGATCCGCAGGCTCAGCTTAAGCCGACAAGGGTTGGCATGATCGCTGTCTTCATCGGCATAATCGGCAAAGATATACTCACCATCGGGAATCTCCGACAGGATTGCCCGCGCCTGCGCCTCGGCCTGATCCTTGAGCGCCGCCACACCATCGAGAAATCCTTGGCGGCCAAATCGGTCGATCATCGCGTGAACCTTGCGTTCCCCGGTGTTGAGCGCGCCGACCAAGGCCTTGATATCGCCAATATTTAACGAAGGTTTGCGGACGTTCGTCTCCATGATCCGCAGGATCATATCGTCAAATTTGCCCTCTCGCACCAGCTTCATCGGCGGGAAACGTATGCCTTCCTGATGGATCTCGGTCAGCGAGCGCGACAGCGAGGCAGGCACAGCCCCACCCATATCCGTGTTGTGGATATGCCCGCCCGTCCAGGCGACGATTTCGCCCTCGACAAAGACCGGCTTCCACAGATGCGTGTCGGGGGCATGGGTTGCAACATGACCGGAATAGGGATCGTTGGTAAAGGCCACATCGCCGGGACGGTAATCGCCCACCATGTCGATGACCCGACCATAGGTCAGCCCCGGATACCATGTCGCGCCCAGTTCCATCGGCACGGCAAAGGTATCGCCCTGCCGGTCCATCAGCATGACGGTAAAGTCCTGTGTTTCCTTGACAAAAGCCGAGTGTGCGGTGCGGTGCAGGGTATGGGCCATATTCTCGGCAGCGGCACGGGCGTGGTTGGCCAGCACCTGCAGGGTCATTCGGTCAAACATCGGTGCGCTCCGTCAGGCTGAGGTGAATATTCAGATGGTCGTCGACTCGGGCCTTGGTCCCGGCGGGGATGACAAAGGTGGTATCCTCCTGCGCCACAATGGCAGGGCCGTCGAATGTACCCCCTTTCGCAAGCGATGCTCGCTCGAAAAGCGGCACCGCGCGCCAGCAACCGTGAAACACCTGAACCTCTCGCGCAGGTGCAACCGTTTGACCAATGCCCGGCACTGTAGGGAACTCGGGCTTGGGGCCCGCCCCCACCGCCGACAGGCGCAGATTGACGATCTCGATCCGCGCGCCCGGATCCGCGAAATCATAGATGCGGTGGTGCGTGTCGTGAAACGCCTCGGCAATGCTCGCGGGTTCTGCCAGCCAGTCTGAGTCCAGCATCACCTCAATCTCATAGCTCTGACCTGTATAGCGCATATCCGCCGACAGGATTAGGTCAGCCGCGCCCCGATGCCCCTGCGAGACCAGCCATGCGCGCCCCTCTTGGCTGAGGTCCTGAAACACCTGTCTGAGCGCTCCTACAGTCTGTTCGTCCAACTCGGCAAAGACCGTGCGGATGAAATCGCCCCGCAGGTCCGCGACCAACCCGCCCAAAGCCGAGACGACACCTGGCCAACGAGGCGCCATGACGCGGGCCAACCCAAGCTCTTGTGCCAGAAACGCGCCCAGCATCGGGCCACCACCGCCGAAGGGCATCAGAACAAAATCCCGCAGATCAACACCTGCGCGCGAGGACAGCTTTTCCACTTCGACGAACATCTCGGACACGGCGATATCGAGAATGGCCTGGGCGGTTTCCTCGATCTGCCGCCCCAGTTTCAGGGCCAGATCGCCCACAACCGCTCGGGCGCGCCCCACATCCATCTGCAACTGTCCATAGGCCATGCCGGAATGACCCAGCCAGCCACAGACCACCATCGCATCCGTCACCGTGGGGGCGGTGCCGCCGCGCCCGTAACAGGCAGGGCCCGGCAAGGAACCGGCAGAGTCAGGCCCCACCCGCAGCACGCCCTGCGCGTCGACCGCGGCAATGGAACCGCCACCGATCCCTATAGAACTGACGGACACCGACGGGATATGCAGCGGAAATTCCCCGATCTTCTCGTCAGAGCCGAATTGCACCGCGCCATCGACGATTAGGGCGAAGTCCGCCGATGTGCCGCCGATGTCGAGGGTCAGGACATGCCGTTCTCCGGCCTGCCGCGCCAGCCATGCCGCCCCCATCACCCCTGAAGCGCTGCCGGAGAGCAGCATTGAGACACAATCGCGGCGGCCTTCGCTGGCCGTCATCACGCCGCCGTTCGACTTGGTAAGCAGGGCGCGCGCCGGAACATCTCTTAGCGTCAATCGCTCTTCAAGCGCGCCAAGGTAGCCTGCGACACGCGGATGCACATAGCCGTTGAGGATCGCCGTGGACGTCCGTTCATATTCACGGATGACGGGCCAGACCTCGCCTGAGGTGAAGACAAACAGATCCGACGCCCGTTTCTCGATCTCCGCCTTGATCGCCTGTTCCTGTGCTCCGTCCCGCCAACTGTGCAGCAGAGCGACGATGATCCCCACGGCCCCGACTGCCTGTGCGGCCTCAACCGCACGCGTGATTTCCGTGATATCCGGGGAGAAGGTCTCGGAACCGTCTGAACGCAAACGAGCGCCGATGCCAAAGATTCGGTCGCGCGGGATCAGCGGCTCTGGTCTATGGCAAAAAAGCGAATACATCTCGGGCATCCGCAAACGCGCCAGTTCGATCACATCCTCGAAGCCGACGTTGGTGATCAAAGCGAGCTTTGCACCCTTGCGCTGAATGATCGTATTGATACCCACGGTGGTGCCATGCACGAACCGGGTGATCGCGGCGGGGTCCAGCCCCTCGCGCTTGGCCAAGAGGTCGAGCCCGGTCAAAAGTTCGGCACCCGGATCATCGGGCGTTGTCAGCACTTTGAGTGATGCGATCCGTCCCGAGCGGGTCTCGAAGGCGCAGAAATCCATGAAGGTGCCGCCGATATCGACGCCGATCTTCCAATCTGCCTCGGCCGTCTGCGGGGGGCTCGTGCCATCCATGTTGGTCCTGCCTTTTTGCTGGGGTTATCCTTGGCCTCAATCGGACCAGAAAATCGCCCAGCGGTCCAAGACGCATGGCTGGCCCACGCATAAGCGCGGCTTATAGTATCTCCCGACAGACGCTGCGGATCTGCGCGCGCAACATATCTTCTGCTCGGGACAACACCGTTCCGCGCAGGGTCAAGAGCGAGAGCGGCAGACTAGGAGATCCCGCCAGTGGACGCACCATGATGCCCTCGAACTGCCCCCAAGGCAGCAACGCATCGACAACGGCCACCCCAAGCCCCGCCTGCACAAATCCGACCGCCGTGATGGACACGTCTATTTCCAACTCGGGCAGGAAACGCACCTGCGCCCGACGCGCGGCCTGATCCAACTCATCATAGGGGCGGGTGGCGCCCCGATAAGAGATCACCATTTCCGCCTCGAGATCGGCAAAAGTTATCTGGTCTTTCTCAGCCAGCGGATTGTCCCGACGCATAAGACAACAAAATCCGGTCGTCCCCATCGGTTCAACGTCAATGTCAGGCGGCAGATGATCGTCGAGCGCCAGCGCGAACGCAGTATCGCCCGCCCTGAGCATCGCAACCAACGCAGCAATCGGTGCCACGTTGGAGCGCAAGAGGATATCCGGATGGTGTGTCCGAAACCGCGCCATTACCGTGGGCAGGATCGCCATGGCCGGAGGGGCCGAGGCCCCGACCCGGACCAGCCCAGCCCGCCCCAGCCGCAAATCCTGCGTCTTGCGGCGCAAGCCTTCGAGACCGGCAAAGAGCCGCTCTGCCTCGGGATAGAGCTCGATCGCCTCCGGGGTTGGCCGCAGGCGGCCTTTCTCGCGGTCAAAGAGGCGAAACCCAAGCTCATCCTCGCAATGGAGCAATATCTGACTCAGCGCCGGTTGCGAGATGTGCAGCATCCGCGCCGCCTCTGTTACGGTTCCTGCCCGCATTACGGCAGTAAAGACTTCAAGCTGACGCGCGCGCATGGCACCTCCATAGGTTGGACTTATGGGCGCATTCCTTTCCCGTCTTTGACCGCGCGGCCTGAATTGGCGTCTTATAATCTCCACGGCGCGGATGGGACAGGAGAGCGGAATGGATGTGACCATTCTGGGTGGAGGCTTGATGGGATGCTCTGCCGCGTATTTCCTCGCGCGTCGCGGTATCCGCGCCCGTCTCATAGAACGCGGCCCAATTGGGGCCGGGGCGACAATCGCCTCGTTTGGCAATATCCGCAGGACCGGACGCTATCTGCCGCAACTGCCCCTTGCGCACAGATCGCTTGCCCTCTGGCGGGATGCGGAGCAGATGCTTGGACGCGATGTGGAGTTTCGTGCAACGGGCCATCTTCGGCTGATCTTTGACGCGGACGGACGCAGCGAGATGCGCCGCTATGCGGCGGATGCACGCCCTTGGGGGCTGGAGATCGAGGAGTTGGGCGCCACAGACCTCCAACGCCGTTATCCGGGCCTCGGGCAGGATGCCATCGGCGCATCGTTCTCGCCCGAGGATGGATCGGCCAACCCGCGCCTTGTCGCCCCTGCCTTTGCAGATGCCGCAGCACGACTTGGTGCAGAGGTCATGCCTCACACGCTCGTCGCTTCTGTGCACGCAACCGATGCGGGATTCGCCGTTCAGACCAGCCGGGGCATGTTTGAGAGCGCCATCTTGCTCAACTGTGCCGGGGCATGGGGGGCAGGCATCGCCGCGCAATTCAAAGAGCCGGTGCCGCTTGCGTCCTATGGGCCGCAGATGGGCGTAACCGAACCCCTGCCGCACCGTATCCTGCCGGTGGTCGGCATGTGGTCGGGCGGGCATGGCAGCTATCTGCGACAGGTCGAGCGCGGCAACATCGTCTTTGGCGGTGGGGTGCCGCGCGTGCCCGTCGCGCTCGACCCAGGTCATGCGTTTGTTAATCCGGGCGCATTGGCGGCGCAACTGCGCTCGGTGGTTCGCTTGCTGCCCGCACTCCGTGATGTGGCAATCATACGCCAATGGTCGGGCTGCGAGGGTTATGTCGACGACGGCTTGCCCGTCATTGGGCCCTCGGGCACCCAACCCGGCCTGTTTCATGCCTTTGGCTTTTGCGGTCATGGGTTTCAACTGGGACCGGGGGTCGGCGATGCTCTGGCAGAGCTGATCGCAACGGGGCGGTGCGAGACCCGGCTTGTCCCGTTCCATATCTCGCGTTTTGCCAGATGACCTCAGAATCCCGCCACCTTTCCCCATTGCGACGCATTAAAGCGCGCCAGCCGATATTGCGCGGTTTCCGTGATGGGCGCGCGCCCCAGCAGCAAATCGGCCACTAGATGCCCAACCCCCGGCCCGATGCCGAACCCATGGCCCGACAGGCCCGCTGCAAGCGTCAGCCCGCCTATGCCGATGTCCGCGTCAATCACAGGCACGCCGTCAGGGGTGCTGTCAATGTAACCCGCCCATGTCGCCTGCACCGGCACATCCTGCAAGGCGGGCAGCAAGGCGCGCGCTCGGCGCAGGGTTTCCCAGATCAGGCGCTCCGAAGGGCGCGGATCAAGAATACGCATCTCTTCCATTGGGGTTCGCCGATCCAGCGCCCATTTGCGCCGCGTCTCGAACCCGGCCTGCCACGCCTGCGGCCCACCGGGCGACAGGGCCCGCCATCGGCTGGCGAACATCGGCAAAAAGTGGCGCGCGCCAAGAATTGCCCCCGGTGTCGGATCAAGGTTCGCGCGCCCCGATATGGCCAATGTATGGCCGCCATCACCACGCCGGGTGACCGATACGGAAGAGGTATGCAATGCCGCCGGCAGGCCCTCTGCACCCGGAGCCACCGACAGGATCGAACTACGCACCGAAGCCTGAGGAAAACTGATTCCGGATTGATGCAGAAAACTTGCAGCCCAGGCGCCGCCGCTCAGCACGACATTCCTGGTCCGGATCACACCACGCTCTGTGATGACCGCCGAGACCGCGCCACCCGAAGTCTCGATGCCCCGCGCCGCACAGGATTGGAGCACGGTGCCGCCATGCCGCAGGACACCTTTGGCGATCAACGGCGCAGCACGCGAGGGATCGGCGGTGCCATCGGTGGGCGACCACACACCGCCGGCCCAAGGCTTACCCGTGGTGTGCCCCCGGCCGGTGGCCTCAGCTGCGGTCAACATGCGCGTATCCACGCCTTCGCCCTGTGCAAAGCGGCCCCATCTGGCCCAGCCGTCAATCTCTGCGGGATCATCCGAGAGATAGAGAAGCCCGCAGCGGCGAAACCCCAGATCCTCGCCAATGTCCTCAGCCATCTCTTCCCAAAGCCGCAGACTGACCGTGGACAGCGGCAATTCGCGCGCGTCGCGATTTTGCTGACGGCACCACCCCCAATTGCGGCTGGATTGTTCCGCCCCAACACGGCCCTTTTCCAGAAGAACGACGCTTTGCCCGGCGCGTGCCAGCCAATAGGCCGCGCTGACACCGACAATACCTGCGCCAATCACAACGCAATCGGCATGATCTGGCAGGGTTGTGCCGGTGCCGATCTGGATCAGGGGGGCGCGCATTGAATCCTCCAATTGTTTCCCAGAGCCTAAGCCAATGTGCTCAGATGCTTGTGCCGGATCACCAGGGCTTGGCGGCATTTCCTGTCGAATGTAGTTGACTTGATGATCCCGCTGGCTTTCACAGAAAGGAAACGGCCGTGCGACCTAAGAAGGTGACAGTATGACATCTGGCTACAAACTTGACCGGATCGACGTAAGGATCCTCGCCGAGTTGCAGCGCAACGGCAGGATCACGAATGTCGAGTTGGCCGATCTGGTGCATTTGTCCCCGTCACCCTGCCTGATCCGCGTCAAGAAACTGCAGCAGGCGGGATATATCACCGGCTACACCGCCAAGATCGACGTGGCCAAATTGGGTGAGACCCTGACGGTATTTACAGAGTTCACCCTCAAGAACCATCGCCAGATCGACTTTGCCCGCTTTCAAGAGGCGTTGGAGAAGATCGACAGTTGTGTTGAATGCCACCTCGTGTCGGGCGGCTATGATTATCTCGTGAAATTCGTGACCGCCAGCATCACCGATTATCAGGACATCATTGAGGCGCTGATTGATCGGGACGTGGGGATCGACAAGTATTTCAGCTTTGTCGTGATCAAGACGCCCTTTGTGAAAACCCAGATTCCCCTGACCCGTCTTTTTGCGGACAAGGTCTAAGATTGCACGTCACCGTTTGGCGAATTGAGCAACCAGTGCCGGGTCTTGCTCCAGCCCCGCGAGCCATCCGGTATCAAGTCGCGGCACCGACGAGATAAGCAGCCGCGAATAGGCATGGGTCGCCTGTTCGGACATATCGGCCGCGGGCAGTGCCTCGACGACCTCCCCCATCAGCATGACCAGAACATCGTCGCAAATCGCCTCGACCGTCGAAAGATCGTGGCTGATAAACAGATAGCTGAGGCCGAGACCCTGTTGCAATTCCTTGAGCAAATCGAGGATCGCTGCCGCGACCACGGTATCGAGCGCCGAAGTGATTTCGTCGCAAAGGATCAGCTCGGGTTCGGCGGCAAGCGCGCGGGCGAGATTAATCCGCTGCTTTTGCCCGCCTGACAATTCGCCCGGAAGGCGGTGACGCATCGTGGCGGGCAAATGCACCATGTCGAGCAGTTCGATCACCCGCGCTTCGCGGGCAGCCCCCTTCAGTCCGTGGTAAAAGGTCAGGGGGCGGCCCAGAATATTTCCTATGGAATGGGCCGGGTTGAGGGCTGTATCGGCCAATTGGAACACGATCTGGGCGCGGCGCAATTCGTCCTTGGAGCGGCCCTTGAGCGCGCCACGCATCTCTTGACCATCCAGCAGGATAGTCCCCTGATAGGGTGGCAAAATTCCCGCTATGGCGCGCGCGAGGGTCGATTTGCCGGACCCGGACTCGCCGATAACGCCCATATTGCGCCCGCGCTCCAGACGAAAATTGATGTTCTTGAGGATCTTGAACGTAGGCTCTCCGTTGTGAATAGCGCCATAACCCGCATGCAGATTGGTTACTTCTAGAATGGGCGGTTTGGCGGATACGCCCGTCTCTGCCGCAACGGACGCATGCGGCACCGGATCGAACGCGGCGACAAGCTGCTTGGTGTAGGCATGGGTGGGCGACCGCAGAATTTGATCTGTGCGGCCTTCCTCTTGTATCTCGCCACCGCGCAGCACAATCACTCGATCCGCGATTTGCGCCACGACCGCCAGATCATGGCTGACATAGACCCCGGCAATGCCGCCCGCTTGCATGACCGACTTGAAGGCGCGCAAAACCTCGATTTGCGTGGTCACATCGAGCGCGGTTGTTGGTTCATCGAAAATAACAAGACTTGGCCCCCCAATCAGCGCCATCGCCGCCGAGAGGCGCTGTAACTGCCCGCCCGACACCTGATGTGGGTAACGCTCGCCAATTGTCTCGGGCTCTGGCAGAGCAAGGGCGCGAAAGAGTTCAACGGCCTTGGCCTCGGCCGCGCTGCGCGGCATGAGCCTGTGAATGGCGTTGATCTCCGTCACCTGATCCATGATCCGCTTTGACGGGTTGAATGCCGCTGCCGCCGATTGTGGGATATAAGACACTTTGGTGCCCCGCAAGCGCGCGCGTCCTCGCTCGGTCATCGCGGTAACGGTGTCCTCCCCGAGGGTGATCGTGCCGCCGGTGATGTCGCAGCCGCTCCGCGTATGTCCCATCAGCGACAAAGCAATGGTTGTCTTGCCAGAACCGGATTCGCCAATCAGCGCGACGATCTCACCCGGTGCGACATCAAAGCTCACGTCCTTGATGATTTCCACCTTTCGGCCTGAATCCGTGGTGGCCCCGATCCGCAAATCCCGGACTGTTACAAGTGGCGCATCGGTCATCATTCCCTCCTGTCACGTATTTTGTTGGGGAGGTTGTCGATCAGCATGTTGACCGAGATGGTCAGTGAGGCGATGGCAATCGACGGAAAGATCACCGCCGGTGCCCCAAGGCTCAGACCTTCGATGTTCTCCCGCACCAATGCGCCCCAATCAGCATAAGGGGGCTGCACCCCGAGGCCGAGAAAAGACAGTCCGGACAGCACCAGCACGATAAAGACAAAGCGAAGGCCAAGATCTGCCAACACCGGGCCAAGAATATTAGGGAATATCTCGCGCAAGATCAGATATCCGGTCTGTTCGCCGCGTGCCCGAGCCACGGTGACAAAATCCATCGTGTTGACATTGACCGCCAATGCCCGCGCAAACCGGTAGGAACCGGGCATGTAAATCGCCGCGAGCGTCAGCACCAGAACCGGAATCGACGATCCGACCGCAGCCACGACCACCAGGCCAAACAGGAGCGACGGGATGCCGTTGAAAGCATCCAGTAACCGCGACAGGATCATGTCGAACCAGCCGCCCATGACAGCCGCGATCATCCCCATAAAGACGCCACCAGTACAGGCAAGCACTACGGCACAGAACGCAATGCCGACGGTATAGCGTGCGCCCATCAGAATCCGCGAGAATATGTCTCGGCCAAGATAATCCGTCCCCATCCAGTATTTGCCGCTGACGGGGCCGAAATAGTCCCAATCCACAATTTCTCCCGGCGGATAAGGCGCAAGCGCGGGGCCGATCAGAGCGACCAGCGCCCAGAAGAGGATGATCAAGAGGCCAATGCGTCCCACCCAGCCAAAGGTATAGCCGCGGGCATTTCGCTCAGGTTGCGATGCGGCGATCGGGTGTTCTCGCTTCATTGCCGCAACCTCGGATTTGACAGAATGGCAATCATGTCCGCCAAGGTGATCAAGCTCAGGTAGCTGACACAAAAGATCATGGCACAGGACTGAATAAGGGGCAGATCACGGGTCGAAACCGCATCCACCATTAGTTTCGCCACACCTGGATAGTTGAAAATAGTCTCGACGATGATGACCCCGCCCACCAGATAACTGAGCGACAGCGCCACCGCATTGGCAATCGGTCCAAGCGCATTGGGCAAGGCATGACGCAGCACCATGCGGGATCGTGACGCCCCCTTGAGCAGCGCCATCTCGACATAGGGCGTGTTGATCGTGTCAATGACCGCAGCGCGGGTCATGCGGATCATCTGCGCTGACACGACAAAGGACAAGGTAATCACCGGCATGGCATAGGCCTTGAGCATCGCCGAGAGCGAGTCGACATTGGCGCCAAAGCTGAGCGCAGGAAGCCATCCCAACCAAACCGAGAAGATCAGAACCGCCAGTGTCGCCACCATGAACTCGGGGACAGAAATCACCGAAATCGTCATCACCGACACAACGCGATCAAAGAGCGAACCCCGCCACATCGCCGCACCAATCCCGAGGCAGAGCGCAATCGGCACGGAAACGGCGGTCGTCACAGCGGCCAGCCGCAGGGAATTCACCAGCCGCCCGCCAACCAGTTCGGCCACCTCGATATTGTTCACGTAAGAGATGCCCATGTCCCCCCGCGCCAGCCCGATCAGCCAGTCGAGAAACCGGGAAACCGCTGGCTCATCCAGCCCCATTGCAGAGCGCAACCCCGCCACTGCCTCGGGGGTGGCGGCCTGACCCAAGAGGATCTCAGCGACGTCTCCAGGCAAAAGTTCAGTCGCAAAGAACACTGCAAACGACACGATGATCAGTGTCAGCACCGCAATGCCAAGCCGCTGAAGGACCAAGACCCATGGCAAGTTTGATAGTCGCAATCCGCACCTCATTGATGGATGTGGTCAGCCACAGCCCCGCCCCTTTTGGGGGCGGGGCCAGTCCTTGTCTTGGGATCAGGCGTCGAGCCAGACATATTCGGCAAAGGCATAGCCCATCATGCCGCCCAGCGGGTTTGCTTTCAATCCGCCCAACTTGGTCGACAGGGCATCGACGTTCGAGATATAGGCTGGGATGATCGTGCCTGCCTCATTGGCGATCATTTCCTGCATCTCCCAGTAGATAGCCGTGCGTTTTTCTTCATCCAGCGCGCCGCGCGCCTCAACCATCATGGTGTCGAACTTCTCGGATTTATACTGGCTCTCGTTCCAGGGTGCGTCCGAGGAATAGAGCAGCGAGAACAGGATGTCTGGCGTCGGGCGGGGGTTGATGTTGCCGAAATGTACCGGTGCCTTGAGCCAGTAGTTCGACCAGTATCCGTCCGACGGCACCCGATCAACCGTCAGGTTCATGCCGATCTCTGCCCCAGCCTGTTGCACAACCGTTGCCATATCGACCGAAGACGAGGCCGCATCAGAGGCGACAATCGGGATTTCCACACCTAGGAGACCCGCCTTTTCAAAATGGAACTTGGCCTTTTCCGGGTCAAAATCGCGCGGCTTGAGATTCGGGTTATGATAGCGGTTGGCAGAGGAAACCGGCTGATCATTGCCGATCTGTGCCAGACCGCGCAACACCGATTTCTGGATCATTTCCCGGTTGATGAGATGTTTCATCCCCTCGATAAAATCGAGTTTGGCACCCGGTTCAGTATCAAGGCGAATATTAAGATTGGTGTAGTTGCCGGAGGTGCTGATCGAGGTCTGCACGCCCTCTTGTCCTTCCAGCATTCGCATGGAGCGCGGGTTGACGGCTGCGGCAAGGTGGATATCCCCCGACAAAAGCGCATTCACCCGCGCGTTGTTGTCGGGAATGGCGAAGAACTCGAAACTGTCGAGATAGGCGCCTTGCGACTTGAAGTAATTGGGGTTTTTCACACCGACTGATCGCACGCCCGGCTCAAACACTTCGCTGACAAAGGCCCCTGTGCCATTCGCAGTGCTGAAATCGGTGGTGCCATCAGCGACGATCATGAAGTGATGCAGCGACAGGATGGTCGGCAGGTCGGCATTGGGGGCCGAGAGCACGATCTTGACCGTCAGATCATCCAGCTTGGAAATCTCGATCATTTGTTTGGCGATCGAGTTGGCCTTGGAACCTACGGCCTCATCCAGATGGCGCTTCATGGAATAGACGACATCATCTGCGCTCAGCGCCTTGCCATCATGGAAGGTGACGCCGGACTTGAGCTTGATCTCCCAAGTCTGCGCATCATCGGTCACGAACTCGTCCGCCAGTTCCATCTGTGCCGCGCCGGCCTCATCGAGAAAGGTCAGGCGATTGTAATAGGCGCAGCAGCGAACATAATCGGTCGAGAGCGAGGCCTTGGCCGGATCAAGCGTATCGGCGGTTGAAGAGGACCAACCCGCCGCTTTGAGGGTCCCGCCGCTTACCGGGGTGGCGGCAAAAGCCTGAGAGGCGCGCAGCAGCAATGAGCTGCCTGCCACCATACCAACGCCCGAGGCCATCAGCATCCGCAAGAGATCGCGGCGCGTCGCACCCCGACGGATCATATGTTCAACCATCGCGTCATCGCGATGGGTCCAGTTGGTTGTGCTGTTCTTTGTCATGTCACAGTTCCCTGTTGAAGGTTGATGAACCTGCGCAGTCTTGTGTGCCGCGTCAGGTCCGCTCGGGTTCACACATCAAAGGCTTTGTCTGTCGCCTCGGCCAATTCGATCAATGCGTGAAAATGGTAATCCGGTTCAGTGTATTCCTTGGGCTCGATGGTGCCGCCATAGCCCGCTTGCCCATGGCGGCGCTGAATCCAGACATTCGTCATGCCCAATTTGCGTGAAATGCCGATGTCGTGATGCTGGCTCTGCGCGGTGTGCAGAATGCGATCTTTGCTGCCGCCGGTCTGCTCGACGACGGCAAAGACGTGATGGAAATAGGCGGGGTCGGGCTTTTCCGTGCCAGTGTCATCGGTGGTGAACCCTGCCCAGAAAGGATGTCCCAGCTTGGCCTCGTATTTCTCGAACGCCCAACGCTGCGCATTTGTCATGGCAATCAGTTTGTAATGCCGCCCCAGCCGTTTCAGCGCCTCGACACTATCCGCAAAGGGCTTTGCCTCGCCGACTGCGTCAATCATCGCCTGGCGGTATTCTGACGTATCCGGCAGGCCGAAGATTGCGGCTATGCGGGCGTAACACCGGCCCAGATCATCGGGAAAGAGACCGGCATTCGCCTCGTAGCGCGCATCCCGATAGACCGCGAGAACCGCTTCGGCGTCCAAGTCGACGCCCTCAGCTTCAGCAATCATGGTCAGCGCATCTGTGATCGCGGCCTCAAAATCAATCAGCGTGCCAACCACATCAAAGGTCATATAGTCGAACCCGGTCAGCGGTTTCACATCTGTCTCGACTGCCATGTCAATACTCCCTTCCCGAATCCTGCCCGTGACGAACCGGCCAACCTGCCGCGTAGATCCACGCATCCGAATATTTGTCTCAAGGCCTCATGCAGATTGTGCATCGTTTTCGACTATGTCTTGTCTTCAGCATCTCCCCAAAATCCCTTGACGAAATGCCGAAACTGGCGGAGGTGGCGGCAGATTCTTCTATTTTAAGCCGTTGCGCCGCATAACACGTCGCGCAAAGCGTCCGACCTCAATACCCCCGCCGAGGATCGACCAAGCCGGGAAGTGCAAGGCCATCGCGTGTGGCGCGGATCACAGCCAACGCATGCTCTGCCCCTTCGGCATGATCGGTTTCCGATGCGACATGCGGTGTCACGATCACGCGGGGATCGGCCCAGACCCAGTGATCTTGCGGAAGCGGCTCGGGGTCTGTGACATCCAGCATCGCCGCTGAAATCTGCCCTGCGTCCAGCGCGTGCCTAAGCGCGGTCATATCCAACTGAGCACCGCGCCCGGCATGGGCCAGCATCGCTCCGCGCGGCAGACGCGCCAGAAATTCGGTGTCCATCAGGCCCTGCGTCTCGGGCGTGAGCGGCAAGAGGCAGATCAAGAGATCCGTGCGCCCGAGGAACGCGCCAAGATCAGCGCCACCAAAGACCTCGATCCCCTCGACCGGGGCGCCAGAGCGGCTCCAGCCTGCGACTTGGAACCCAAGATCAGCCAATGTCCGCGCCGCCAGTTTTCCGATCCGCCCGAGCCCCATGACGCCGACGCGGGTGGCACTTGTCTTGCGGGTCATATGTACACGCCAGTCGCCGCAAGCCGCCTGTTTCAAATAGGTGGGCATGTCCCGGTGCAACATGAGGGCCGCCATCACGACCCAATCGCGCACCATCTCTTCGATGCCCGTGGCGACAGTGCGTGACAATTGAACACCCTCGGGCAAGGCGGGCATCTGATCCACCCCGGCACCGCTGCTGATCAGAATCTTGAGGTTCGGATAGCGCGAAATATCCTTGGGCGGTTGCCAACACAGGATATGGGTGATTGCGGTTGGATCGCTGACCGCTGCCTCGCCAATCACCATCTCTTCGCCAGCCGCCTCGAAAATCGGTGCCCAGACCGCAGCCCGCTCAGGCAAGGAGAGAAACAAAAGCGCCATCAACGCAACGCTTCGCGTACATCGGGGTCATCGAGCGTCTGGTCGAGTACCGCATGGGTGCGCTCGACGATGGCGTCGATTTCTGACGCTGTGCAACACAGCGGCGGCGCGTATCCGAAAATGCCTTGCGCAAAGCTCCGAACAATCAGTCCGTTGTCCCAAGCCCGGTCAAACAGCCGCGTGGCGGGCTGGACCGACGCGGGCAACGGGGTTTTCAGTTTTTTGTCTGTAACCAATTCGATTGCCGCCAGCATGCCACGCCCGCGCACATCGCCGACCAGCGGATGATCTTGCAGCGTGCCCAGGCCTTGCAAAAGTCGCGCGCCCATTTTGCGGCCATTCTCCAACAGACCACCATCATAGAGCGCCAGAACCTCCAGCGCGACCGCCGCCGAGACTGGATGTGCCGAATACGTGAACCCATGGCCAATCGCCTTGGACCCGGCCCCATCAGCTATCGTCTCATAAACATGATCAGACATCAGAACCGCCCCCATCGGCACATAGCCCGAGGTCAATCCCTTGGCGGTGGTCATGAGATCCGGCACGATTCCTTCATCCTCGCAAGCAAAGAGCGGTCCGGTACGGCCAAAAGCGGTGATGACCTCATCTGCGACAAAGAGAATGCCATATTCCGCACAGACCGCGCGCATCGCCTTGATCCATCCCTTGGGGGGCACCAGAACGCCGCCCGAGCCTTGGATCGGCTCGACATAAAAGGCAGCAACCCGGTCTTTGCCGATCTCCGCCACCTTTGCACGCAACTCTGCCACAGAGGCATCAATAATCGCCTGCGGATCCGACCCAACCGGGTTGCGATAGACATAATGCGACGAAATCTTGTGCTGCCATGAAAACGGCAGGCCAAATCCGTCGTGAAACACCGGCAGAGCCGTCAGCCCCGCCCCCTGCGAGCTTGATCCGTGATAGCCTTGCTCGACCGAAATGAACTGGTCGCGGTCGGGCTGACCCAAGCTGTGCCAATAGTACCGGATGAACCGGATCGTGCTATCGACTGCATCCGAGCCACCCAGCGTG
Source organism: Roseovarius sp. BRH_c41 (assembly GCF_000961715.1). Taxonomy (NCBI): domain Bacteria; kingdom Pseudomonadati; phylum Pseudomonadota; class Alphaproteobacteria; order Rhodobacterales; family Roseobacteraceae; genus Roseovarius; species Roseovarius sp. BRH_c41. The sequence continues at coordinate 30,290 of NZ_LADY01000061.1, read as the reverse complement.
AAGTAGACATGGTTCAGGTCTCCCGGCGCTCGGTCCGCCAAGGCAGCCGCCAACCGGATCGGGGCCTCAGTCCCGAGATCGAAATAGCCCGTAGCATAGGGCAATTGGCGCATCTGCGCAGCGGCGGCGGCAACGATGCTCTCTTGCCCGTAACCTGCATTCACACACCAAAGCCCGGCGAAGCCGTCGATCAGGTCGCGCCCCTCGCCATCCGTCACGATCGCACCCTTGCCCGATTTCAACAGGCGCACGCCTCGCGCCTCATGTCCCCGAAAGGACGATACCGGATGGATCAAGTGCTGGCGATCCAGCTCTGCAATCGAATTGGTCAGCATTTTGCTCTCCGTTAAGCTCAGCCAAGTGCTTGCGAGACGAGGCCATAAGTTGTGAAGTCTCTTTGATTTTGCGTTCGTGCCGAACAAACCATTGCGGTTCCGCCACCCACATGGGTCAGTCCCAGATCCTCAACAAAGCCTGATAGGCCGACCACCTCGGGCAGATCAATCCGCAGAAACGTTCCCGCACAGCGCGTGGCGGCCTCAGCGATCAGCGCTCGCGCACCCGCCGCATCCCGCGCCACCACCGGGCCCAGCACGCGACCCCGCCCGAAGTCACGCAAGAGCGCAAAGCCGCCTTCGGTCCTCAATATCTGCGCCCGCTCAATGATCTGGGCGATCAAGGCCGCGCGCGACATGCCTGAGGCCTCCATGTCCATGGCGGCCAATGCGGCACAGTCTTCCGCGCGCCCGTCTGACACTGACTGACATGGTGCGGCAGCTCTCGCTGTGCCCTGATGCTGCACAATTCGTCCCGTCGCGACGAAACCGAGCTTGGTATAGAGCGGCAGGCCCTCGACTGTCGCCACCAGTCGTAATTCCCGCGCTCCAGCGCAGGCAATAATCCACGCCATCAACCGCGCGCCGAGCCCCCGGCCCCGCATGCGGGCATCAACGATGATCATGTTGAGCGCGGCCACATCGCCAAAATTGGTGCAGAGCGCGGTGCCCATGACCTCGTCACCAACCAACGCGACGACCCCCTCGGACACTGCCAGATTGAGGGCCCAATCTTCGGCGCGGTGTGGCCAGCCGGCCTCTGCCGACAGGCGCAACGCTCCGGGCAAGTATTCTTTTGCAAAGGGCACAAGCTCGAGTGCCTGCATCGCGTGATCCGGAATTGAAGGTGTCGTCACTGTCATCGTCTAAGGTCCGTCATTGTTCGCCTCAGCCTAGGCGCGTGAGCACAGCATATATGCCCTAAACCGCGCCTTGGGCGGCAATATGCTCTGCAAGGCGTGGGTAAGCCCGCATGATCTGCGGTGTTCAGCGCACCAGTCGGGCTCGGTTGCCGAGACAACATCGGCATGGCCCGAGAGGTTTTAGCCCGACCTGGTAGCGTCGCCGATGGTGGCACAACCGATCAATCGGTCGAGCATCTTTACGGGGTTATATATGGATTCTGTCACTCGAGTGCCTTCAGAGCTAGGAAGACTGCCCATGGCAGCCACCAACCCAGCCTGCCTGAGGAGGCACCGCAATCCGAACCAATCTTGGGTGTAGAGCGGCAGAGCATGCCGAACGTCGGCGCGGATACGACATTTCCTGCTCTGAAACCGGAAAACGCGGCAAGCTCTGTTGCCGGAACCGGTCAAGGATAAACGGGACACTCAGACACCGGAGACCGCAATGACCTTTCGCCCCAAATTCATCACCTTTGATTGCCACGGCACCATGATTTACTACGACATGGCCGGGGCGTCGCGACACCATTTCGCGGATCACCTGTCACCGGAAAAGATGCAGAGCTTCATCGCGGATTTCTCTGCCTATCGGCTCGATGAGGTGCTGGGAGCGTGGAAACCCTATGCCGAGGTTGTACATAATTCCCTTGAACGCACCTGCAGGCGTCATGGCATCGCCTTTGACCCGGCGATTGCCGAGGAGATTTATCTTCGCGTGCCGACATGGGGGCCTAACGCCGATGTGCCCGCCGGATTGGCCAAGGTCGCCACAGAAATTCCGTTGGTGGCACTGACCAATGCGATGAATGATCAAATTCCGCACAATATCGCGAAACTTGGTGCCCCTATTGCACATGTCTTCACCGCTGAGAGCGCCGGGGCTTACAAACCGCAGATGCGTGCCTTCGAGTACATGCTGGATCAGCTCAATTGCGGGCCGGAGGATATTCTGCATGTCTCTTCCAGCTTTCGCTACGATCTGATGACCGCGCATGACATGGGCATCAAGCACAAGGTATGGGTCAATCGCGGTCATGAGCCGGCGAACCCTTTTTATGGCTATACCGAGATTCCCGATATCTCGGGTCTGGCCGCCGTTGTGGGCCTTTGAGGTCAGGAGACCAGAATGAAATACCTCTCGTATTGGCATGACAGCGCGCCCCCCTTTGCCCAAGGCCAGGCCGGGCCAGTTGAGGGAAAGTTCGATGTGGCCGTGATCGGCGGCGGCTTTACCGGTCTCAACGCGGCACGCAAACTTGCCCGCGAAGGCGTGCAGGTTGCCCTTCTTGAGGCCACACATATCGGTGCAGGCGGATCGGGTCGCAACGGCGGCCATCTCAACAACGGCATCGCCCATGGCTATGCCGACGCCAAGGCGCATCTTGGGGCAGAGCGCGCGCACCGCCTCTACAAAGCCTATGACCGATCCATCGACATGATCGAGGATTTGATTGCGGAAGAGGGCATATCCTGCGACTTTCGCCGCTCTGGCAAGTTGAAACTGGCCTCCAAACACTCGCATGTGGCGGCGCTGCAGGCCAATTTTGAACTGATCCATAACGAGGTGGACTCTGATACCCGCTGGCTTGACCGCGACCAGCTCGGTTCCGAAATCCAGCCCGAGGCGTTTCACGGCGGCATGCTGTACGGCAAATCCGCAATGATGCACATGGGTCGCTATGTCAGCGGTCTGGCCGAAGCCGCGCATCGACATGGCGCGCGGATTTGGGAGAACGCCCCTGTGACGGCCCGTACACGCGCGGGCAGCGGATGGAACATCACGACCCCCCAAGGCACATTGCGGGCGGAGCGGGTGATCGTTGCCACCGGTGCCTATTCCGGCGCAGTGCGCGGCGCCCCGCTCGCCTTCTTCCGGCGCCGGATCATTTCGGTGGGCTCATTTATCATCGCAACGCGGCCATTGACCGGGGCAGAGGTCGCCGCCACCCTGCCCGGCAACCGCACCTATGTGACCTCCCTCAATATTGGCAATTATTTCCGCCTCTCGCCGGACAATCGCCTGATCTTTGGAGGAAGGGCAAGGTTTTCAGCGGTGTCTGACCAACGCTCCGACGCCAAATCTGGGGCGATCTTGCGGGCCGGACTAGCCGCGCTGTTTCCAAACCTCAAAGACGTCGAGATCGAGTATTGCTGGGGCGGTCTCGTGGGTATGACCAAGGACCGCTTTCCGCGCGCGGGCGAGGCGGATGGGATGCTCTACGGCATGGGATTTTCGGGCCACGGCGCACAAATGTCGACACTGATCGGGCAGGCGCTTGCCGATATGGCGTTGGGACGCGAAGACACCAACCCGCTGGCCGGTCTCGATTGGCCAGCCATCCCGCTGCACAACGGCCAGCCCTGGTTCCTGCCTCTGGTCGGCCAATGGTTTGCGCTCAAGGACCGCCTGTCTTGACGCAAACCGCTCTCTGAAGCCGTTTGGCCGCCCTAACCCAGAGAATGCGATGCAAGACCGTAGGTCAACGCTCCGGACTCAGAGCGCCGCGAGGGCCCGATCCGCATCTCCGTCACCGTGTCATGCACACCCATGCCCGCCGCCGCTAGAAATGCCTTGAAATACTCACTCTGCTGCGGCGTATCCAAGCGCGTAAAGATGCCCTCACAGCGTTGGATCAGCGGGGCCACCAGTTGCATCGCCATCGCGTCATCCTCTGCGACAACCGGACCGATGACCACGCCCTTGCCGAATTTGCGCATCAGCGCATAGCCCAGCACCTCACCAGCACGCTCCACCACAAGACCCGAGGAAACCTGCACCAAACTATTCAGAATTCTGTCACGGTCCGCGCCATAGGCATGAGCGTCAAGGGCCTTGATCGGCGCCAGATCATCCGCTTCAATCTCTCGCAGCACAAGTCCGGGCAACGACTCCGGCAGGTGGAATGACCGCACGACACCTTGCTGCTGCCAGATTGTGGTCACAGGGGTAAACCCCGCCATTTCATAGAGTCGATACCCGGACCGCGTCGCGCTCAGCCGCAAATCCCGCCCCTCGCAATCGCGCATGATCCGCCGCAACAGGCGCTGACCGGCCCCTAGGGCCTGCAACCGTGGCGTCGTGACCATCATTCCAAACATGGCGAAATCGCCCCCCATGTCGAAATACATGGCGGAACCCAAAGGGCGCCCAATCTCATCCAACGCCAGATAGCCTTGTCCGAGCGATAGAAACAGATCAAGATCATCAGCCCGGTGCGGCCAGAATACACTGACCGTCAGTTCATGCAGTTTCTGGCGTTTGTTGACATCAATTGGCTCAATTGTCGCCTCGTAGGCATCCAGCTTCAGACGAATGTCATCTATGGGCGACATCCGCGCCATGAACGCAGCGCGGCGCGCCTGCGCCTTTGACTCGATTTGTGCCTCAATACTGTTTGGGGCCGGGGTCTGCGTCATGGGGCTGCCTTCGCCTTGCATTCAGCACCTTTCTGTTTCAATCCGCCAGATGCGTTCAAGGATGCGCCTCTCCCGCAATTTCGCTTTGCCCACACTATCGCGCGATTTCCGCAAATTATTCTACCGTATAAGAAAGCCCACCAACAGTTTGTGTCGCAGATCGGTCCATCACGTGATCTGGGACCAGCCCGTCACGTCCAAGAGCGGCAAGATCCTCGGCCATATGCGCACAGAGCCAGTTTGCGATCTCGCGCACAACAGGCCGCTCTGGTCCCGCACGTGTCGAGACCAGCATGATGCAGCGTCCGGTGTTGATCGCCGCGCCCTGCCAGGCAGGCACCAGACGCCCGGCGCGCAACGCACCCGCGACAACATTCACCCAGCCCAGCGCAATACCGGTGCCATCCACCGCCGCCTGCAAGATCGCCGCATAGTCGGAGAACGCATACCATGTTCCCGGTTGGTCTGCACCTCGAACACTCGGGCCCAACATCGGCTCCCAAATCACGCGGGGATGATCCGAGAGGTGCAAGAACGCATGTCCCGCCCCGTCGGCGCCCATCGGCAATGTTCCATGCTGCGCCAGATAGGCCGGGCTGCAGACCGGGACGATCACCTCGGGCGCCAGAACCGCATCGTTTGCGGTTTCATCACGGATGCAGCTCACAAGGTCCACGTCCTCGGGCAGCCCGACACGCGTGCCCGGCAGCAACTCAAACCGCAGCGCTACATCAGGAAAACTCGCGACGAACTCTGCAAACCGTGGCCCAAGCCAGTTCGTGACAAACGCGTTGGAGAGCGACAGCACCACTTCGCGGTCGGCCCTGTCCTGCTGGCCCTGCAACTGGGTTATGACCTCGGACATCCGTCCGAACCCGCCGCTTACGGCCAAAAAGAGGGCTTTTCCCGCCTCGGTCAGCGCCGCCCCCTTGGCCCCCCTGATAAAGAGTGCTTGTCCAATATCCGCCTCCAATTGCGCGATATTGCGGCTGGCGGAGGGTTGCGAGATGTTGAACGCCTGCGCCGCCTTGCTGAAACTGCTCAGCCGCGCGGCGGCTTCAAAAACCAACAACGACTTTGGAGAGGATACGAGGCGATGCAGGTTTGTCATACGCTGAGCGTATAAGTGACACGTTTTTTTTCAAGCTGTTTTTCCCACCTCTGCCGCGCGACACTTGCCAACATCCGACGTACCAACATGAGAGGTGTCCCTTGTCCCAGCCCCGCCGCAATGATCCGCTTCTCACCCCTTTCTCCCTGGGCAAGTTGACTCTGCGCAATCGGATCATCAGCACCAGCCACGCCTCGATGTTCGATGAAAGCGGCATGCCAACCGAGCGGTATCAAGCCTATCACGAAGAAAAGGCCCGCGGTGGAATCGCCATGACCATGATTGGCGGCAGTGCGATGGTCTCGAGGGACTCAAGCTGGGGCGGCGGTCAGTTGGACATGAGCTCCGACCGCATCATCCCGCATCTGCAACGCCTGTCCCAGCGCATCCATGCGCATGGTACGGCCGTGATGACACAAATCTCTCACCTGGGCAGACGCGCCAATGCACTGCATGGCGATTGGCGCCCGGCAATTGCACCGTCCCGCATCCGTGAAATTCGGGGGCGAAGCATTCCCCGTGAGATGGATCGCAACGACATCGATCGCGTGATCGCCGATTACGCTAGCGCCGCCCGACGTGCGCTTGAGGGTGGTCTTGATGGCATCGAGACACTCTGTGGCGGGCATCTCATCGGTCAGTTCATGTCGCCCCTGACAAACCACCGCACCGATAGCTTTGGTGGCAGCCTCGAAAACCGTGCCCGCTTTGGCCTGATGGTGCATGAGGCGCTGCGCGAGGCGGTAGATGACCGGCTGGTGATCGGCATCCGGCTGGTGATTGACGAAGGCGTCGCAGGCGGGCTGACCGCAGCGGACGGCATGGCCCTTGCCCAGATGTTCGAGCGTGAAGGGCAGGTTGATTTCTTCAACGCGATCTATGGCCGGATGGATAGTGACCTCGTGCTATCTGAGGATAACATGCCGGGCCTCTTTCAACCCTCAGCCCCCTATCTGGAGAGCGTCCGAACCTTTCGCGCGGAAACTACGCTTCCGCTGATTCACGCCGGAGGCATCCGCGACACCGCCACCGCACGCCATGTGATTGCAGAGGGTATCGCCGATCTCGTCGGCATGACTCGCGCCCATATCGCGGACCCGCATATTGTGCGCCGGATCGAGGCAGGAGAAGAAGACCGCATCCGCCCCTGCGTCGGCTCATCTTATTGCCTCTACAAGAAGGCAACCTGTGTGCATAACGCCGCGACGGGCAATGAATTGTCTATCGCCCATGACGTCAGCCTGGCCGATACCAAACGCCGGGTTGTCGTGGTTGGAGGCGGTATTGCCGGACTCGAGGCCGCGCGTGTTGCCGCCCTGCGTGGCCATCACGTTACGCTTTTTGAGGCGGCATCACAACTTGGCGGGCAGATACTTCTTGCAACGCGAGCCCCCCATCGCACTCCGTTGATCGGCATTATCGACTGGCGAGTTCAAGAACTCGACCGGCTCGGCGTCAGGATTCAAACCGACACGCTGGCCACATGCGACGACGTCCTCGCCTTATCCCCTGATGCCGTGCTCATCGCTACAGGCGGCATCCCCGATCTGGACTGGCTTCCGGGCGCGGTTCACTGCGTCAGCACCTGGGACATCCTGTCTGGCGCTGTGCCATTGGGGTCAGATATCCTGATTTATGACGGGACGGGTCGCCAACCAGCCCCCTCTAGCGCACTCGCGACGGTCGGCATGGGGCATAAAACCACTCTGGTTACGCGTGACAGCCATGTCGGACAGGAAATGCCGTATCAGGACAGCACGGGGTTTCGCAAAAATCTGGGACTGCAAGGGGTCCACTGCCTGACGGATCTGGAGTTGATTGACGTAACCCAAAGCGGAAATCTACTGCATGCACGGTTTGTGCACACCTTCACCGGCGAGCATCAGTATATTGACGTTGATCAGGTCGTGATCGAGGCGGGAACCACGCCGGTTCTTGATCTTCATAACGATTTGCGCGCATCCTTGAACCAGCAGAAGTCAGCAATGATAGAGGGGGGTGTCCATCTCATTGGCGACGCCGTCGCCTCGCGTGACATTCATGCCGCGATACGCGAGGCCCATCTCGCTGCGCGGATGCTCTGAGGGTTTCCCGAGACGACAGATCGCTTTGCCCGAACCAAGACAGACGCGGCGCATTCTGGGGCCTTGAGCACCTCGATTGATCAAAGAAATGGACCGGCAAGCAGCGCCCTGCTACCGTCGACGCGGAGCAAGATTTGGTGCCAGATGAATATAACCCTCTTGATCATCAACGCGCGCGGCCTGACCATGGACCCGGACGGCCCTGAAACCAACGCGGTGGCTCTCGCGGGCGACAGGATTGCCGCCCTTGGCAGCAGAGCCATCGAAATGGCGGGAGCAGACTGTCCTGTGATTGACGCGAAGGGGGCGACCGTGCTTCCGGGCTTTATTGAAAGCCATCTGCATCTGTTCATGGGCGGCTCGGAATTGGCGCATCTACAGCTTCTTGGGGTCAAGGGGCCGGACGCGCTGGCGCATGCAATCCGGGCCTATGCTGCGTCCAATCCAGACCGCAAGGTGATCGTGGGTCAAGGATGCGACTACGGCATCTATGATCGTCCTCTGACACGGCACGATCTGGATGCGATCTTGTCTGACCGGCCCGTCTGCCTGTTGGCCGCTGACCATCACACTGCTTGGGCTAATACGATCGCCCTTGAACAGGCGGGCATCCTGCAGGGTGCGCATTTGGGTCCGGGCAACGAGATCGTCATGGAAAACGGTCTTGCGACCGGCGAGTTGCGCGAGTTCGAGGCCAAAGCGCCCGTGCTGAAACTGGCCGGGGAAAACCGTATCATGGCGGGGATCGCCACCGGGGCCGATCCGGTGCCAAAACCCACGCATGAAGACATGCTGGCGGATTTACCGGCGATGGAACGCGGTTTGCGCCATTGCGCGCGCCACGGGTTTACCAGCCTCGTGAATATGGATGGCAATCGCTACACGCTCGAGGTGCTGGACCACTTGCGGGATCAGGGCAAGCTGACGGCGCGGGTGCGGGTGCCCTATCATTACCGCAATGATCACAAACTCTCGGACCTCGCCAAGGCCAGCGCCATGAGTGCCGATTACAACGATGACTGGTTGTCGTCGGGTTTCGTCAAGATGTTCATGGATGGGGTCGTGGACAGTGGCACGGCGGTGATGCTGAGCGATTATCCCGATCAACCCGGCTGGCGCGGTGAGCCATTGCATGAGGCGGACCGCTTTGCCGAGATTTGCATCGAGGCGGACCGGCGCGGGCTTCAGATTGCGGTGCATGCCATCGGGGACGGGGCGGTGCGCCGGGTGCTGGATGGCTATGAGGCTGCGCGCGCGGCCAATGTGCCCCGTGATGCGCGTCACCGGGTCGAACATATTGAACTGATCGACCGCGCCGATATTCCTCGGTTTGCCGACATGGGGATAGTGGCCTCGGTCCAGCCATCGCATCCACCGGGGTCCATGGATTTCCCGTTGTTTCCAACCCTCGACAAGATCGGGCGCGACCGGTGGCGCGATGCCTATCTGACCCGCACGCTGCGGGATGCCGGGGCGCGGATCGTGTTCGCGTCTGATTGGCCGGTGGCCGATGTGAACCCGTTTCGCTCGATTCAGGCGGCGGTGACGCGGCAACCCTATGAGGGCGCTCAAGACGAGCGCGTGACGCTGCGCGAGGCCTTGGCCGCCTATACCATCGGCGGGGCCTATGCCGAACATACCGAGGACCGCAAAGGCATGCTGCGCCCCGGCTATCTTGCGGATCTGGTGATTCTGTCCGGCGACATCGAGGCGGTGCCCGCAGATCAGATCGCCAGTCTGCATGTTGAAAAAACCATCTGTGGCGGTCGAATCGTTTGGGATGCGGCCCTCTAATCAGGCTTGAGGGGCGGAAATGTCTTGAACGACTCGGCGACACGCGCTCGACTGCGGGGTAAAAAGGAAAAGCCATAGTGGCCGACGGTACGCAACAGAGCGGCAATGAGATAGAAATAGACGCGGTCAGCAAGGTCTTTGGCTTGGGCGCGGCTGCGTTTCACGTCCTGACCGAGATTGACCTGACAATCCGCACCGGCGAATTTTTCACCCTCTTGGGACCGTCCGGCTGTGGCAAAACCACACTTCTGCGGGTGATCGCCGGATTTGAGCACCCCAGCAACGGACAGCTGCGGATCAAGGGGCAGGATGTTGTGGGGCAGGCTCCGAACAGGCGTCTGGTGAACACGGTATTTCAGAATTACGCGCTATTCCCGCATATGACCGTGGCGCAGAACATTGGCTTTGGCCTCAAGATGCTGGGCCGCCCCCGCTCCGAGATTGACGCCACCACATCCGAGATGATGCATCTGGTCAAGATGGAGGCCATGGCCATGCGCAAGCCTGCCGAATTGTCCGGGGGACAGCAGCAGCGGGTGGCACTGGCCCGCGCCTTGGCCCCGAGGCCACGCGTTCTGTTGCTCGACGAACCGCTGAGCGCGCTGGACCTCAAGCTGCGCAAGGAAATGCAAACTGAGTTGAAGCGCCTTCAGGTGGAGACGGGCATCACCTTTGTCTTTGTGACCCATGATCAGGAAGAGGCGCTGACCATGTCGGACCGCCTTGCCGTGATGAACAAGGGCCGTATCCTGCAACTTGGCAGTCCGCATGACATCTACCACGCCCCGAAAGAGCGGTTCGTGGCTGACTTTATCGGCGAGACGAATTTTCTGTCGTTGCAGGTGATCGCGGTGCAGGGGCGCAGCGCCGAGCTCGCTTTGCCTGGTGGCCGAACCATCCTGGCACGGATTGCAGAAGGGTTGGTCCCAGCGGAGGGTGAGACCGTTTCCGCCGTGATCCGCCCGGAACAGGCGCAACTGGCGGAGGCAGGTTCGGGCGATCTGTCTGTGACGGTGAATGGCACTGTGTTCTTTGGCACCGACACACATATCCATCTGACGCTTGAGGATGGTCAGACCTTTACGGTGCGGCGTCAGAACACGGTCGGACAAGCGGAGCCGGCGATTGGCGCGCGGATCGGCCTGGCCTTGATGCCCGGCGCGCTGCAAGTTCTGCGGGGATAGGGATGAAAAGCGACTCGCACCGATGGAAGTGGATCCTCGTGAGCCCGGCGCTTGTGGTGCTGATCCTTGCGGCCTCTGGGCCGCTCTTGATCGTTGCCATTTACTCGGTCCTCAGTCCCGGCAATATGGGCGGCGTGTCGTGGGATTTCTCGACCGAGGCCTGGTTTCGCGTGTTCTTCAAGCGGGATATTTTCGACCCCGAGAATGTAACTCTGAACGCTGATCATCTTGCGGTGTTCCAACGCACCTTGTGGCTGTCGTTTCAAACAACGCTGATCTGCGCGGCACTGGGTTTTCCAACGGCATGGTTCATCGCGACACGCCCTGTCAACCGGCGGATGATCTGGTTGTTCCTGATCACCGTACCCTTTTGGACCAACCTCTTGATCCGCACCTTCGCGATACAAGAGCTGATCCGCAACACCGGCACGGTGAACACGGTTCTCCTCTGGCTCGGCCTGATCCGCGAACCTGTGGAATTGATGTATACCGATTTCGCCGTGTTGCTCGGCATGAGCTATGTCTTTTTACCCTTGATGGTGCTGCCGCTTTACGCGGCGATGGACAAGCTGGATTTTCGGTTGGTCGAGGCGGGGTATGATCTCTACGCCAGTCGCTTGCAGGTCTTGTGGCATGTGATCCTGCCGCTGGTGAAACCGGGATTCATTGCTGGCTCCATTCTGGTGTTCATCCCGTCAATCGGGGCCTATGTCACCCCGCGCGTGCTGGGCGGCGGCCGGTCGATGATGATGGGCAATCTGATCGGCTTGCAATTCGGTCAGGGGCGCAACTGGCCGCTTGGATCGGCCTTGGCGATGGTGCTGCTGGTGATCGTCGTGGTGGCGCTGGTTTTCTACCTGCGCATCACCACCCGTGAGACAGGAGGGCGCGATGGCCAACAATAGGTTCGACGTCCGCGCCCTGCCCGGCTTTGGCACTGTTGCCATTGTCACCCTCGTGATGCTCTACCTACCCATCATCACGTTGGTGGTCTTTTCGTTCAACGAGTCGCAATCGCAAGCCGTCTGGGGCGGATTCTCGCTGAAATGGTATGAGGCGGCGTTTAACAACAGGCAGGTGGTCGATGTGTCGATCCGCTCGCTTTGGCTCGCGCTGGTCGCGGCTGGGATCGCCACCGCACTTGCAACTTTGGCGGCATTGGCCACGACGCGGGTGGGCCGGTTTCCCGGCCAGACCCTCATTTATGCGCTGATCAACCAGCCTCTGATGGTGCCTGAAATCGTGACCGGCATCGCGCTCTTGATCTTTGTGGCCTTTCTCAAGGTGCAGACAGGATACTCGGGCATGGGATATATGGTGGCGGCGCATACCGCCTTTTGCATCCCCTTTGCCTATCTGCCCATTCGCGCGCGGCTCGAAACCATGGATCTGACCTTGGAAACGGCGGCGGCCGATCTCTATGCAACCCCGGTGCAGACCTTTACCCATGTCACCCTGCCGCTGTTGGTGCCCGGTATCGTGGCAGGCTTCATGCTTGGGTTCGTGGTATCGCTCGACACCGTTGTGATCACCGAGTTCGTGAAGTCTGCCGGGCAGGACACGCTGCCCACCTACATGCTCGGCCAGTTGCGCCGTAGCGTCACCCCCGAAATGAACGCCATCGCCACGCTGTTTCTGGCGCTGTCGCTTGTGGTGGTCAGTGTGTTTTTCCTGATCACCCGGAAAAGGGGATAACTGCAACCATAACCACAGGGAGACGACCAATGAAGAGATTGATAGCAACCGGCCTGACCGCCCTATTGGCGACCACCGGCATCGCGAGCGCGGAAGGTGTGGTGAACCTCTACAACTGGGGCAATTATACAAGCCCCGAGTTGCTGACCAAGTTCGAGGCAGAGACCGGGATCAAGGTCAATGTGACGGACTACGACAGCAATGACACGGCCCTTGCCCGCATCCGTCAGGGGGGCCATGGATTTGACATTGTCGTGCCGTCGAACTCTTACATGCAGACTTGGATTTCAGAGGGCCTCATCGTTCCGCTCGACAAATCCGTCGTCACCAACCATGGCAATATCGCGCCCGAGTGGGTGGATGTCGATTTCGACCCCGGTCGCGAATATTCGGTTCCGTGGCAATGGGGCACGACCGGCGTGATCGTGAATACCAGCGTCTATGATGGCGACATCAACGATGCAGGCCTGATCTTTAGCCCGCCGGACGCGCTCAAGGGCAAGATCAACGTCATCCCCGAAATGTCCGATGTGATGGCCATTGCAATTTACTACGCCGGGGGAGAATCCTGCACCACTGACATGGAGGTGATGCGCAAGGTGCGTGACACTCTGGTCGAGGCCAAAACACATTGGAAGGCGCTGGATTACGGCACGGTCGATGCCCATGTCGCTGGCGATTTCTCAGCCGGGATCTACTGGAACGGCGCGACAATGCGGGCACGGCTGCAAAACGCTGATCTCGCCTACGGCTATCCTAAAACCGGTTATCCGATCTGGATGGATAGTGCGACCGTGCTGGCCGATGCCCAGAACCCGGAAAACGCGATGAAGTTCATCAATTTCATTCTCGAGCCGGAAAATGCCGCGATGATCTCGAACTTTGCGCGCTACGCCAATGGTGTGACCGGATCCGAGGAATTCATGGATGAGGTGATGCGCGAAGCACCGGAAATCGTCGTCGCGCCGGAACTGGCGGCGGCGGGCAAGTTCAGCCCAGCCTGCCCTCAGGACGTGAACGATCTGCAATCGCAGATCTGGACTGAGGTGCTGCAGTAATCAAGGTCGGGCGCATCCCGTTCTCCTGGTGGGGTGCGCCCGAAGGCCAGAGCGCCAGTTGAGGTCGGTCATTGTGAAACCTGATAGGTTCCCGACTGGACAGAGGGCGCGTTCCATGGTGGTCTGTCTCTGAGTCCGCGAGCCAAAGCGGCGAGAGTATAGACAATCGGACCCGAGCATGAGCAATCGCCCCGTTCCACAACCCCGCGTCGCCTATGTGCATTTCTGCCCGATCAGCACCCGCTGGATGGACAATGACGCTTACTTGCACGTCAATAACGTGGCCTATTATTCATTCTTCGACACGGCGGTGAACGAATACCTGATCCGGGGCGGCGTGCTCGACATCCGGCGCAGCACCGTGACCGGATTGGTTGCGCACAGCGAATGCCACTACTTCAGCCCCATCGCCTTTCCCGAGGCCATTGAGGTTGGATTACGCGTGGCGCGGCTCGGCAGAAGCAGCGTCACCTATGAGTTGGCAATTTTTCGGTCCGGGGCGGATCTTGCGGCGGCGCAGGGGCGTTTTGTGCATGTCTATGTCGACCGCGAGACGAGCCGTCCAGTACCCATCCCCGAAAACATGCGCGCGCTGCTCGACCCTTTGGTGGTGCCTGACGTTAACGGCTGAGCCATTCCCATTTCTCTCATTGCTTCAGGACCAGATATGCCCATCAGTCAGATTGCCCTGCCCCTCTTTTTGCCCGCCACCCGGCTGGATCGCCTTGCCAAGGCACAGGCCGCGGGTGCGGATGCCATTCTGCTCGACCTTGAAGATGCAGTTGCCGAAGAGGACAAGGCAAACGCCCGTGCGGCATTGCGTGATCTTCCTGCGCGTCGGTCCGGCGCTGTGCCGGTGCTGGTGCGCCTCAATGCCGCCGACAGCGCGTTTTACGCCGAAGATGTCGCGGTTCTCGGCGGGTTGGCGATTGATGGCCTGATCCTGCCCAAGGCGGAGGACGCAGAGACCTGCGCCGTCCTCGCAGCGCAAACGGGACTGCCGGTGATCGGCCTCATCGAAACCGCCCTCGGGTTGCGCCGCGCCGAGAGCGTGGCGCGCGCCTGTACCCGTCTTGCCTTTGGCTCGATTGATTATGCTGCTGATCTGGGGATCGCGCATACCCGCGAGGCATTGTTGCACGCGCGCGCCGAGCTTGTGCTGGCATCGCGCCTTGCCAATCGCCCGGCCCCTTGGGACGGCGTTACCCAAGGCATCAATGACGAGGCCGCAATCCTGAGCGATTGCCAGTATAGTGTTGAGATGGGTTTTGGCGGCAAGCTGATCATTCACCCCGCGCAGATTGCCCCGGCCCGGCGCGGGTTTGCCCCTTCTGAGGCTGAATTGGACTGGGCGCGGCGTGTTGTGGCCGCATGCTCTGAAACCGGAGCGGCCATCAAGCTGGATGGCCAGATGATCGACGCGCCCGTGGTCAAACGCGCGCAACAGATCCTAGCGCGCGCGGGAGGTGCGGCATGAGCGGTAAAATCACTGAGGCGGATCTGATCGACAGTGTCGCGGACGCGCTGCAATATATTTCATATTACCATACGCCGGATTTCGTCACCGCGATGGCCCGCGCCTATGAGACGGAAGAAAGCCAATCCGCGCGCAATGCGATCCGGCAGATTCTGGTCAATTCGCGTATGTCGGCCTTTGACAAACGACCGCTCTGTCAGGACACCGGCAGCGTGAATGTCATTCTCGAAGTGGGCGTTGAGGCCCCCATCGACTGGCACCACGCGCCGCAGGACATGATCGACGAGGCGACGCGACGCGCCTATGCCTTTGCCGCCAACCCGCTGCGCGCCTCGATTGTCGCGGACCCACTGGGCGCGCGGCGCAACACGCGCGACAATACCCCGGCGATGATCCAGACCGAATTGGTGGCGGGTGACAAAGTGTCTGTCACGGTCTCGGCCAAGGGGGGCGGGTCAGAGAACAAGACGAAATTCGCCGTGTTGAACCCGTCGGATTCCGTGGCGGATTGGGTGGTGGACACGGTTGCCAAACTGGGGGCGGGATGGTGCCCGCCCGGGCTGATCGGACTGGGTGTGGGCGGCAGCGTCGACAAGGCGATGGCGATGGCCAAGCAGGCGCTGAACGATCCCATCGACATGACCGAGCTACAGGCGCGCGGCGCGCAAACCGCCGAAGAGGCGCTGCGGCTGGAGCTCTATGAGCGGATCAACGCGCTCGGCATCGGGGCGCAGGGGCTGGGCGGTCTGATCACCGTGCTTGATGTCAAGCTGCGCAGCTTTCCAACCCATGCCGCGTCCTTGCCGGTGGCGTTGATCCCCAATTGCGCCGCCACCCGGCATGTGCATTTCACGCTGGATGGCAGCGGCGCGGCAGAGTTTACCCCACCTGATCTGTCACTCTGGCCGGATCTGGAAGAGGGCGGCGTCACGGGGCGCCGGATTGATCTTGATGCGCTGGACGATGGCGTTCTGGCCTCGCTCAGCCCCGGCGATACGCTGCTTTTGTCTGGTCGGCTCTATACCGGGCGCGACGCCGCCCATCGCCGGATGCTCGAGGAACTGGATCAGGGCAAGCCGCTGCCCGTCGATCTGAAGGGGCGCGCGATTTATTATGTCGGCCCGGTCGATGCCGTTGGCGATGAGGTGATCGGCCCGGCAGGCCCGACAACATCCACCCGCATGGACAAGTTCACGGGTCCCCTGCTCGCAGCATCGGGTCTCAAGGTGATGATCGGCAAGGCCGAGCGCGGGCCTGCGGCCATCGAGGTCATCCGCCAGCATGGTGCGGTCTATCTGATTGCTGTCGGGGGTGCGGCCTATCTGGTCTCCAAGGCGATCAAGCGTGCCCGGCCTGTCGCCTATCAGGATCTTGGCATGGAGGCGATTTACGAGATCGAGGTCAAGGACATGCCCGTGACTGTGGCGGTCGATACCAAGGGGGCCTCGATTCACAACAGCGGGCCGAAGCAATGGGCGAGGGTGCCGCAACTGGCCAAATGAGAAGAGGGCCGGATTTCTCCGGCCCCAACTGTCGTGAACCTGTTTTAGATCGTACGCCCGCCGTCAACCTCAAGCACGACGCCGGTTATGAAATCCGCCTCGTCCGAGGCGAGGTAGAGGGCTGCGTTAGCGATGTCGCGGGCTTCAGAGAGGCGGCCCATGGGGATCGTGGAGATGAAGCGCGCGCGGTTCTCGGGCGTGTCGGGCATGCCCATGAACTGCTCCAGCAGACCGGTCGCGCCCATCACTGGCGCGATGCAGCAGACGCGGATCTTGTCGGGGGCGAGTTCCACGGCCAGCGAGCGCGTCATCAGGTTAACGGCACCCTTGGACGAGTTATACCATGTCAGACCGGGGCGCGGGCGGATCCCGGCAGTTGAACCGACATTGATCATCACCCCGCCCCCGGCGGCACGCCAGAGCGGCACGCAGGTTTTGGTCATATGAAAGATCGACAACACGTTGATATCGTAGATCTTGCGAAAGGTCGCCTCATCGGTGTCCATCAGTGGGCTGTTGGCATTGGTCCAACCGGCATTGTTTACCACGATGTCGAGGCCACCAAAGGCCGCGACGGTCGCGTCAACCGCCGCCTGAACCTGATCGCCCTTGGACACATCGCAGGTCACGGCAGTGGCATTCTCGCCCAGTTCCTTGGCCACGGCGCGCGCGCCAGCCTCGTTCATATCGACCACGGCAACCCTAGCGCCTTCGCGGATATAGGTCTCGGCAATGCCCTTTCCAAAGCCGGAGGCGGCCCCGGTCACAAGTGTTCGTTTTCCTTGCAGTCTCATGTCTTGTTCCTTCAGGTCTCGTAACGCGATGCGCGGCACGGGTCAGCCGTGATTGTTGATGATCGTCTTGATATGCGAAAACTCGAGCAGGGCGGCAAAGCCCTTTTCGCGGCCATGCCCTGACTTGCGGATGCCACCAAAGGGCAATTCGACGCCGCCACCCGCGCCGTAGCCGTTGATGAACACCTGACCGCAGCGCATCGCCTTGGCCACCCGTTGCTGGCGTCCGCCATCGCGGGTCCAGACCGAGGCGACCAGCCCATAGTCGGTGTTGTTCGCAATCGAGATCGCGTCGGCCTCATCCTCGAACGGGATGATGCAGAGCACGGGGCCAAACACCTCTTCTTGCGCAATCCGCGCCTTGGGACCGCAGGGGCCAAACACGGCGGGGGCCACGTAATAGCCGCCCTCGGGCGCATCCTCGCGGACAATGCCACGCGCCATCAACGGCGCGTCGGCCTCGGCGATATAGGTCTCGACCCGTTTCTTCTGCTTGGCCGAAATCAGCGGCCCCAGCACCGCATCCTCACCGGAATCCGAGGCCGCCACCGCACTGAACCGGGCGGTCAGTTCGGCTACGGCCCGCTCATAAATGCCACGCTGCAACAGCACGCGGGTGCCCGCCGAACAGGTTTGCCCGCCATTCTGGATCACGGCATTGACCAGAAACGGCATCGCGGCGTCGAGATCGGCGTCGTCGAACACGATCTGTGGGGACTTGCCACCCAGTTCCAGCGTGCAGCCGATGAAATTCTTGGCCGCAGCGGTCTGAATCATGACGCCCACCTCCGGGGAGCCGGTGAAAGAGATAAAGTCGATGTTTTTGTGGTCAGCCAGTGCCTGACCTGCCACCGCCCCGCGCCCCGTGACGATATTGATGGCACCGGGCGGAAAGCCCACGTCAAGCGCCAGTTCCGCAATCCGAAGCGCGCTGAGGCAGGCATCCTCGGCGGGTTTCAGCACCGTGGCATTGCCCATGGCCAGCGCCGGGGCGACCGAACGGCCAAACATTTGGGCCGGATAATTCCACGGGATGATATGGCCTGTCACGCCATGCGGTTCGCGGTGTACCTCGACGTTATAGCCGTTGAGAAAGGGCACAATCTCGCCGTGCACCTTGTCCGCCGCGCCGCCGTAAAACTCAAAATAGCGCGCTGTGACCTTCATGTCGGCGCGGGCCTGTGCGATCGGCTTGCCGTTGTCGCGTCGCTCCAATTGCGCCAGCGGTTCGACATTCTCAAGGATACGCTCAGAGAGGCGGATCATCAGGCGGCCGCGCTCTGCGGCCGTCAGCTTGGACCACTCGCCGCCGTCAAAGGCCGCGCGCGCCGCTGCGACGGCTGCGTCGATATCGGCGGCATCGCTGTCGGCGATCTGCGCAAAGGGCAGCCCGTCAATCGGCGAGAGGACATCCATCACCTTGCCGGAGAGTGCCGGAACCCAATCGTTGCCAATCAGGTTCAGAGGCTTGGGGATGACCAGCTTTGCATTGGTGTCAGTGTCTTTCATGCCTTGGTTCCTTCCGGTTCAAGAGAGCCCTCGGCGACTTCGCCCCGCTCGATCACAAGCGTACGATCCGCAAAGCCGCGCAGCAAAGAGGGGTTGGATTCCGTGATGATCAGCGTGATTGAACGATCCGTATCGCGCAAGGTCCGCAATGCCTCGGCGTAGCGTTGTGCGAGCGCCGGGGCGAGACCCTGAAACGGCTCGTCGAGCATGATGAGCCTGGTGCCCAGCATCAGGGCGCGCGCCAGAGCCACCATCTTACCCTGCCCGCCCGACACGGTGCCGCCGGGACGTTGGGCCAAATCACGCAATTCGGGCAGGACGGTATAGGCGCGGTCCAGACGACGCGTGGTCTCGGCCTTGTCCAGCCGCGCCGCCTGTGCGGGCAAAAGAATGTTTTCCTCGATGGTAAAGGCCGCAAAGAGCCGCCGATCCTCGGGCGCATAGCCAATCCCCAGACCGGGCCGCTTGGGCGGATGCAGGGCGTTGATGGGCTGGCCTTCAAACAGGATCTCGCCGCTGGCCGTGGTAAACCCCATGATGGTGCGCAAGAGCGTCGTCTTGCCTGCGCCGTTGCGACCGATCAAGGCCACGGTTTCGGCCGCGCCAATCCGAAAGGTCAGGTCGCGCAGGATCGGGATGATCCCGATCGAGGCATTCACATTGCGTAATTCCAGCATCAGACCACCTCTCCGATCACGTCCCGGATCACGTCGGGATGTTCCAGAATTTCCGCAGGCGTACCGCGCAACTGCACATTACCGCTGTTCCAGACCGCCACCTCATCAGCGTATTTCTCGACGATTCCCATGTCATGCTCGACAAAGACCGAGGTGACATTGGCCTCTTTCAACGCGCCGATCAGGATTTCCATGATTGCGTGTTTTTCGGAGGAGGCCACGCCAGAGGTGGGCTCGTCCATCAAGAGCAAGCGTGGTTTGAGCGCAAGAGCCACGGCGATGTCGATCAGTTTGCGCTGCCCCTCGGGCAGCTCCACAACCAGAACATCGGCCACATCGGCGCACCCCACCATATCCAGCAGATGCAGCATTTCGGTGCGTTCCGGGATGGCGTGCATATCAACCAGCGGATTGCGCCGCTTCTGCCGTGCCGAAGCGGCAATGAGCAGGTTTTCCAGCGCTGTGTGCTCGGTGAAGAGTTGTGGGATCTGAAAGGCGCGCGCGACACCGCGATCCACGATCTTGCGCGGGGGCAGCGGCGTGATGTCCCGACCCTCGAAGAGAACCTGCCCTTTGCTGGGCTTGAGCCAGCCGGTACAAATGTTGAGAAACGTCGTCTTGCCCGCGCCGTTGGGACCGATGATTGCCAGGTTTTTACCGGCATTGATCGTCAAAGAGACATTGTCCGCCGCTGTGATCCCGCCGAATTTGATCGTCAGGTTGCGGGTTTCCAGAAGAACCTCGGTCATTTGCGGTCTCCTGTCTTGGCCGATGGCTTGGTCGTATCGCGCTTAAAGGCGGACTCGAGAATGCCAATCAGACCGCCCGGGGCAAAGAGGATGATGATGAGCAAAAATCCCCCGAGGATCATTTGCCAGATGTCACCGGCATAGACCGAGGCATAGGTGCGCACGACCTCGTAGATCAGCGCGCCAAGGAAGGCCCCCTGCACCGACCCGGCCCCACCCAACACGGCGATGAACACCATTTCCGCCGAGCGTACCCACCAGACATATTCAGGTGTCACGACACCTTGGGCCATGCCCATCATCACCCCGCCAACGCCGCAGAGCGCCGCCGACAAGAGGTAACCGGACAAGAGCGCCCGCTTGGGCGAGATGCCGAGATATTCGAGGCGGGTTTCATTGGTCTTGATGGTCTGAAACAGCTGCCCGACGGGCGAGGCAAACCAACGATGCGTGAACCAGCCTAGGGCCACCACAAGCACCAGAACCGAGTAATAGAGCACCATATTGAACTGGACGTGATCCAGCGCCTGACCAAACACCGTCGGGCGGGTAAAGCGCAGGCCATCGGCGCCACCGGTCAGGTGATAGAATTTCTCGAGGATCGACCAGAAAATCATCGAGAACGCCAGATTGAGCATGCCAAAGAAAATGCCGCGATAGCGCACCACGAAGAGCCCAACAAAGAGCCCCGCCACGATGGCCCCCAACACCCCGACAATCAGAATGACAAAGAAATCGGTTGCGGGCATTGACGTCATCAGGAACGCCCCGGCATAGGCCGCAATGCCGAAATAGAGCGCATGGCCAAAGGACACCTGCCCGGCCCGCAAGAGGACGGTCACGCCCAGAACGGCCAACCCCTTGGCCATGGCGAAATTGACCAAAAGCTGCATTGAAGGCACTAGGAAGGGCACAGCGATAATCACCGCTATTCCAACGATCCAGAGCCATGAAAGAGGGGATGTCATGCGGGCATTCACCTTGTTTGACGGCTTGCTTGACTGTGTTCCGGTGGGCATGTCCGGCCTCAGATCTTGCGTGCGGCTGGACTGCCAAACAGCCCTTCGGGGCGCACCAGCAGGACCAGAACCATGATGAGATAGGGCACAAGCACGGAGATTTCAGGATAGAGATAAACGGCAAAGGATCGACCCAGACCGATCATCAGGGCCGTGAGCGCAGCGCCCTCGATCTGTCCAAGCCCAGCGGTGGCCACCACGGCAAAGGATAGCACGATCATATCCGCCCCCATGCCCGGCAGGATCGACGTGGTCGGAGAGGCCAGCGCGCCGCCCAACCCGGCCAGAACAGCCCCGATGACGAAGGTGAAGAGAAACACCCGGTCGGCATCAATGCCGATGGATTGCGCCGCTTCGCGATCCTCTGTGGTGGCGGTGATCAGCTTGCCTATAATCGTGTGACGCAAGAAAAAGCGCATGCCCAGCAACAGAACCACCGCGATCAACGGCAACAGGATCAGTTGATAGGCGGTATAGGTCACGCCAAACACGGTGACATTGCCCAGCACTTGCAAGGCAGAGGAATTGAAATAGGGCTGCGTGCCCCAGACCAGCCGCTGCACGTCCTCAAGGATCATGAACACCGCGAAGGTCACAAGAAGTTGGAGCACCTCTGATTTCTGATAGATCCGGCGCAGCAGGAAATATTCCAGCGGTGCGCCGATCACGATCCCCACGAGGATTGCCGAGACGATCATCAGCGGAAAGGCAAAGGCCGGAGCAAAACCGAGGGCCAGAAAATATCCCACCAACGAGACCGTTGTATAGGCGCCGATCGCATAGAGCGAACCATGCGCGACGTTCAGGATACGCATGACGCCAAAGATCAGGGTGAGACCGAGCGCCACAATGAACACTAGCGCGGCATAGGCCACACCGTCGAACAGGGCGAGCAGGAAGATCGAGAAATTCATGTGCTGATCCCGGGTATTTCAAGGACACGGAGAGGGCAATCTATGGCCCTCTCCGTCAAGTTTACAAGCGTGGTTCAGTTCTCGAAAGTATCGACCGTGACGCTCTCGACAAAGCCCGCATCAAGCGCGCCCACCCATTCAATCGAGTTCTGCCCAACGGGCGTTGTTAGCTCGTTACCGTCAAAGATCATGATGTTCTGCATGGTGGCAAAGGGATATTCGCCGGTTTGCACGCTCGTTCCCATCAACTGATCTTCGACACCCTGATGGTCCTCGCGCAGGGTGACGGGACGTCCCAGCCCCTGAAAGGTCAGACCCTCAAGCGCCGCTAGCAATTGATCCTCGCTGGGCCAATCAACGCTGTTGTCGGCGATGGCCTTTTCATAGGCAGCCTTGAGCGCGGCGATGGCCTGGCTGGCGTGGAACACGGGATAGACGGACACGTCGCCGGTCTTTTCCTCATATTGCGTCATGAAGGCCTTGAAGTCTTCGTCATTGCGGCGCTCGGGGTGGAGGAAATAGTGATCCCCGCGTGCACCGATGATATGCCCGTCCGGCAGCGCCGATCCCAGCCGCTCCAGCGACGATTCCGCCAGCGGCAAAACAAAGGTCGACGTGTTCATCAGCCCGCGTTGCGACGCCTGCTGCACAAAGGTGTCAAGATCGCCGCCCCAGGAGGTGGACAGAATCACATCCGGCTGCATGGCCTGAAGACGCGAGATTTCGGTGGAAAAGTCGGGCGAGCCGAACTTGGGGAAGAACTCGGCCACGACCTCGACATCGGGCTTCATTGCTTTGAGCGCCGTGATGAAGATATCCCAGCTGTCACGCCCCCAAGCGTAGTCCTGATTCACCACGGCGATGGTTTTGAAATCGGGCTTGGTCTTGAGCAGGTAGAGCACCGTCGCCAGCATTTCCGGTGTCGCATTGGCCTGTGTGCGGAAGACGTATTTGTAATCGTTCTCTTCAAAGATGCGCTGCGTGCCGCAGTCCCACATCAGATTAGGCACTTGCAGATCCTCGGCGAGTGGTGCGAGCGTCTGGCAATTGCCCGACGAAATCGCCGCCAGCATCACCTCGGCGCCCCCCGATTCCACCATGCGGCGATACTCCGAAGTCAGCGCCTCGGCGCCGGCACCCTCGTCGATGAACGAGATGTCGACCGGGACACCGTTGATGCCACCAGCCGCATTGATATTCTCAATGAGAATCTCGGCCGCATCGCGGGCCGGGACGCCAAAAACCGACGCAGGGCCGGTCAGAAAGGCCGTCATCCCGATCTTGAGGCTTTCGGGTTTATCTGCGGCACCTGCCGCAAGAGGCAATGCAGCGGCCACCATGGCGGCGGCAGCGCGTGTCACGAATAGGTTTTTCATTATTAAGTCCTCCCTTTTCAGTTTAGCCAATCAGCGTATTGCGATTGGGGTGGTGAACATCTGACGATGCCCTCTAGACTGGCATGTTCCCCGTTGTGAGTGGGGCGCAGCACGGTCTTCGACGGGCTGCGCGACGGGGAGGCAAAAATCCTGTCGGAAGCACCAACGCCCTCCGTCAGGCAGCAGCCGATGATGACAAAGGGTGTCGTTGACTGGCGCATCATGCGAAGGCCCTCCCATCTGGCCTATCAAAGATGGTAGACCGAGAGCCAAAGGCTCGGCCAATACCTTGACGCTATTCCGGCCATAGGTTCTTACTATCACGGTACAAACCACGACGACAGCGCCTTATAACGCCGATAGGATGGCCGCGGCATGCCGCACGAGCAACCCGCGCCCGTGAAGGCCCGCGCCTCAGCTATCAGAGCTATACAGGTTCGAAGAGCAATTTACGGGAGAATGACACCATGAAAATACAGGCAGCGGTTCTTGAACGCGATAACATCCAGAGTGATTTCGAGGCGACCAAGGCACTAACCGTGCGCGACGTCGATCTCGAGGCGCCCGGACGCGATGAGGTTCTGATCCGCATTGCTGCCGCAGGTGTCTGCCACTCTGACCTCTCGGTGATCAATGGTACCCGTCCCCGACCTATGCCGATGGTGCTTGGCCATGAGGCCTCGGGAATTGTCGAAGAGGTTGGGCCGGGCGTCGACGATCTCGCGCCCGGCGATCACGTTGTTTGTATCTTTGCCCCGGGTTGCGGCACCTGCCAGCCCTGTGCCGAAGGTCGTCCGGCGCTCTGCACTCGGGCAGCCAAACATCACGGGGTCGGGGAATTGATGACCGGCCATCGCCGCTTGTCGATGGACGGAAAGCCGGTCAATCACCATGTCGGTGTCTCTGCCTTTGCCAGCCATGCGGTTCTCGCCCGTCGCTCTCTGGTCAAGGTCGAGGCCGACATTCCCACGCATATCTCGGCCCTCTTCTCCTGTGCGATGCTGACCGGCGCGGGGGCCGTTTTCAACACCGCCAAGGTCATGCCCGGCAGCAAGGTCGCCGTGTTGGGATTGGGCGGAGTCGGTCTTTCGGCGGTGTTGGGGGCCTTGGCCGCTGGCGCGGCACAGATCGTCGTGATCGACCCCTTTCAATCCAAGCTAGACGCCGCGCTCAGCATGGGGGCCACCCATGCGGTGACATCGAACGCGCACACCGTGCAGGCCGTGCGTGATATTACCGATGGTGGCGTTGATTATGCCATAGAATTGGCAGGCTCGGTCAAAGCGCTGGAAACCGCCTATGACTGCACGTGCCGGGGCGGCATGACCGTGACTGCGGGCCTGCCACATCCCGATGCAAGAATGCCGCTCAACGCGCTCAAACTGGTCGCTGAGGAACGCAGCCTCAAAGGCAGCTACATCGGCTCGTGCGTGCCGCAACGCGACTTGCCGCGTATGTTCTCGCTGCACCAACAAGGCAAACTACCGGTGGAAAAGATGCTCACCCACCGCTTGCGCCTTGATCAGATCAACTTGGCGATGGATCAGTTGGAGAATGGCACGGCAATCCGACAGGTGATCGAATTCGGTTGAGAACGGGCCGCGAGGGATCATACGTCGGCGCGTTTGCCGGGACACGCGACGATGAACGACGCGGACCTCCCTCGCGGTATTCTGCGGCAAAGGTATGGATGACGCGCTTGGACCTCGTATCTCTTGGATGGTGATCCATCGCGGCACAAGTACCGTGTCAGTTTGTGTGTCAGGATCGAGCCGCTCGCCGCGCAAGTGCGGCGATAAGGTCCGTTCGCGTGACTATACCGACGATTTTTCCATACTCGACAACGGGCACAGCATCTGTATCGCCGTCCGCCATCATTGGCAGCAGCGCTCCGATCGGAGTGTTTGTCGTGACGCGGGGAACTGCGACGCTCATGATGTCGCTCGCGGTCAGAGGCTTCTCCCGATCTCGATCCAATAACCGTCTCAAGGCAGGCAGGTAGCCGCGATGCAGACGCAGCGCGTCTTCTCGGGCTTGGCTGATGAGATGTATCTGAAAGATGACGCCCAAGAACTTGGTATCGGACTCTACGATCGGCAGCGACGTGAACCGATGTTTTCTGAAGATATCCGCAATCTCGCCAAGCGTTGTATCCGGGAGAGCCGTGACAAGATTACGGGACATGATGTCCTGAGCGGTCAGCGGGCCGGTCGATTGCGCGGCGGCCTGCAGTTCCGCAGCACCGATCAACCGGGCCAGATCCTCGACCCCGAGGTTGAACGATTGGCTGTAACGTTCGAGAATACCTGTCAGCTCGTCTTCCGAAAGGCCGAGACGCTCCGTCGGATTTCGGTCTTCTGTTCGGTGCTTGCTCGGGTCATCGAATTGACGGAACGGGTAATGTCGCCCGGTCAGCCGTGCGTAGCCGGTCGCAAGCACGACAAGGGCCGTCGTTCCTATGGCAATGGGGGCGAGGGCGAACCAGAAACCTAATTGTGCGACGGCATCTGGAGACATGGCGGCGGTCATTGCGACGGCACCGGCAGGGGGGTGGAGCGCACGACACAGGATTGTGGCGGTGATCGCAAGACCCACAGCTAGGGCGACCCGCAGGACGACGTCTCCGACAACTAGGCATACGGCCACCCCGACAAGGGCTCCAACCGTATTGCCGACAATCGCGGACCATGGCTGCGCAAGCGGGCTATTCGGGACGGCGAAGAGCAGGACAGCCGACGCACCAAAGGGCGCGACAAGGTAGAAACCCAACGCGAGATCAATGTTTGGCGACAAAAGAAACAGCCCCGTCAGCCCCAATCCGATCAGCGCCCCAAGGCCCGCCCGCAGGGCTTCGATCCCAGAAACCCTAGGGACAGCGGGACCAAGTGATCTCAGAATATGCAAATTCGCGGCTCCCCTACCAGATCTGCGCAGACTTTCACCAGTTTGCGAAATGTTCAATCAATCGACACTGATTGGCACCGATTGTTTGACCTCTTTGGCAAGATCAAGGGTCGTGAAAAGGATAGACGCGCCCGAGGTGACACCCTATGCGGGGTCCATGACAAGCACCATCTCCGTCCCCCCGCCCACCGACCGCATCCTTGCCGGTGTCGCTCTGATGCTGGGGTTTTGCGTGACCGCCCCCCTCTTGGATGTGGCGGCCAAGCTCGCGTCCACCAGCGTGCCAGTGGGACAGATCACCGCCGCGCGGTTTATCGTGCAATGCGCCCTTATGGCGCCGTTTGTCTGGATCATGGGGCTGTCGTTGCGCGTACCACGGGAGCAATGGCTGGCACTCCTGTCTCGCGCAGTGCTGCTCTTTGGCGCGACCTTTTGCTTCATCGCCGCAATCCGGGTGATGCCGCTGGCCGATGCGCTGGCGATTGTCTTTGTCGCCCCGTTCATCGTGCTGTTGGTGGGCAAGTTCTATTTGGGTGAAGATGTCGGCCCGCGCCGCGTGGGTGCCGCGATGGTGGGCTTTGTTGGCGTCCTCTTCGTGATCCAGCCCAGTTTCGCGGCCTTTGGCGCAGTGGCACTGTTTCCGCTCGGCACGGCGGTCGGATTCGCCTTTTATATCCTCGTGACACGCGGCCTATCGCGACGGGTGCATCCCGTGACCCTGCAGTTTCACACCGGCCTCATTGCCAGCCTGCTCTGCCTGCCGGTGATGATCCTGGCCGAGGGCACAGGGATTGAGATGCTCGATCCGGTCTGGCCTGAAGGGGTTGCATGGCTCTGGTTGCTGGGGGTTGGGTTTTTCGCGACGCTGAGCCATATGATGATGACCTATGCGCTCTCGCTCGCCCCTTCAGCCACACTGGCGCCGCTGCAATATCTGGAACTGCCGGTGGCGACATTGCTCGGCTATCTGGTGTTCCACGATTTCCCCAACGCGCTCACGCTCACGGGCATCGCCATCATCATCGGCGCGGGGCTCTATATGATCCACCGCGAGCGGGTCACGGCCCGCCAGTTGATGACCGAACGCGCCGCGCCGCCGATCTGAGGTGGCATGGCTCTGAGTGAGTGGCAGAGCATACCTGCCGCACCTCTTGGTATGTTAGGACGAGGTATCACCGGCTGGTTCAACACGCGCAAACTGTTCGGCCGCATCGAGACTTGAGGCATGCCTCGATCATTCTCACCCGCTTTGCAGGTGTCTCGTAGCCATGCTTCGCGCCAGTGCGAGGAACGCCGCGAAGCCATCGGAAGGGTTGCGACGCCCGGGATAATATAAGCAGAAGCCCGCGCGGGGTGGGGTCCAATCCTCCAACAGATGGATCAAATGACCCCTTGAAATGTCATCGACAACATCCTGCTCGATAAAAAAGCCGACGCCGACGCCATCCAACACCGCAGCGCGAGCGATTGAGGCGTCGTCTAACGTCAGACGCCCCTTGGCTTCGAACTGCATCACCTCTCCATCTCGCTCGAACTGCCAGCGAAACAGCGCTCCGTTTGGGAGGTAAACACGGATGCATTCCTGCGCTGGAAGATCGGCAGGACTCATCGGCGCGGTGTGGGTTTTCAACCAAGTTGGTGCGGGGACGACAGCATATCGCTGCGGCTGCCCCAAGGGCAGTGCTATCGTGTCACGGCGCTCCAAATCGGCAGGACGAATGCCCAGATCATAGCCTTCACCGACGATATCGACCAGCCTGCCTTCTGTCACCAGATCGACCTGCACCTCGGGATAACGCCGCAGGAACTCTAGCATCAGTGGTGCGATCTGCCGCGCCCCCTGAACCGACGCATTGATGCGCAACAGGTCCGACGGCGTCTCGCGCTGTGACCGGGCTGCGTCCATCGCAGCACGGATCTCAGCAACCGCCGGGGATTTCCGCCCGACAAAATCCCGCCCCGTATCGGTGAGCGACACACTGCGTGCCGTCTGATTGAACAGCCGCCCACCGAGGTCGGCTTCCAGCCGACCGATGGTATGGGACAGGGTCGTGGTCGACATACCTCGGTCGAGTGCAGCCGCCCGGAACGATCCATGGCGTGCGATGGCCAGCACTGCCTCCAGCTCCCTTAAACCAGTGTCTCTGATTGTCCCGATTCAGTCATCTTTAGATGCCAATTTATCCTGATTATCATGGCTGAGGTCGACCTTTATGGTGTTGGCAGCACAACATTGATCACCGGCGGCAGATAGGGCGCAGGGGCGGCGACCGTCGCCCTGTTTCGCAAACTTGGCGCGGCGACGTGGCGGGCCGAAGTGAACCTGCTCCCTGCCGTGCGCCCAAGCCGCGCGCATGGGCCGGGGTTAGTCGCACAGGGCGCGGGTGTTGTGATCCAGCTGGCCTCTATCCAGCGCCAATGGCTACTGCCCGACGCGACCACGGCTTACGTCACAGCCAAGGCGGCGCTCTCTGTCGATAGCAAGAGCCTGTCACAGGAAGTCTCACCCAAGGGACTGCGCGTCGTGCGTGTGGCACCTGGCTGGATCGAGACGAAAGCCAAGGTTGGCCTGGCCGAGCGTCTGGCGCAAGAATCCGGCACGGATCTCGAAGGCGGCAAGCGGATGATGATTGAGGCGCTCGGGGGCATACCAATCGGCCCCCTCGAAGCCGTCCGAAGTTGCCATCCTGATCGCCCTCCTTGCGCCCGGCCGAGCGGCAACCATCACTGGGGCTGAAGCGGTCATCGAAAGAGGGACTGTGCCGACGGCTTGATTCAGAGCCACGCGGACAGCGTATTTATACAGGGAGAGCGGCCGAGACGCTAGGGCATTGTATTTACTTGGAAAAATTTGTGCCGGGGGCGGAATCGAACCACCGACACGAGGATTTTCAATAAGTCTTTGAATCTATGCAACTTGAGGCATCCCTCTTCAAACCGTCCGCAAGCGATTGAATTGACGCCTCTTTGGTGCCGCAAACCATCTCAAGTTACCTTGTACCGTGCCAGCCAAGCACGGCGAAAATGATACCCATATGATACCCAGACGTGCCAAACGGCCTTGAATACCGATAACGTCAAACGCAGTAGCACTGCGGGATGCCTTCCCGCCGAGTGTAAAGGTGAATAAATGACATTCGCTGAGAAATCTAGAACAAGCAGGTTGGGCTCAAACCGAGCATGCGCAGCACTGGCGCGAACCTGACGGAGGCGGAGACATGATCACAGACACTCCCGGCTCAAAGCATGCGTAATTGGGCTGACCCTGAACTGAGGTCGAGCTCCCTGTAAGATCACAGGACATCTGTGAACAAGGGAGATTTCGAATGGAGTATTATGCTGGCTTGGACGTATCGTTGCGGTCCTGCGCGGTTTGTGTTGTCGACGGCAAAGGCACGGTTCTGTACGAGCGAGACCTGCCTTGCGAGATCGAAGAGATCGCGGGGTACCTGACTGCGCTTCCCGTTACGATCGAGCGTATCGGGTTTGAGTCCGGCACCTTGAGCCAGCATCTGTTCTACGGATTGAAGGCAGAAGGGTTCGACGTCGTGTGCATGGAAGCGCGCCAGGTGAGCGCCGCTTTGTCCGCTATGCGCAACAAAACGGATCGCAACGATGCTCGCGGCATCGCCCAGATCTTGCGGACGGGTTGGTTCAGCCCCGTTCACATGAAGAGCCGGGAGGCGCATGGGGTTCGGGCTCTTTTGAGCACGCGGAAGGCCTTGCTCAGCAAGACCATCGATCTGGCCAACGAGGTGCGCGGATTGCTGAAGATATTTGGCATCC
>NZ_LADY01000059.1:0-158421 GCF_000961715.1 Roseovarius sp. BRH_c41 | reverse complement strand
CATCCGCGCCTGATGCGCCCGCCAGAGCGCCGCCGACCCGGCATCGCCCGCACCAATCGCCTGCACATCCGCCAGCGCCGCCAGTGGCCTGCCCGGCATCGCCTCATCCATCCGCGCCAAGGCCTCGGCCCGACGCGGAAACCGGAACTTCACAAACCCCAGCACGCCGTAAACCAGCACCGCCAGCGCGGCCAGCATGGCGGTGCCCCAGACCACCTCGACCGCTGCCAGATCGTGAAGGCCCAGCATCAGCGCCGCAGCCCCCGCCGCAATCACGCTCCACATCGGCCAGAACGCGCGCACCAGACGCTCGGCAATCAACCCCGCCCATGTCAGCAGAAGAGGCCGCCGCAACCGCGCGGTCAGAGCTTTCAGGGGGTTTTCGGTCGCAGCCATGCGCGGCACCTCATCTCGGCCCCGCGCGCCCATCGCGTCAGAGCCATTCAGGGATGGTATCGCGATTTATCATTTCGTCAAAGGTCGGTCTGCCCCGGATCACGGCAAAGTCACGCCCATGCACCAGAACTTCGGGCACCAGAGGCCGCGTGTTATACTCGCTCGACATCACCGCGCCATAAGCGCCGGCACTGCGAAACGCCACCAGATCGCCCTCGGCCAGCGGCGGCAGCATCCGCCCCTTGGCAAATGTATCCCCCGATTCGCAGACCGGCCCGACCACATCATAGGGCTGTTGCTCGACCCCCGGCGCGGGCTCCATCAGCGGCACGATGTCATGATGCGCGTCATACATCGCCGGTCGGATCAGATCGTTCATCGCGGCATCAAGGATCAGGAAATCCCGCCCCTCACCGGATTTCACATAGATCACCCGGCTCACCAGAATCCCCGCATTGCCGGCAATCAAGCGACCCGGCTCGATCTCGATCTCACAGCCCAGATGCCCCAGCACCTCGCGGATCAGCGCGCCATATTCCGTGGGCAGCGGCGGGGCCTCGTTCGAACGGGTATAGGGAATCCCCAGACCGCCGCCCAGATCGAGGCGGCGAATGTCATGCCCATCCGCGCGCAGAACCTGTGTCAGCTCCGCCACCTTTTCATAGGCAAGACGGAACGGCGCCAATTCGGTCAGTTGACTGCCGATATGCACGTCGATCCCGATCACCTCCAGCCCCGGCAGGGCCGCGGCCTGCGCATAGACCTCGCGCGCCCGCGCGATTGGGATGCCAAACTTGTTCTCGCTCTTGCCGGTGGCAATCTTGGCATGGGTCTTGGCATCCACATCGGGATTGACCCGAATGGTGATCGGCGCACGCAGGCCCAATTCCACCGCCACGGCACTCAGCACCGCCATCTCCGGCTCGCTCTCGACATTGAACTGCCGGATGCCGCCCATCAGCGCCAGACGCATTTCTTCGCGGGTCTTGCCCACGCCAGAGAACACGATCCGCTCGCCCGGCACGCCCGCAGCCTTGGCGCGCGCATATTCCCCGCCCGAAACCACATCCATTCCCGCGCCCAAAGCCGCCAGTGTCTTGAGAATCGCCTGATTGCTCGCAGCCTTCATCGCGTAGCAGACCAGATGATCCATGCCCGCCAACGCCTCGTCAAACAGGCGGAAATGGCGGGTCAGCGTCGCGGTTGAATAGCAATAGAAGGGCGTGCCAACCGCTTCGGCAATCTCCGACAGCGGCACATCTTCGGCGTGCAGCACGCCGTTATGATAGAGAAAATGATCCACGCGCCGTCCCGCCCCGTTTCATCGTTCAAAAAATACTCAAATCCCGCGCGCGCCGCTCCGCGATGCCCGCAAGAACAGATAGAGCGGCAAACCGCAACTCACCCCGATACCGAAGGTCGCCGGAATGGCAATCAGACCCAGCCAGTGCCGGTTCTGCACGGCCTCGACCACCACCCAGACCGTGAGCGCCACAGCGGCAATCGTCAGATCCCAGACCAGACCCGAGCTTGCCGCATTGGCATGCCAGGCATCGACCATGCCCATCAGGTCATAGCCGTTCTGCCCGAACCACTGCAGGAACCAATACATCGGATGAATGGCGCCCCACACGGCCAGCGCGGCAAAGACCCATCTCACAGGCCAACCCCCACGCCGACATTGACGCCGCCCACGCGCACGCCGCCACCCACGCCGACATTGACGCCATGCGTGCCCACGCCCACGTTCATCCCCGCCGTGGGGCGCACCGGCTCGCCATCAACGCCGCAGCCGATCAGCACCGTGAGGCTCAGCAGAGCAAAACCCAGCCGTATCATCCCAATCGCTCCTTCCACCGCGCCACTTGGGCGCGCACCTGTGTGGGTGCCGTGCCGCCATAGCTCACCCGCGAGGCGACCGAATTATGCACGCCCAACACATCATAGACCGACGCAGTGATTTCGTCATGCACCTCTTGCATCTCGGTCAGGCTCAGGTCCGGCAGATCACAGCCCTTGGCCTCCGCCTTGGCCACCAAGGCCCCGGTGACATGATGCGCCTCGCGAAACGGCATATCCAGCACCCGCACCAACCAATCCGCCAGATCGGTCGCCGTCGAAAATCCCGACCCGGCGGCCGCCTCCAGATGATCCGTCCGCGCCGCCATGTCGCGCACCATGCCTTCCATCGCGGCCAAGGCCAGCATCAGGTTGTCGGCGGCGTCAAACACCTGCTCCTTGTCTTCCTGCATATCCTTGGAATAGGCCAGCGGCAGGCCTTTCATCACCATCATCAGCGCCACATTGGCCCCGAAAATCCGCCCCACTTTGGCGCGGATCAGCTCCGCCGCATCGGGGTTCTTCTTTTGCGGCATGATGCTCGACCCGGTCGAAAACCGATCGCTCAGCGCCACAAACCGGAATTGCGCCGAGGACCAGATCACCAATTCCTCCGCGAACCGGCTCAGATGCATGGCGCAAATACTGGCAGCCGCCAGAAACTCCAGCGCAAAATCCCGGTCACTCACCGCATCCAGACTATTGGCGCAGGGGCGGTCAAAGCCCAGCGCCTTCGCCGTCATCTCTCGATCAATCGGAAAGGATGTCCCCGCCAGCGCCGCCGCCCCCAAGGGGCATTCATTCATCCGCGCCCGCGCATCGCGCACCCGGCTCAGATCACGGCCAAACATCTCGACATAGGCCATCATGTGATGCCCCCATGTCACCGGCTGCGCCGTCTGAAGATGGGTAAAGCCGGGCATCACCCACTCCGCCCCCGCCTCTGCCTGCGCCACCAGCGCCCGCATCAACGCCTGCAAGGCCTGATCCACCGCATCCAGTTGATCCCGCACCCAGAGCCGGAAATCCGTCGCAACCTGATCATTGCGCGACCGCCCGGTGTGCAACCGCCCGGCAGGCGCGCCGATCAAATCCTTGAGCCGCGCTTCGACATTCATGTGAATATCCTCAAGCGCCGTGGAAAAGGTGAATTCCCCCGCCTCTATCTCTGACAAGACCGTGAGCAGCCCTTCCCTCATCGCCGCCGCATCACTATCACTGACAATACCTGTCGCCGCCAGCATCGCGGCATGGGCCCTCGAGCCGGCGATATCCTGTGCCGCCATCCGCTTGTCGAATGAGATCGAGGCATTAATTGCCTCCATGATCGCATCCGGCCCGGCGGCAAAGCGGCCGCCCCACATCTGGTTCGAGGTTGTGTCAGTCATGTCTTTGGCCCTTCGGAGGGAATAATGAAAATCATTCGTCAGATCGTCCTTTATATGGCCGTGGCCCTTGGTGCAAATACTGCCCACGCCGATACCGCAGCACTTGAGGCGCTGCGCGACGGCGACATGAAGAAACTGAATTTCCACTCTGCGCCAACACCCGCCCCGTTGACCGAATTCACCCGCGCCGATGGCACCACAGGCACGCTTGCCGATTTTCAGGGGCGGTATGTCGTGCTGAACTTCTGGGCCACATGGTGCGCGCCTTGTCGGGCCGAAATGCCGACGCTCTCGACCCTGCAAACCGAGATGCGCGGCGACACCTTCGAGGTCGTCACCATCGCCACAGGCCGCAACGCCCCCACCGCGATGGCCAAATTCTTTGACGAGATCGGCGTCGACAACCTGCCGCTGCACACCGACCCCAAAAGCGCCCTCGCCCGCGCCATGGGCATCTTTGGACTGCCCATCACCGTGATCCTTGATCCCGAGGGCCATGAAATCGCCCGCCTCCTCGGCGATGCGCATTGGGACAGCGACAGCGCCAAGGCGATTGTTCAGGCGTTGGTTGAGGGAAAAGGCGAGAGCTGAGAGGCGGCGTTGCTTTAGACACAGGGTGGTGGCTATGCGGACGCAGCGGCCCTTGACAGGTTGCGCTGAGCTTGGAACATTTGGGAAACATTTTGCGCCAACAAACCAACCGCAAACCGAATTGGGGACCCTGTGATGCTGAAGTATAT
The DNA here is from genome assembly GCF_000961715.1 of Roseovarius sp. BRH_c41. Classification (NCBI taxonomy): domain Bacteria; kingdom Pseudomonadati; phylum Pseudomonadota; class Alphaproteobacteria; order Rhodobacterales; family Roseobacteraceae; genus Roseovarius; species Roseovarius sp. BRH_c41. Next base: position 154,058 of record NZ_LADY01000059.1, on the reverse strand, counting down.
CTATCCTGACGGAACGCATTGCTATCGGGCAATTCATTCTGCCCACGCAGTGTTTCGGGACTCCGATGGCAAACTGATGGCGAGGGCCGAAAAGGCTGACCAATCGGGCATGTATGAGTTCGAATTAAGGGCTTCGAGATTCTAGGTCCTGGCGTGGTCTACGACTGACATTGGCTCACCCCCCACCCCCCATTTCATCTTGCCCGAAATACTTCGGGGGAGTCGCTGCTTGCAGCGACGGGGGCAGCGCCCCCCTCCCTTACCCCAAAACGTACGGTCCAACCGCACAACCGTACCAACCGCTTTCCTGGATAGAGAACGAACCAGACTCTTTCAAAGGGTCCGCATCCCGCCCAATCCTTACCGCACCGCACGCTTGACAGCCCCTCACACACCCTTGCCTGCCCCCCGCAAAACCCCTAAAGCCAGCCCATGCTAGACGAGTCCGAAGAGATCCATCCGCTGTTTCACGGGGCGCCCAGCAGCACCGAATTCAAAAAGCTGCGCAAACGCATTGTCCGTCACACCCGCGAGGCGATCGAGCAATATGGCATGATCGAGCCGGGCGGCAAATGGCTTGTCTGTCTCTCGGGCGGCAAGGACAGCTATACCCTCCTTGCGGTGCTCCATGAGCTGAAATGGCGCGGCCTTCTGCCGGTCGATCTCTTGGCCTGCAATCTAGATCAGGGCCAGCCCGGTTTCCCGGCCACCGTGTTGCCGGACTTCCTCAATCGCATGCAGGTGCCCCACCGGATCGAGTATCAGGACACCTATTCCATCGTGATGGACAAGGTGCCCGCCGGACGTACCTATTGCGCGCTATGTTCCCGTTTACGCAGGGGAAATCTCTACCGCATCGCCCGCGAAGAAGGCTGCACGGCGGTTGTTCTCGGCCATCACCGCGACGACATTCTTGAGACCTTTTTCATGAACCTCTTTCATGGCGGGCGGCTCGCCACCATGCCGCCAAAGCTGGTGAACGAAGAGGGCGATCTCTTCCTCTACCGCCCTCTCGCGCATGTCGCCGAGGCGGATTGCGAGCGGTTTTCGCGCGCCATGAACTACCCCATCATCCCCTGTGATCTCTGCGGCTCGCAAGACGGGCTGCAACGCCAACAGGTCAAACAGATCCTCGACGGATGGGAGGCGAATTCCCCCGGTCGTCGTCAGGTCATGTTCCGCGCCCTGATGAACGCGCGGCCCTCGCATCTGCTCGATCCCAAACTCTTCGATTTCGCGGGTCTGACCACCGAATCGATAAAATCCAACGCAAATCCCGAGGGATTGCCCAAACTCCGTTAACCCCTCTGCGCTAGGCTCAAGACCGGGCTATGGGATTTCGGATGTTTTACAAATCAAAACAATGGTTTGGCGCGTTTTTGGCAGACTTGCCTCAGGCCGGTCGCGGGCCAAAATCGCTGGTCTTTCTCGCCTCGACGGGCCTTGCAACGCAGTGGTTTGGCCTCCCCGCACTCCTGCTTTCCCTACCTATCCTATTGATCATAATCACTCTTTTAGGCCAACAGTCCCGCACACAGAGGGACGGTGCCAGCGTTGCGATGCGCGCCCACCTCAACCGCACCCTGTCAGAGGCGCGCCGCACGGGTCAACGCACCGCCTGTTTCATCCTCCAGATCGACGATTATGACATCTTATCAGAGCGTTACGGTCGATCCGCGACAGACCGCGTCACAGTGCAAAGCCTCGATCGCCTCGCCCGCGCGCTCCGCGCTGCCGATCAGCTCTTTGACCTCGGCGCAGGCCGCATCGGAATTTTTCTGTTTCCGATCAACACCTTAGAATTGGAGCCGCTCCTCACGCTCGCCAGCCGCCTGCAATCCGCCGTCGAGGAACCGATCACGCTGGGTGCCACGACCGTCTATATCTCCGCCTCGCTTGGGTTCTGCCCTGCCACCCACGCCCCCACCCAAACAAGCGACGCGCTCTTTGACGCTGCGCTCACCGCGCTGGACGAGGCCCGCCGCCATGGGCCTTCCGCGATTCGCGCCTTTTCCCGCGACCTGCGTGCGAGGGTCCAAATGCCGCAGCACATTGCAGACGATCTGCAACAGGCGTTCAAGACCGGCCAGTTGATCAGCTGGTTTCAGCCACAAATCTGCACCAATACAGGCCAAATCAGCGGATTCGAGGCGCTGGCACGGTGGCAGCATCCCACCGCCGGCCTCATCACCCCCGCGGAATTTCTGCCACTCCTCGCCGCTTCTGGTCGGATGGAGGTGCTTGGCGATGCCATGCTGAGCAACGCCCTGCGCGCGCTCCAAACATGGGACAATCTTGGCCTCGACATCCCACATGTCGGCGTCAACTTCTCGCCCGAAGAGCTGCGCAATCCACAGCTTGCGGACAAAATCGCATGGGAACTGGACCGTTGCAATCTGCCGCCCACCCGGCTGGCGGTCGAAATCCTCGAAACCGTCCTTGCCACCTCACCCGATGACGTCATTACCCGCAACATCGCCGCGCTGGCGGATATGGGCTGCCTGATCGATCTTGACGATTTCGGCACAGGCCATGCCTCGATCTCGACCATCCGACGCTTTGCTGTAGGGCGGCTCAAGATCGACCGTTCCTTTGTCACCAAAATCGACCGCGACCCCGAACAACAGCGCATGGTCGCGGCCATCCTCTCCATGGCGGAACGGCTGGACCTCGCCACTCTGGCCGAAGGGGTCGAAACTGCAGGCGAACACGCGATGCTCGCCCAGCTCGGCTGCGGCCATGTTCAGGGCTTTGGCATCGGTCGCCCGATGCCGCTCGATGCGACCCCGGATTGGATCGCGGCCCATCGCGCCAAACTCGCCCACCTGCCCCGGATTACCCGCGCCAAGGGGTGAGCGCTGCGATATATCCCCGCGCGACCGGCGCAAATTCCCGGATTCCGCTTGACGTTTGGGCCCGCACTCTGTTGAACCGCCCTGACATGTAACAGACGGATGGCCATCGGCGATGGATGATCAGAACAAGAACCTAATCTTTGCAACTGCGCTCAGTTTCCTTGTGATTCTGGTCTGGTTCGTGATGTTCCCCCCCCCGGAGTCCCCGGCAGTCGACCCCAACGCTCCCGTCCCGAGCGCCACACAGAGCGTGCCCGCGCCAGTTGCGGACAGCACGGCCGATGCGACCACAACCCAGACGGCGGCCCCCGCAACAGAGCCGGACGCCCCGCGCCTGAACATCGACACACCCAGCCTGCAAGGCACGATCTCGCTGCAGGGCGGCCGAATCGATGACCTCTTCCTCAAGAATTATCGCGAAACGATTGATCCCGCCTCTGACATCGTGCGCCTGCTCGCCCCGGTCGGAAGCGAGGCCCCCTATTACGCCCTCTACGGTTGGGCGCCCGGTGCCGGTCTGACCGCCGATCAGGTCCCCGGTTCCAACACGCTCTGGCAAATCGAGAGCGGCGAGACCCTGACACCGACCTCGCCCATCACCCTGTCTTGGGACAATGGCGCTGGTCTCATCTTCCGCCGCGAACTCAGCGTGGACGAGGATTTCATGTTCTCGGTCCGCCAGTCGGTCGAGAATACCGGGGCCAGCGCCGTGAGCCTTGCGCCCTACGGCATCCTTGCGCGCCACGGACGACCCGCAGATCTCAAGAAGTTCTTCATTCTCCATGAAGGGCTGATCGGGATGGCCGATGGCACCCTGTCGGAAATCAAGTATGACGATGTCGAAGAATATCCGTTCAACGCCCGCGAGGGCGCGCCCGCCGAGGTGACGCAAGTGACCGAGAACGGTTGGATCGGCTTTACGGATCACTACTGGATGACCACCCTCATCCCCGCCTCGGGCAACCCATTCAAATCCGTGAGCAAATTCGATCCGCAGCGCGGCATCTTTCAGACCGAAACCGTGCAACCGACCCAGACGGTCGAGCCGGGTCAAACCGCGTCCGCCGACACCCGCCTCTTTGCCGGGGCCAAGGAATGGGCCACGATTCGCGCCTATCAGAACGAGCAGGGCGTCGACCGCTTTCTCGACTCCATCGACTGGGGCTGGTTCTTTTTCCTGACGAAACCGATCTTTGCAGCGCTGCACTGGTTCAACGCCCTGATTGGCAACATGGGCTGGGCGATCATAGCGCTGACGCTGCTGATCAAGGCGCTCGTGCTGCCGTTGGCCTATAAATCCTACGTCTCCATGGCCAAGATGAAGGAACTCCAGCCGCAGATGGAGAAGATAAAGGAGACTGCCGGGGATGACCGCCAAAAGCTCCAGAAGGAAATGATGGAGCTGTACAAGCGGGAAAAGGTCAATCCGGCGGCGGGCTGTCTGCCCATCCTGTTGCAAATCCCGATCTTCTTTTCGCTCTACAAGGTGATCTTCGTCACGCTCGAATTGCGCCACGCGCCATGGGTGGCCTGGATCAAGGATCTTTCAGCCCCCGACACCTCGTCGCTCTATAATCTCTGGGGCATCCTGCCCTGGGCGGCTCCAGAGCCGGGTTCGATCCTGGCGCTGATCTTCATCGGGATTCTGCCGCTCTGCCTTGGTATCTCGATGTGGCTGCAACAAAAGCTGAACCCATCGCCCACCGATCCCACGCAAAAGATGATCTTTGCCTGGATGCCTTGGGTCTTCATGTTCATGCTGGGCAGCTTTGCCTCGGGTCTCGTGATCTACTGGATCGCGAACAACGTGATCACTTTCAGCCAGCAATACGTGATCATGCGCTCGCATGGCCATAAACCGGACGTGTTTGGCAATATCCTCTCCAGCTTCAAACGCAAGAAACCCGCGCCGGAACCCGCGCCCAAAGCAACGCCCAAGAAAAAATGACAGAGGTTCGCGCCCTCTGGCGGCACCCCATCAAAGGCCACGGGCGCGAGGCCCTCACCGCCGTCACCCTCACCGCCGGGCAGGCCATGCCCGGCGACCGTCTTTGGGCCGTCGCCCTCGAAATCGCGCGGCTGACGACCGGCGAATGGGGGCCTTGCGTCAATTTCTCGCGCGGATCCAAGACCGGGGCGATCATGGCGATCAACGCACGGTTCGATGAGGCATCCGAGACCGTCACCCTCAGCCACCCCGACCGCCCCGACCTGACCTTTCGGCCCGATCACGACGGGCAGGCGTTTCTCGATTGGGTGCGCCCCCTGATGCCCCCCGAGGGCACGCAGCCGACCCGCCTCTACCGCCTTGACGGGCGCGGCTTTACCGATACCGAGTACCCGTCGGTCAGCCTGCTCAACCTCGCCTCCAACGCCGATCTCGCGGCCAAGATGGGGGCCGATGTCTCGCCCCTGCGCTGGCGCTGCAACATCCATCTCGACGGGCTTGCCCCCTGGGCCGAGTTCGACCTGATCGGCAAGACGCTGCGTATCGGCACAGCCGAGATGATCGTGCGCGAACCGATCCGCCGGTGTCTGGCCACCACCGCCAATCCGGCCACGGGTGTGCGCGACCTCGACACGCTGGCCGCGCTCAACAAGAACTGGGACCATCAGGATTTCGGCATCTACGCCGAGGTGATCACCGGCGGCACCCTCGCCCTTGGCGACCAGATCGAGGTGCTGTGATGGAACTGCGCTTTTCACCTGCCCCCGACCCCGATCACGAGACCTCCGAACTGGGGCGCAAGCTCTTTGCCGGGCCTGTGGATTTCGTCAAAGGCGTCGTTGCCATGTCGGGCCTGCCGCCCGCCGACCGACTCGAGGTGTGCTTTGCCGGGCGCTCCAATGTCGGCAAATCCAGCCTGATCAACGCCCTCACCGGGCGCAAGGCGCTGGCGCGTGCCTCCAACACGCCGGGCCGCACGCAGGAAATCAACTTCTTCGCCCTGGGCGAGAGCCACTATCTCGTGGACCTGCCCGGCTATGGCTATGCCAATGCGCCCCTCGCCGTGGTGCAAAAATGGCAGGCGCTTCTGAAGCAATACCTCTCGGGCCGCCAGACCCTGCGCCGCGCCTTCGTGCTGGTCGATGCCCGACACGGGATCAAATCCGTTGACGAAGAGATCATGTCGCTGCTCGACGCCTCCGCCGTGACCTTTCAATGCGTGCTGACCAAGACGGACAAGATCAACGCCACCGAGCGTGCGCGTGTGCTGGATCAGGTGCGCAGCAAGCTCGCGCCCCATCCGGCCGCCTTCCCCGAGCTGATCCTCACCTCCAGCGAGAAGTCAGAGGGTCTGGCCACCCTGCGCGCCACCATCGCCACGCTGGAATAGGGCGCGGCACGAGGGCTGCACGCCCCGGGCCTGACCCGGGGCCTCTCCCCCTCTGCGTGCCATATCTGCAAAAAAACAGCCCGCGAACCCCTCCTGGTTCGCGAGCCGCTCCTCCCTCTGCCAGACGCGCCTTACCGGCCCGCGTCCAGCACATCCTCGACCGTGCGCAGCCCGGTGCGCGGCGCTTGCACCAGCACCGCCATATTGCCCGGCTTGTGCTCGTTGCGCAGCATCTTGACATGCGCCTGCGGAATCTCGTCCCAGGGGAACACCTCGGACATGCAGGGATCTAGCCGCCGCTCGACCATCAGTTTGTTGGCCGCCGCCGCCTGCTTGAGATGGGCAAAGTGGCTGCCCTGCAAACGCTTCTGGTGCATCCACATATAGCGCACGTCAAAGGTGCAGTTGAACCCGGAGGTCCCGGCGCAGATCACCACCATGCCGCCCTTTTTGCACACCAGCGACGAGACCGGGAATGTCGCCTCGCCCGGATGCTCGAACACCATGTCCACGTTGACGCCCTTGCCGGTGATGTCCCAGATCGCCTTGCCGAACTTGCGCGCCTCTTTCAGCCACTCGTTATATTCGGGCGAATTCACCTTGGGCAACTGACCCCAGCACTTGAAATCCTTGCGGTTGATGACGCCCTTCGCCCCCTGATCCAGCACGAATTGCCGCTTGCTCTCGTCCGAGATGACGCCAATCGCATTGGCGCCCGCCGTATTCGCCAACTGGATCGCATAAGAGCCCAGACCGCCCGACGCGCCCCAGACCAGCACGTTCTGACCGGGCTTGAGATCATGCGGCGCGTGGCCGAACAGCATCCGATAGGCGGTGGCCAGCGTCAGCGTGTAGCAGGCACTTTCCTCCCATGTCAGATGCTTGGGGCGCGGCATCAATTGCTGCGCCTGAACGCGGGTGAACTGCGCGAATGATCCGTCCCCGGTCTCATAACCCCAGATGCGCTGCGTGGGCGAGAACATCGGATCGCCACCGTTGCAATCCTCGTCGTCGCCGTCGTCCTGATTGCAGTGGATCACCACCTCATCGCCGACCTTCCAGCGCTTGACCTTGTCGCCCACCTTCCACACGATCCCCGAGGCATCCGACCCGGCAATGTGATAGTCTTGGCCATGCACGTCAAAGGGACTGATCGGCTGGCCCAGACCGGCCCAGACGCCGTTGTAATTGACGCCCGCCGCCATCACCAGAACCAGAACCTCCTGGCTGTCGATCTCCCATGTATCGACGACTTCCTTCTGAAAGGACACGTCCGGCTCGCCATGCCGCTCGCGGCGAATGGCCCAGGCGTACATCTTCTTGGGCACATAGCCCAGGGGCGGCATTTCCCCAACCTCATAGAGGTCCTTTTCGGGGGCGTCGTAGGGCGCAATGCCCGTCTTGGTATCCAGGGCCATGGTCAACCTCCTGTCTCAGAATGCCGCGATGCAGAATCGTTCGTCTTGACCCGAGATACAAACGGCCTCGCAATAATGCAATAGCATTTGATGGTTTTTTGTAATTTTATAACCGAGCGGATGCAGAAAATCCACTCATCCCCCGCTGCACCCGCGAAATAGATGGTCAATCGAGGCGGCATAATAGGCCACCACGGGCCGCTCCGCCTCGGTGATCACAAAGGCACCGTGCCGTTCCTCGATCATCCCGCGCTTGCGCAGCACCTGTATCCCGAACCGCGCCGCATAGCCCAGATCCTTGCGCGGCAGATGCACATGCGCGCGCGGCACCTCGGCCAGCATCTCTGCCAGCGCCGCATCCAGCCCCTCGCGCGTCAGCGGCCCCTCGGCCCGGATCAGCGCCCGCGCGACCAATGGCACCGGCAGCACCGGCACCTCGGCCCCGATCCGCGCCATCAGCGCCCGCGCCAGCCCCTCGACCCCCGCCGCCGGATGATCGCGCTCGAACTCCGCCAGCGACATCGGCGCGCCAAAACTCACCGCCGCATAGCCATGCCGGTGATAGCGCCGCCTCAGCCGCAGCCAAACCTGCCGCAGCACGAATCCCGCCACAACGCTGATCCGCGCCGGAAACCGCCGCCCGCCCGCCTGTTCTGCGGCCACCAACAGCCGATCCTCGAACACCCGGTCGTAATTGATGGCCACAGGCACGAACACCACATCGCGCCCACCGGGGCGGCGCTCCTCCACCAGATATTTCAAGAGGCCCAGCTTGGGCGGCTGCAACCCGCCTGACAGGCTCAGCCCGCCTTCGGGAAACATCGCCTGCGTCACGCCGCCATCCGTGGCCATACCCACATAGCGCGCCAGCACCCGCCGATAGAGATCGCCGCGCGATTTGCGCCTTATGAAATAGGCCCCCATCGCCTTGATCAACCGGCTCAGCGGCCAGACCCGCGCCCATTCCCCCACCGCATAGCTCAGCGCCGACCGCTCTGCCGCAAGCCATGTGACCAGCACATAATCCATGTTGCTGCGATGGTTCATCACAAAGACCACCGTCGCCTCGCGGTCCACCGTGGCCAACGCCGCCTCGTCGAAATGCCCCAGCCGCACGCGGTAGAGCGACCGGCTCAGCCATTTCGCGAGGCGGATCGCAATGCCGAAATAGGCGGTGGCGGAAAAACTCGGCACGATTTCGCGCGCATAGCGCTTGGCCTGCTCAAAGGCCACGTTCTCGGGAATTCCCTCGGCCTGCGCATGGGCGGCAATCGCGCGGCTCACCTCGGGATCATAGATCAAGCGCTGGATCATGTCATAGCGCCGCGCCAGCTTGAACGGCTCAATCGGGCGCTGCAACCGCGTGTTCAGCCGCGCCACCACCCGCTCCAACCTGCGCCGCAGAAACCACCGCACCGAGGGGAAGAGAAAATGACTGGCAAAGGTGACGGCCGCAAACCCCACCAGCAACACCAGCACCCAGAGGGGCATTTCCACGGTCTGTCCCATGACCGCACCAAATCAGGGTTTGCCACTGCGGTAAATGCCCTCATGCCGCAACGCAGCGAATTGACAGCGCAACCTTCTTGCCTATACCCTGCCTCTCAACGTAACAAAATTGCGCACCCTGATTCACGAGGCCCCGTATGTCGCAGCCGCAGCAAGACCGCCCCAAGGACAAGCCTTGGCTCATCCGCACCTATGCGGGCCATTCCACCGCCGAGAAATCCAACGCGCTCTACCGCGCCAATCTCGCCAAGGGGCAAACCGGCCTCTCGGTGGCCTTCGACCTGCCCACCCAGACGGGCTATGACAGCGACCATATCCTCAGCAAAGGCGAAGTGGGCAAGGTGGGTGTGCCGGTCTGTCACTTGGGCGACATGCGCACGCTTTTCGCGGATATCCCGCTCGACCAGATGAACACCTCGATGACAATCAACGCCACCGCCCCTTGGCTCCTCGCGCTCTATATCGCCGTGGCCGAGGAACAGGGGGCCGATGTCACCGCCCTGCAAGGCACCGTGCAAAACGATCTCATCAAGGAGTATCTCAGCCGCGGCACCTATATCTGCCCGCCCGCGCCCAGCCTCCGGATGATCGGCGACGTCGCGGAATACTGCTATACCCATGTCCCCAAATGGAACCCGATGAACGTCTGTTCCTATCATTTGCAAGAGGCAGGCGCGACGCCGGAACAGGAACTTGCCTTCGCCCTCGCCACCGCCATCGCCGTGCTCGATGAATTGCGCCCCCGCGTGCCCGCCTCTGATTTCCCGGCGCTGGCGTCGCGGATTTCCTTCTTCGTGAACGCCGGTATCCGTTTCGTCACCGAAATGTGCAAGATGCGCGCCTTTGTCGATCTCTGGGATGAAATCCTGCGCGACCGCTACGGGATCGCGGATGCCAAATTCCGCCGCTTCCGGTACGGCGTGCAGGTCAATTCCCTTGGCCTCACCGAACAGCAGCCCGAGAATAACGTCTACCGCATCCTGATCGAAATGCTGGCCGTCACCCTCTCGAAACGCGCCCGTGCTCGCGCGGTGCAATTGCCCGCCTGGAACGAGGCGCTCGGCCTGCCGCGCCCCTGGGATCAGCAATGGTCGATGCGTATGCAACAGATCCTCGCCTATGAAACCGACCTCTTGGAGTTTGACGACCTCTTTGATGGCAACCCCGCCGTCGATGCCAAGGTCGAGGCGCTCAAGGACGGCGCACGCCATGAACTCGCCAATCTCGACAGCATGGGCGGCGCTGTCTCCGCCATCGACTACATGAAATCCCGCCTCGTGGACTCGAACGCCGACCGCCTTGGCCGGATCGAGCGCAACGAGACCGTCGTCGTCGGCGTGAACCGTTGGCAGGACGGCGAACCCTCGCCCCTGCAAACCGAGGATGGCGGCATCATGACCGTCGATCCTGCGGTCGAGGCTGAACAAATCGGCCGCCTCGCTGACTGGCGCCGCGCCCGTGACACCGCGGCGGTCACATCGACCCTTGCCGCCCTGCGCGCCGCCGCCGCCGAGGGACGCAATGTGATGGAACCCTCCATCGCCTGCGCCCGTGCCGGTGTCACAACAGGCGAATGGGCGGCCCAGATGCGCGCCGTCTTTGGCGAATACCGCGGGCCGACTGGCGTCTCCGCCAGCCCCTCGAACCGGACGGAAGGGCTGGATGACATTCGCAATGCCGTCAGCGCGGTCTCGGACCGGCTTGGTCGCCGCCTCAAATTCCTCGTGGGCAAGCCCGGTCTCGACGGTCACTCAAACGGGGCCGAGCAGATCGCCTGCCGCGCCCGCGATTGCGGCATGGACATCGGATATGAGGGCATCCGCCTCACCCCGGAACAGATCGTCAATGCAGCCCTCGAGGACCGCGCCCATGTCGTCGGCCTCTCGATCCTCTCCGGCAGCCACATGCCGCTGGTCGAGGATCTGATGGAGCGGATGCGCGCGGCTGGCCTTGGCGACGTGCCGGTGATCGTCGGCGGCATCATCCCCGAGGATGACGCCCGCCGCCTACGCGAAATGGGCGTGGCCCGCGTCTATACGCCCAAGGATTTCGAGCTGAACACCATCATGATGGATATCGTTACCCTGGTCGATCCGCAGGCGGTCGCGGCGGAATGACCGCCGCCCTCACCATCCGCCCAATAGAAGCCGCAGATCGCCCCGCTTGGGGCGACCTCTGGCGTGCCTATCTCGATTTCTATGAAACCACCCTGCCGGAAACGGTCTATGACACGACCTTTGCCCGGCTCCTCTCGCCCGATCATCCCGATCAGAACGGGCTGATCGCACTTCTCGATGGGCGCGCCGTGGGTTTGGTGCATTACATCTACCACGCCCATAACTGGCGCGTCGAACAGGTCTGCTACCTTCAGGATCTCTATGCCGCCCCCGAGGCGCGGAGCCTTGGCATTGGCCGCGCACTGATCGAGGCGGTCTATGCCCGCGCCGATGCCGATGGCCGCCCGGCGGTCTATTGGATGACGCAAGAGTTCAACACCACCGCGCGCCAGCTTTACGATCGCATCGCCACTGTGACGCCGTTCATCAAATATTCCCGCTGACTCTGTCAGGACAGGGCCGCGTGGATGAGCGCGACATCCGACGTTACAAAACACCCTCACAAACCTTATAGAACTGCACATTCAAAAGGGCCGTTCCTCGCGGAAACGGCCCTCTAGAAGTCGCGGAGGTGGGCCGGTTAGGCGCACCAATCTGGTTGGCTTTCGCCTCGGGGCTGCCCTAGGCGATCATCTCCCAAACTGTTCCGACACCTCGCTCCAATCCCTCTGTAGACACTGGACCACCTCCTTTCGCTTGTTGAACTTATCCACAGGTTGCCACAGATTTTGCGGTTGTCAAAACAAAATCATGTGGTCTATGAAAAAAAATCCGCAGCATGCTGATTTAATCAGCCTGCAACACCGACACGCACTGTCCGGGCAGATCCGCCATGGTCAATTCCCGCTTGGGCACAGGCTTGGGCGCGTTGGGATCAGGCGGCGGTGGATTCAGAATGTTACGCACCCACTGTTCTGCTTCGGCACAACCATCCCCCGGTGGCGGTGCATCTTGCGGCACGCAACCCCTTGCACCAGAAGGACAATTCAGCCTGACATGGAAATGATAGTGATGCCCGTACCATGGTCGCACCTTGCCCAACCACGCTCTGTCACCGCCTTGTTCATTTCTGCACATCTGCACCTTGGCACCGGCAAAGATAAAAATTCGCGCTGTGCGTGGGTCTTTCGCGGCAGCTTTGACAATCTCGTGATGGGCGCGGGTCCAGCTGCTGTTGGTATAGGCGCCATTCGCCCTTTGCATTGAAATCGAAGAGATATTTTCTCGCTGAACCGCCGTCAGATTGAGATTGTCTGCCGGTCTCAGCCAAATGTCCGCGTCCAGCCCCATCTGGTGACTGGCATGCCCGGTCAGCATCGGCCCGCCGCGCGGCTGGCTGATATCCCCCACATACAGGCCGCTCCACCCCGGCTGCTGCGCCGCGACGCGCGACAGTTTTTGAACAAGATCAATGGTTTCCGGGTGCCCCCAATTTCGGTTTCGGCTGAGCCGCATCGCCTGCCAAGTCGGTCCGGTCTCGGGCAAGGCGACACCCCCTGCCAGACAGCCCTTGGCATAGCTGCCATAGGCTGCGGGACTGTGTTCAGACCCGCGCGCCTCAGCGCCGAACAGTCGCTTGGCCTGAACCCCTTGCATCGCCGCCGGGATACTCTGGCTCGACAGGATACCGGCTGGCTCGGGTTCTGGTTTGGACGGCGTGCAGCTTGCCAACCCAAGCACAAGCGCGCTGATGACTATGATCCGACCCATGTGTCCTTGTCCCCTTCCGCCTTGACCCAACGTAACAGAACGAGGCCAATCACGAAAAGCAAAATCACCGGTGACACCCCGATGCGCGCCGACCCGCTCAGCGTTGTCACCATCCCGATCAACGCCGGAGCCATGAACGCCGTCGCCCGTCCTGAAAGACCATAAAGCCCAAAGTTTTCAGTGGGTAAGGCTGGATCTGTGTGCCGCACCATCAGCGACCGGCTGGCCGATTGCAACACCCCGCCAAAGCCACCGATCAGCACGCCACAGCCGAAAAAAACCACGTCCGGCAGCTTGGACCCGTCGGCCAGCGGCACCCCTAGAATCTGGCTCCGGTCCATGCCCACAACAATGACGCAAACCGCCATCAGCGCCCAGATCGCCACTTTGATGACTGGCTTGGGGCCAATCCGCTTGTCCGCCTTGCCTCCGACCCAGCTAAACACCGCCCCGGCAATCGCACCGATGATCCCGAACACGCCGACAGAGGTGATCGACCAGTTCAGCACCAGAATGGCATAGGTCCCGCCAAAGCCATAGAGCCCGTTGAGCGCGTCGCGGTAGAACATCGACGATCCCAGATAGGTGCTCAGACTCAGCCGGTGCCGCAAGCTCTTGAGGGTCATGAGCAAGGTCGCAAGGGCATCCGACACGCCCCGGCCATGCCCCTTGGGGCCGGTGTCACGCACCCAGAGGAAATAGGGCACCATGAAGATCAAATACCACAGCGCCGTGAACGGCCCCACCGCCCGCGTGCCTTCACGCAGCGTGGCATCCAGCCCAAAGGCCGGATCAAGCCCGATCAGCGTTTTGCCGTTCGATTGCTCGACAAACAGCGCCAGAACAATCAAGAGCGACACCACCCCGCCGACATAGCCAAAGGCAAAGCCGGAACCGGACAGGTTTCCGACCTCCTCCGCTGTCCCCAAGGAGGGAAGCTGCGAATTGATGAAAATGAGCGCGTATTCCGCGCCGATGAACCCGAACCCAAAGGCCATCAGCCCCCACCAGAGGTTCGATCCGTCCGGCATCGTGCCCCAGACCGCCGTGGCCCCCACGACATACATCATGGAAAACACGATAATCCACGACAACCGCCGCCCCGAGGTATCGGCAAAGGCCCCCATGATCGGCGCGCCCAGCCCGATGATCAGCCCCGTCACCGTCAGACACCACGACCACATCGCCTGAGCACGAGCATCCGCCACGTCTTCAGCAAGACCCGTTCCGATGAAATACTCGGACGCGACCGTGGCAAAATAAGGTCCAAAGACAAAGGTCACCAGCAGGGTGTGATACGGCTGACTCGCCCAGTCAAAGAAATACCAGCCCCAGATCCGCTTGCGCCGCGATACGCCTGTCATGCCCCAACCCCTTTGGTTTCAAAGGGATATGACAACCGTTGCGCCGTTTGCGCAAGCTATTCCTGAGCATCCTGCATGGGCGGCCAGGGACGTGTGGACTCCGCCGCAACCCAGGCGGCGGCCCAATCAGGCATGGCGGGCGCGCTCATGTCCTGTCCTATTTCGGCCACCACGCGATCCGGCGCAATGATCCCGTCGCGCCCCGTGATGGCGGAACGCAGCAGGATGTGGTTGGCACATTCACCCGACGCCTTCCACATGGATTGCTCGACATAGACGAATTTATCATCCCATGACAGCAACCGAGAGCGCATCTCGATCCGCTCGAACATGGTAATCCGGCGGCGATAGCGCACACTCGCCCCGGCAATCGCCAGCCCCCAGCGATTGCGTTTGAGCGCGCCAATCAGCCCCACACGCCCCGCCAGCGGTATCCGCCCCAGATCAAAAATCGTGAGCGTCCGCCCATTGTTCAACTCGCGCCACAGGTCAATGTCCCATGGCATGCAGATATGGTGCGACACATGCGTTCCCGTCAGCGGCAGGCGCGGGGATTTGCGATAGAGAAACAACTGCCACATCAGGCGCAGAACGGGATACATCGGCATTCTCCTTCACCGGGCGGCTTGGCATCCCCGCCAGCAGGCGTCAACCGCGACCACGCGTCAGACTTGCGCTTTGCGATGGCGTTTAATAGGTCATAGTGGCTCAGCCCCCAGAGGACGCCCACCCATGCAATCGCTTTTCCAAATCCTGATGCTCCTGCTCGATATCCTTTGGTTCTTCATCATCGCGCATGTGATCATGTCATGGCTGATCAATTTTCAGGTCTTGAACCTGCGGCAGCAATTCGTGGCGCAGGTCTGGTATGGTCTCAATCGCCTGCTGGAACCGATCTATAGCCGCGTCCGCCGCATCCTGCCGCCGATGTCCGGCATTGATCTGGCCCCGCTGGTTGTTCTGGTTGCGGTCTATGCGCTGCGGATCGTGCTGATCAACAACGCTGCCGCATTTTACTGATGTCCGGGGCTTGTTCACCGAATCTTAGTATGAAAAACTTTCTGTAAGAGCAGATAGATAAATCTTACAGGAAACTCCCATGCCAGGCGCTGCCACGCTTTTGCGCGATGTGTTCGGATTCGATGCCTTTCGTCCCGGGCAAGAAGAGATCATTCACACCGTCGCCACCGGCTGCAACACGCTGGCCATCATGCCCACGGGGGGTGGAAAATCCCTGTGTTTTCAGATCCCTGCGCTGATGCGCGAGGGTGTAACGGTTGTCATATCCCCCCTCATTGCCCTGATGCGCGATCAGGTCCGCGCTCTCAAAGCCGCAGGCGTCGAGGCGGGTGCCCTCACCTCCGGCAACACCGAGGAAGAAACCGCCGAGGTTTGGCAGGCGCTTGAGGCGGGGCGCCTGCGCCTGCTCTATATCGCACCGGAACGGCTTGCGGCGGGGTCATCGCTTGGCATGCTGCGCCGCATCGGTGTGGGCCTCATCGCCGTCGATGAGGCCCATTGCGTCAGCCAGTGGGGCCATGATTTCCGCCCCGACTACCTGCGCATCGGAGAACTCAGGCGCGCGCTCAACGTGCCGCTTGCCGCCTTTACCGCCACCGCCGATGCCGAAACCCGCGACGAGATCGTCGAGAAACTGTTTGACGGGCAGTCACCGCAGATTTTCTTGCAAGGCTTTGACCGGCCCAACATCCACATGGGTTTTGCCTCCAAGGACAATCCGCGCGCGCAAATCATGGCCTTCGCCGCCGCACGCAAGGGGCAGTCGGGCATCGTCTACTGCGGCACCCGCGCCAAGACCGAAACCCTCGCCCGCGCGCTCTTGGACGCCGGGCATTCCGCCTGCGCCTATCACGGCGGGATGGAGGCCGAGGCCCGGCGCGTCGTCGAAGGGCGCTTCAGCAGCGAGGATGGGCTGATTGTCGTGGCCACCGTCGCCTTTGGCATGGGCGTGGACAAGCCGGATATCCGCTGGGTCGCGCATGCCGACCTGCCCAAGTCCATCGAAGGCTATTATCAGGAAATTGGTCGCGCCGGGCGCGATGGCGCGCCTGCCGAAACGCTGACGCTCTTTGGCCCCGATGACATCCGCCTGCGCCGCTCGCAGATCGACGAAGGCTTGGCCCCGCCCGACCGGCGCATGGCCGATCACGGGCGGCTCAACGCCCTTCTGGGTCTGGCCGAGGCCTTGGAATGCCGCCGCGCCACGCTCTTGCGCTATTTCGGAGAGACCGCCACACCTTGCAGCAATTGCGATCTCTGCGACACCCCGCCCGAAACCTTTGACGGCACCGAGTCGGTGCGCAAGGCGCTCTCGGCGATCCTGCGCACCGGCGAGAGCTTTGGCGCAAGCCATCTGATCGACATTCTCACCGGCACCGCCACCGATAAAATACGCCAACGTGGGCATGAGACGCTCCCCACCTTTGGCGTCGGGCGCGACATGGACAAACGCGGTTGGCAAGGCGTCTTTCGTCAGATGATGGGGCGCGATCTGATCCGCCCGGATCGCGAACGCCATGGCGCGCTCGTGATGACAGAGACCGCCCGCCCGATCCTGCGCGGCGAAGACAGCGTCACCCTGCGCCGCGACACGATCAACCACACCCCGCGCCCCGCCGTGCGCGCCCTTGTGTCAGACGAAGACGCGCCACTCCTCTCGGCCCTCAAGGCCAAGCGTCGCGCACTGGCAGAGGCCGCCAGCGTCCCCGCCTATATCGTCTTCAACGACCGGACGCTGATCGAGATGGCCGAAACCCGGCCCGAAACGCTCGATCAAATGGCCCGGATCAGCGGCGTCGGCGCGAAGAAACTAGAGCGGTATGGCGCGGAATTCCTCGAAGTGATCACCGGGGCGGCCGATCCCGTGCATCCCACGCGCCGCAAACTCGCCGGCAGCACCGCAGGCGAGGTTTACGACCGGCTAATGCAGGCACAGGCCGATCTGAGCCGCGGCGAGACCGGCATCGACCGCCCCCTCAGTTGCTCTGCGTCATTGGTCGCCAAAGTCGCCAGCCAGAAACCCCGCACCCCTCAGGAAATGCAGCGCTTGCTCGGCGAAAAATATGCCGACCGTTTTGGCGCGGCCTTTCTGGACGTTCTGCACGCCGCGTCCTAGATCACGCAAAGCGCTGCACAAAGGATCATTGAATGCTCGTCGTCGTCTCCCCTGCCAAGAAATTGGACATGACCCCGGTCGAGGGGATCATACCCACCCGCCCCCAATTCACCCACGAGGCCGGGGAGTTGGCGCAGGTGGCGCAGGGGCTGAACGTGGGCGACCTGCAAAACCTGATGCATATCAGCGAGAGTCTTGCGCGCCTCAACGTCGACCGCTTTGCCGACTTCGGGCAGATGGCGGAAAAACCCGCCGCGCTTGCCTTTGCTGGCGACACCTATCAGGGGCTCGAGGCCGGGTCGCTCGACCCCGAGGAAATGGCCTGGGCGCAGGAGCATTTCCGCATTCTGTCCGGACTCTACGGTGTTCTGCGCCCACTTGACGCGATAGAGCCGTATCGCCTTGAAATGGGCAGCCGGTTGAAAACCGCGCGTGGCAAAACGCTCTATGACTATTGGGGCGCGCAGATTTCCCAGGCTCTGAATACGCAGGCCCAAACGCTTGGCACCGATACGCTCATCAACTGTGCCAGCCAGGAATACTTCGGCGCGGTGAATCGCGCTGCGCTGACCCTGCGCGTGGTCACACCCGTCTTCATGGAGGACAAGGCAGGCACGCCAAAGATCGTCAGCTTTTACGCGAAACGGGCGCGCGGGGCGATGGCACGGTTCATCATCCAGCACCGCCTGACGGACCCCGACGCGATCCTTGACTTCGACAGCGGTGGCTATCGCCATGACGCCAGCCTGTCAAAACCCGATCAGCCGGTATTCCTGCGCGATCACCCGACCGCCTGAACCGGCTCAACCGCCCCCTCAGGCGCGCGTGCGCCTTTGGGGCAAGCGGCAATGATGTGAGCAAGGATCATCTCCTTGCGCAGCGGTTTGGTCATATAGTGATCCAACCCGGCCGCCAGAATTTCCGCGTCATCCCCGGTCATCGCATGGGCGGTCATCGCCACGATGGGCACATGCCGCCCACTCTGCGCCTCAATCCCGCGAATGGCGCGCGTGGCCTCCTTGCCATCCATTTCCGGCATGGAAATGTCCATGAAAACCACATCCGGCACGAGCGCGCGATAGAGCTCCACCGCCTCACGCCCATTCTCGGCAAAGCTCAACTCGATATCCAACCCCCTGACCATCTTGGAAAACACAAGGCGGTTGGTCCTGTTATCCTCAGCCGCCAACACCCGCATGGGTCGCGCCTGCACAGGGTCTGATGGCATCAACGCGGCCAGCACACCAAACAGATCCCGCCGCGCCACAGGCCTTTGCAGCACCGCCTGCACATGCACGCGGGCCGGGTCCTGTTCGGCATAGCCGGTGTTGTGGCTCAGCAGGAGAAACGGCATGCCATGCCCTGCCTCGCGCAGCGCCTCGGCCAGCTCCAGCCCGTCCATCCCGACCATATTGTGATCACTCACCACCAGATCAAAACCCGCGCCCACCTGCACCAAGGCCTCTGCCGCGTTCTGGCAACTGACCACCGCGACGCCCAACTGCGCCAATTGTCGTTCCAGGATGGCCCGGCTTGTCGCTTGCGGCTCGACGATCAGCGCCCTGAACTGGCCGTTGATCAGATTGGGCATATCCACCTCGCCAATCTCCGCCACTGGCAAAGACACCGAGAAGCCGAATGTCGACCCCTTGCCCGGCTCAGAGTCGACCCAGATCTTGCCGCCCATCAGCCGGATCAGCCTTTGCGAGATGGCAAGGCCAAGGCCGGTCCCCTCGAACTTGCGGTTGCGCTCGTCATCGACCTGATTGAACTCGCCAAAGATATGGTCGATCTTATCCGGAGGAATCCCGATGCCGGTATCCTCGACCGTCACATGCACGCTCGCCCGCCCCTCGGCATCAGGATGAACGCCCGTCACCCGCACCAGAACATGGCCCGATTCCGTGAACTTCACCGCATTGCCCAGGAGGTTTGTCATGATCTGCCGGATACGTCCCGGATCACCCACGAACCGCGTGGGGAGAAACAGATCGTAATCCACCAGCAACTCTAGCCCCTTATCGCGGGCATTGACCTGCATCAGCGTCACCAGCTCGTGAATACACCGCTCCAGATCAAAGGGCTCGGCGTGCAACACCAGCTTTTCGGCCTCGATCTTGGAATAATCCAGTACATCATTGATGATCACCAAAAGCGCCTCACCGGAAGTCTTGATGGTCGACGCAAAGAGCCGCTGCTCTTCGGTCAGATCGGTTTCCAACAACAGTTCTGCCATGCCCACAACCCCGTTCATCGGCGTGCGGATTTCATGGCTCATATTGGCGAGAAACGATGATTTCGCCCGGTTTGCCGCCTCTGCGCGCCGCCGCGCCTCGGTCAATTCTTTCTCATGCCGGATCGTATCGGTGATGTTGAGCGCAAGGCTCACCATATCGCCACCATGTCCACGCTGATCAATCAGCTTGATATAATGCCCATTCCAGAGCCGGATCACCTCTGGTTCAGGCGCGAAGCTCTGCCAGCGATCCAGCATCTTCTCCCGCCATTCATGCGGTTTCAGCGCGCCGATATTGACGACCCCCTCTTCTGTGATGAATTGCAGGATCTCGATATAGCTCACGCCGGGCTTGACGGCTTCCAACCCGTCAAACACCGCGAGATAGGCATTGTTGGCCGCGATCATCCGGCTGTCGGCATCAAAAAAGGCAAAGCCATCCTGAATCGTCTCGATCGAATGCCAGAGCCGACGTTCGGCAATCTCGACCTTTTGATAGGCGTCATTCAAATCGGATTTGACGCGCTGGTTCTCGTCGCGGACGGTCTGCACCTCGGCCCGCGTCTCATGGATCTCATGCGACAGGGCAAGCGCATGCTTACCCAGCTTGCGATTGGCGGCCTGCAATTCGGCCTGTTTCTGTTCCAGCAGGCGTTCAGCGGCCAGTCTGGCGCGCCGTTCTTCTGCCAGTTTATTCGCGAGGCTCATGCCCGTGCTCCGACATGCCGGATCGTGATCGTCCCACAATCCGGCATCGTCGTGAACAAGCGGTTAAGGCCGCAAAAAATACCGGCTCAGAGCCGTTCAATCGCCAAGGCAATCCCCTGACCGCCACCAATGCACATGGTAATGATCGCGCGCTTACCCCCGGTCCGCTCCAACTCATAGAGCGCCTTAACCGTGAGAATAGCACCCGTCGCCCCAACCGGATGGCCAAGCGCAATGGCCCCCCCATTGGGATTGACCCGGGCAGGATCAAGACCAAGCCCCTTGTTGACCGCAAGCGCCTGCGCGGCAAAGGCCTCGTTCGACTCCACCAGATCGAAATCCGATGCTGTCAGACCGATCCGCTTGAGCAGATTTTCCACCGCAGGCACCGGACCGATACCCATCACCTGAGGGCGCACCCCGGCATGAGCATAGCCAAGGATGCGGGCGCGTGGCTTGAGGCCAGCCGCCTCTGCGGCATCGGCGCGCGCCAACACAAGGGCGGCGGCACCATCGTTGATGCCGCTGGCATTACCGGCGGTCACGGTGCCCTCCTTCTGGAACACGGTCTTGAGACCGGCAAGCGCTTCGGCGGTGGTCGCCTTGGGATGCTCGTCGGTGTCAAACGCCACCATGTCGCGTTTCACCCGCACCTCGACCGGCACGATCTGGGATTTGAACCGCCCCTCGCTGATCGCCGCACCGGCACGCCGCTGGCTCTCGAGCGCAAAGGCATCCTGATCCGCACGGCTGATCCCGTGTTCCGCCGCGACATTCTCGGCGGTGACACCCATATGTCCGGTGCCAAAGGGACAGTTGAGCGCCCCCAGCATCATGTCGAGCGTCTTTACATCACCCATCTTGGCACCCCAGCGTTGGTCGGGGATGATAAAGGGCGAGCGGCTCATGTTCTCGGACCCGCCTGCAAGACCGAAATCGGCATCGCCCAGCATCAGGGATTGCACGACCGAGACAATGGCCTGCGCCCCCGAACCGCAGAGGCGGTTGACGTTCATCGCCGGTGCCGTATCCGGAATCCCTGCCTCCATCGCGGCCACGCGGCTCACATACATGTCACGCGGTTCGGTGTTGATGACATGGCCAAAGACCACATGCCCGATCTGCCCGCCCTCGACACCGGACCGCGCCAAGGCCTCGCGCGCCACGATGGCCCCAAGCGTGGTGGGTGGCGAGCCCGCAAGCGCGCCGCCAAAAGTGCCAATCGCCGTGCGGCAGCCGTCCAGAATCACGATGTCGGTCATGGGTATCCTCCCCCCGGGTTACATTGCGGCGAGCCTAGCGGCTGCGGCACGTTCATGGCAACGGGGACGTGTCGTCAGACGGCGCAATCCTCACGGACAGAGCGCGATCCGGCCCGTTTCCGTCAAGAGCGACGCCTCGCGCCCCTCGAACACCGCTGGCCAGAGCGGACGGCCATAGGCGGCACCACCATCCAGATCAATGCGGTTGCCGAAATGGGTGGGCATCTCAAGAGCGGTGTGCCCATGCACGACAAGCCACGGATGCGCACCCTCATGGTCGAGAAACCCGTCCCTGATCCACATCAGGTCCGCGGGATCTTGGGCGGGCAAGCTAAGGCCGGGCCGGATACCCGCATGAACAAAGAGCAAATCGCCCACCTCTTGCCAGAGCGGCAAACCCGCCAGCCAGTCGCGATGCGCCTGCGGCACGGCACGCCGGGCGGCCTCCCACGCGGTCGCGTCTTCCGTCACGTCAAGGCCGTAGGAGGCCAATGTCGTGGCCCCGCCCAAACGGTGATGCAGCCAGGACAGGCCAGAACGGATATGCGGTGACTTGATCACGCCAGTATCGAGGAAATCCATGAACATCTGATCGTGATTGCCGCGCAGCACGGTCCAGGGGCGGCCCTGCGCCTGCGCCACCCGCAATCGCTCGATCACGGCACGGGAATTGGGGCCACGATCGACCAAATCCCCCAAGAAAACGATGCGCGCCTCCGCCCCGCCATCCCGCGCGACAAGATCGAGCGCGGCCTCAAGCAAGGCGTCCTGCCCGTGAATATCGGGGATGGCATAGATTGGATCTGTCATGGTCCCGTTGAACTCCTGCGTGCCGTGGATGTCCAGAAGGATTAGCAAAAAGCCGCCCCAAAGGGCGGCCCGTTTCACGCGTTAGGCAACGTCGAACTTCAACTCGCGAATCTGCTGGAATTTGCCCGTGGCATGCAGCGCCTTGATCGCCGCCTCAGGCACTGGCGCATCAACATAGAGCAACGCAATCGCCTCTCCCCCCGCATCCGACCGGCCAAGGGTGAAATTCGCGATGTTGACGCCATTCTCGCCCATGGTCATCCCCAAGGTGCCGATGATGCCCGGCACATCCTCATTGGTGGTATAGAGCATGTGACGACCGATTTCGGCGTCGATATTGATGCCCTTGATCTGGATAAAGCGCGGTTTGCCATCCGAGAACACGGTGCCGCCAATCGAGCGCTCACGCTTGTCCGTGACGACCGTGATCTTGATATAGCCCTCGAAAGCGCCGGATTTGTCCTGCTTGGTGGTGCTGATCTTGACGCCGCGCTCCTTGGCCACCACCGGGGCAGAAACCATGTTGACCTCGGGGTTCACACATTTCATGATCCCCGCCACAGCGGCAGAGGTGAGCGCGCCAAGGTTCATCTCGGACACCACCCCATCATAGAGGATATTGATCGCCTTGATCGGCTCGTCGGTCATCTGGCCGATGAAATTGCCCAGATGATCCGCCAGCTTGATCCACGGCCCCATCACCTTGGCCTCTTCCGCCGTCACCGACGGCATGTTGAGCGCGTTGGTCACAGCCCCTGTGAGCAGATAGTCGGACATCTGTTCGGCCACTTGCAGGGCGACATTTTCCTGTGCCTCTGTGGTGGCGGCCCCCAGATGCGGCGTGCAAACCACATTGGGCAAACCAAAGAGCGGGTTGTCCACCGCCGGTTCCTCGGTAAACACGTCAAAGCCCGCGCCCGCCACATGGCCGGATTTCAAGAGGTCCGCGAGCGCCTGCTCATCCACCAGACCGCCACGCGCGCAATTGATGACGCGCACGCCCTTCTTGGTTTTCTCTAGGTTCTCGCGGCTCAGGATATTGCGGGTCTGATCGGTCAGCGGCACATGCAGCGTGATGAAATCGGACCGCTTGAGTAATTCCTCAAGCTCGACCTTTTCCACGCCCATCTTGTCGGCCTTTTCCTGTCCCAAAAAGGGATCATAGGCGATCACCTTCATCTTGAGGCCCCGCGCCCGGTCACAGACGATGCCGCCGATATTGCCCGCGCCGATAACGCCAAGCGTCTTGTTAAACAGCTCCACGCCCATAAAGGCGTTTTTCTCCCATTTGCCGGCATGGGTCGATACAGAGGCCTCCGGCAGTTGCCGCGCCACAGCGAACATCATCGCGATGGCATGCTCTGCCGTGGTGATCATGTTGCCAAAGGGCGTGTTCATCACGATCACGCCTTTCTTGCTCGCCGCTTCCTTGTCGATATTGTCAGTGCCGATACCCGCGCGCGCGATCACCTTGAGCTTATGCGCATTGGCGAGGATCTTTTCCGTGACCTTGGTCGCGGACCGGATGGCGAGACCATCATACTCACCGATCACCTCGGCGAGTTTATCCTTGTCCTTGCCAAGTTCGGGGCGGAAATCCACCTCGATGCCCCGATCGCGAAAGATCTGGACGGCGGTTTCAGAGAGTTTGTCAGAGACGAGAACCTTGGGGGCCATTGCTGGGCTCCTTGACTGAAAGTCTTGAGGGGGAGACCCGGACTCTTGAACAGAGTCCGGATCGATTTCTTTTCAAGAAATCGGGATCACGCCGATACGGACAGCGCTGCGATCTCGGTCTCGAACGCCCATTTGATCCACGGCATCAGCGCCGCTACATCGGCGGTCTCGACCGTGCCACCGCACCAGATCCGCAGACCGGCAGGCGCATCGCGATAGGCGCCGATGTCATAGGCGACACCTGCCGTTTCCAGCCGCTTGGCAACCGCCTTGGCAAAGCTCGCGCCATCGCTGATCCGGGCATCCTCGAAGGTGAGGCAGACCGACGTATTTGAGCGGATCGCCGGATCAGTCGCCAGAAATGCCAGCCAATCGTTTTGCGTCACGAAATCCTCGACCGCCGCCAAATTGGCATTGGCGCGCGCTTGCAGGCCCGTCAGACCGCCCACCGACGCCGCCCAGTCGAGCGCCACAAGGTAATCCTCGACCGCGAGCATCGAGGGCGTGTTGATCGTCTCGCCCACGAAAATCCCGTCAATCAGCTTGCCGCCTTTGGTCAGGCGGAAAATCTTGGGCAGGGGCCAGGCGGGGGTATAGCTCTCCAGCCGTTCCACCGCGCGTGGGCTCAGGATCAGCATGCCATGCGCCGCCTCGCCGCCCAGCACTTTCTGCCAGGAAAATGTCGTCACATCGAGCTTGTCCCACGGCAAATCCTGCGCAAAGGCAGCGCTCGTCGCATCGCAGATCGTGAGACCCTGACGATCCGTCTTGATCCAGTCGCCATTCGGCACGCGCACACCAGAAGTGGTGCCGTTCCATGTAAACACAACATCCTTGTCGGTATCGACCGATGCCAGATCAACGATCTGACCATACTCAGCCGTTTTCACCACAGCGTCGAGTTTGAGTTGCTTGACCGCATCGGTGACCCAGCCTGCGCCAAAGCTTTCCCAGGCCAACATCTCGACGGGGCGCGCGCCCAGCAGGTTCCACATCGCCATTTCCACGGCACCCGTGTCAGAGGCGGGCACGATACCGATCTTGTAATCGGCAGGCACGCCCAGAATGGCACGGGTGTTCTCGATGGCGGCCTTCAGCTTGGCCTTGCCCCCGGCGGCACGGTGGCTGCGGCCCAAAGGCGCGTCAGACAACATGTCGAGCGTGAATGTGGGGATCTTGGCACAAGGGCCAGACGAAAAACGCGGATTTTCCGGCCGCGTTGCCGGTGCTTCAATAGCCATTTAGCTACCCTCTCAGATAAGCGCCCCTCGTTGGGGAGGGGTGTCCCACTGACCGGATTACGGCCAACCGGGGTCTTTCGCAAGTGCAGAAATGACGCTAGAACGCCGCTTGAGTGAGAAATTGCGACACAGCGCGCCTACGATCGGAAACCTGCCCCATGTTCACCACTACATTGATCGCAGCCCCCGGTGCGCTGCAACCGGCTTTGGTCGAGGCGCTGCGCAACGCTTGGGGTGGCGGCTCTGCACACTGGCTGGCCCCCGACGAGGCGGCGGAGTTCGACATGCCCGAGGTGCCGGGCAACCGATGGGAGATCTGGGCCGAACTGCAAAACCAAGCCGTTGATCTGGTGGTTCAGCCGACAGAGGGGCGGCGCAAGAAAATGCTGCTCGCCGACATGGACAGCACCATGATCCAGCAGGAATGCATTGATGAGTTGGCCGAGGTCGCCGGCGTCGGCGCGCATGTCCGCGCCATCACCGCGCGCGCGATGAATGGCGAGTTGGATTTCGAGGGCGCGCTGATCGAGCGTGTGGCGCTCCTCCGCGATCTGCCCGAAACGGTGATCCAGGACGTTCTGACAAGCCGGATCACCTATATGCCGGGCGGCGCCGCTTTGGTCTCAACCATGCGCGCCAACAGAGCCTATTGCGCGCTGGTCTCGGGGGGGTTTACCGCCTTCACCCAATCGGTCGCGGGACATCTCGGATTTGACGAGAACCGCGCCAACACGCTTTTGGCCGAGAATGGCCGCCTGCTGGGCGATGTCGCCCGGCCCATCCTTGGGCGCGCGGCCAAGGTGCAGGCGCTGGAAGAGATCAGTGCGCGGCTCGGAATCACCGAAACCGACGTTCTCGCCGTCGGGGATGGGGCCAATGATCTGGGTATGCTGGGGCGCGCTGGCGCGGGCGTCGCGCTCCATGCCAAGCCGAGCGTCGCCGCTGAATGTGACATCCGCATTAATCACGGAGATCTTACGGCGCTGCTCTATATCCAAGGCTATGTGCGGGACGAATTTGCCTGATCGAACAAATCCGGGGTATCCCGAGGCGGGTTGATGGCCCCCGCCTCGAGAAGGGAAGAGGAGAGGCGCTCAGGCCCCGATCACCCTTCCGTCGCGGGCAATACGCCCGCATCCTTGGCAGCGGCGATTTCGTCTTCGGTCAGCGCGCCATCGGCATCGGCATCCGCTGCCGTAAAGGTATCCGCCGTCGCCTCAGGCATCGCCTGCTGGAACTCGGACATGGTTACATAGCCATCTCCGTCCGCATCCATCGACGAAAATTCGCCAGCGAGGGCCACAGCGGGCAGGCTCATGGCAATCGCGAAACTGGCTGCAACGAATTCCTTGGTCATGTCGATCTTCCTTCTTTCAGGTTTAGGGGGCGCGGTTGCGCCGCCATGACCCTAAGATGGGACCACGTTGCCGCGCTGTCGCGGGGGTGATTGAAACCGGGCCAAAAGGCGCGAAATTCAGCCAGACTCAGGGGGTTGCATGCGCGGACCTACGCCGCTCCCCAAGGGCTGGCGAGAAGTGGCGCATGCACAGACCCCGTTTGAGCAATGCCGCGCCGAACCGGTTGCCACTCGGGGATCGGACGGGCTCCAGTCGAACCAGAACCGAGTCGGGTCAGGCGAGGGCAGCGGCAGGCCGGATCATACCTGTCTCGACCCCGCGCCAATTGACGATCGGTGCATTGCGATACTTGAGCGCGGCTGGATGCGCCGGGTCCAGAACCCCCAACCGTACAAGGATCGAGGCAATCGCACATTCCGCCCCGCGCGTGCCGCCATCGGCGATCTTGAGCGCCACGCCCAGCTTGCGCTGCGGCAGGATCGCGATAAAGAACGCCTCGGCCCCGGTCTTGAGCGCCACAGGCTCGGAACAGGCCCGCATCAATTCGGTGCAGGCCCGCCCCTCCCCGGCCACAAGCGCAGGATGGGCCACCATCGCCTGCCAGAGGCGCACCGCCGCCCGCTCAGCCGCATCCCCACTCTCAGAGGCCCCGGCAAACCACGCCATCGCCCGCGCCATACCGTGCAAGCTGCTGGCATGATTGGGCGCGGAACAGCCATCAATTCCATAAAAGGGCGAGGTTTCCCGCGTCACCGTCTCGAACGCCTCCAGCACCGCTCTTTGCACCGGATGATCGGGGGCGATATAGTCCGGCCCTCCGCCCAGATGTCGGTTGAGCGTCAGAAACCCGGCATGTTTACCGGAACAGTTGTTATGGACCTGACAGGGCGACGTGCCGGAACACAGCAGCGCCTTATGCGCCTCCTTGTCCTGCGGATCATGCGCGCCACAGCGGAAATCATCATCGGTCAAACCCAGATCGCCAAGCCAGCGATTGACACGGCTTGTATGGATCGCCGCCCCGTTATGCGACGCGCAGGCAAGCGCCAGTTGCTCAGTCGTCAGACCCTGCGCATCCGCCGCACCGCTGGTGATCAAGGGCAGGGCCTGGATCATCTTGGAGGACGACCGCGGCAGGATCGTCTCAGAGGGATTGCCCCAGGCCTCGACAATAGAACCGCCTGCGTCACAAATCACCGCATGACCCAAGTGCATGCTTTCGGCCATCGGGCCGCGCCAGATTTCGGTCAAGGGGACAGGTTGGCTCATTGGTTTACTCCGGCATAACGAGGGTCTGGGCGGG
The DNA here is from genome assembly GCF_000961715.1 of Roseovarius sp. BRH_c41. NCBI lineage: Bacteria > Pseudomonadati > Pseudomonadota > Alphaproteobacteria > Rhodobacterales > Roseobacteraceae > Roseovarius > Roseovarius sp. BRH_c41. Next base: position 126,016 of record NZ_LADY01000059.1, on the reverse strand, counting down.
ATGTGCGAAAATCCGCCAATTGCGTCTTTCACTTCTCGCCTGTTTCAGGCTAATATTGCAATGTCGAGACGGGACTGGTCGCATATAAAAATATTCCCGTAAAGGGTGACTGGCGACCCATGAATTTGAGGCTCAGGACAGCTTGGAGGCTGGACATATGGTATCACGAATTGCAGGCAGCATGGCCATCGCACTGGCTATGCTGGTCACACCCGCTGCGCAGGCGCAGGGCACAAGCACCAATCAGGTGGCAACAAGCACCGCATGGAGCGTGTTCGAGGATAACGATCCCCGGGAATGCTGGGCCGTGTCAGCGCCGACAGAGTCGGTCAACACCAAAGACGGGCGCGTCGTTGCGGTTCGGCGGGGCGATGTCCTTTTGATGACCTTTTTCCGCCCCGGTGCCGGCGTTCAGGGGCAGATCACCTTTACGGGCGGCTATCCCTTTGCCGGGGGATCTACCGTCAACCTCAATATCGGCGGCAGCCAATTCGAGCTTTTCACCGAAGGTGAATGGGCATGGCCTGCCAGCACCGACGATGACGCCAAGGTTCTCGCCGCGATGAAGCGCGGGGCCGATGCCGTGCTGACCGCCCGATCCGGGCGCGGCACAGTGACCAAGGATACGTTCTCGCTCTTGGGCTATACGGCGGCGGTCGAAGAGGCTGAGAAACGCTGCAAGTAAACGATCCGGGATTTCTGGACATTGATCAGAGCGGCGGGCCACATTGGTGCCGCCGCTTCTTTCTTCGGGTATGCCGCGCTATGCCTCGTCCGTCAGGATCGCGCTGACCTTGAGCGCACGTTGCACATTGCCCTCAACCTTCAATTTGCCCGACATATAGGCCATGATCGGATTCTGCTCCCCCGACAGAATGTTGCGAAAGACCTCATCGCTCGCCCTCAGAACCACATCGGCCGCGTCATCACCGGCCTGAGCGCCCTTTTCACTCAACATGACGCTGCCGTGATCCGTGATCACCAGCTTGGCCAGCCCCTTGATCCGGCCGCGCGCCTTGGGGGTCAGGGTGGTAACATAGTCGTCGATGATCGCGCTCATGGGATGCTCTCTGTGTGGTTACTCGCGGGGGTGATCTTTCCCGGAACGCCGCCCTACGCAAGCGGAACCGCGCGTCAGTCGCCCTGTGTACAATAGCCGCGTACAAAAGGTACGCCCTGTACACCTCTCACCAGCGTGACAGCGCGTCTTCGTCCTCGTCCCGCGCGGCAACCCAATCCGTGCCTGCCTCGGTCACTTCCTTCTTCCAGAACGGCGCGCGGGATTTCAGAAAATCCATAAGAAATTCAGCCGCTTGAAAGGCGTCCGCCCGATGCCGCGCTGCGGTGGCAACCATCATGATCAGATCATCGGGATGCAACATGCCGTAGCGATGGATGATCAAAATATCCCCAAGATTCCAACGACTTGCGGCCTCATTGGCAATGGTATCCAAGGCCTTCTGGGTCATGCCGGGATAATGCTCGATTTCCATCGTGCTCAACCGCGCCCCATCGAGGTCTCGCACGATCCCGGTAAAGGTCACGACCGCGCCCATACCGGATTGTTTCGCCACAAATGCATTGGCTTCGGAACCGAGATCAAAGGCAGCCTCCTGCACACGGACATCCATAGGCTAACCCCCTGTCATCGGTGGGAAAAACGCCACTTCCCGCGCTCCAGCAAGAGGGGCGTCAAAATCACTCAACTCTTGATCCACCGCCACGCGCAACGCGCCCAGATCGGCAAAGGCTGCCTCATACCGCTCTTCGCGGGCCCGCAACTCGTTAACCAAATCCATCACCGTCGCAGGCGGCGTGTCGATCCGCTCTTTCGGAAGGCCGATCCGTTCCCGCACCCAGGCAAAATAGAGCACATACATTATGCATCATCCTTTAGATAAGGGATTGATTTATTGAAGTAATCAAACCCCGTCAGCAGGGTCAAGGCCGCCGCGAACCACAATAGCCAGATGCCCACATGCCCAGCCCAGACCATGCCGGTATATTTCCACATCAGTCCGTGAATGTCATCTTCACGCCCATCCAGAATAGAGATCACCAGTTGATCATCCATGCCAAAGACCGACATACCGAAGTAGTGCTCGAACACGCCTTGGGCAAATAAGACTGCAATTGCAACCATTTGCGCAGTGGTTTTCCACTTGGCCAATTGCGTCACTTTGAGCGTCCCGGCAGTATCACCCAAAAATTCTCGCAAGCCGGACACAAAAACTTCGCGAAAGAGAATCACCGTGGCTGGCAGCACCAACCATGGCGACATGCTCGAATAACCCACGATCACCATCAACGCGATCACCACCATCGCCTTATCGGCAATCGGGTCCAACATCGTGCCCAGCTTGGTCACTTGCTTCCAGCTGCGCGCCAGATAGCCGTCGAACCAATCGGTGATTGCGGCGCTGACGAACAGGATCAGGGCAAACCAATCAGCATAAGGTCTTGTAAAATATAGAAACATGACCGCAACTGCCGGGGCGGCGAGCAGGCGGAGCGTGGTCAGGATATTGGGCAAGGTCCACGTCATGGCCACTGTTCTATCCTGTCACAGAGCGGAGGGAAAGCGCCCTTGGCACCTAGAAATCACTCAGCCTGCGGGTGGTTTCCGGGTCCATGAATCCGGCGATCGTCGCCTCTGTTTCCAGATCCATCGCGCGGCGCAAATCGGTTAATGCAGTGGCGTTCAAGACACGTTTCATAGCCCGCACCGACAGGGGCGGCAGAGCGGCCAAACGCCGGGCTGTATCCAGTGATAGTTTCATAAGATCTTGATCTGGAACGGTTTTCCATGCCACCCCCATCGTCCGCAACTCGGTCGCATCGTAGCGACCTCCCAAGAACAGCATTTCGCGCGCTGTGTTAAGACCGACCAGCGCGGGCAGCAGACTGCTCACCCCGCCGGTGACAAAGACATTGAGCGACACTTCGGGAAAGAACCCACGCGCCGATTCGGCCCATATCGGAAAGTCACAGTTGATTGCCCACTCGAACCCCCCTCCCACGGCCCATCCGTTGATCGCGCCGACGACAGGTTTATTATTTAAAACAATGGCATAGGTGGCACGCTGGATCGCGCAAACCAGATCGCGCGCCTCTTCTTCACAGGTCGGATGCACGTGTTCGCGCCGATCATCACCGGCACAAAACGCCTTTCCTGCCCCGGTAAAAATGATCGCGCGTGTTTTGGGATCGGCATTCGCATCCTCAAACGCCCGCGCCACATCGTCGATTAACCGGCGGTTCATCGCATTCAGACTGCCGGGACGATTCAGCGTGATACAGCGGACGCCGTCCTCCAAGATTTCGCTAAGCACAGTTTCATACATAAAATCAGTCATTTATGGGACCTCACCACACGCTTAGTCTTGCCCTCGGTCAGTGGAAATGTCCCATGTGGCACGATTTTGACCCGCGCTGTTGCCCCGAGTTTGGCCTTGATCTCGGACGCAATAGCGTCGGCCAATCCGTCCGACGCACCCTGCCCCTTGGCCAGTTCCACACATACCGGCAAGGCGTCATAAGGCGGCGGCGCATCGAGCGTGATCCGGTAATCCCCTGATAACTCGACGAATTCATTGATGACCGCCGCAACCATTGTGGGAAAGAGGTTGAGTCCGCGCACGACAACCATGTCATCCGACCGCCCCACCACCCGGAAACGAAACCCGGTGCGCCCGCAGGTGCACGGCGCGGTTTCATCCACCGCGATGATATCGCCACTGCGAAACCGCACCAGCGGCTGACAATCGCGCAAGAGATGGGTCAGCACCAACTCGCCCGTCTGCCCCGCCTCAAGTGGGAGAGGCGCGCCGGTGTCAGGGTCGATCAGTTCAGGGTAAAGCACGTCGGCGGCCATGTAGTGCAGCCGCGTGTCCTGTGTGCATTGCGCCGCGAAATTGCAGAACACATCCGAGACGCCGTAATTGGCATTGCGCGGCTCCATCCCCCAGACATCCCGCAGACGCGCGCGAAAAGCCGGATCGTCCAACCCCGCCTCGCCACCAAAAAGCCCGAGCCGAAGGCCCAGATCACGTGGCCTAAGTCCCGGAAACTTCTCGGCAATCACCCGCTCCAACACAGATGGATATGAGGGCGTGCAGGAAATCGCGGTGATCCCCACCTCCTGAATGGTGCGTACCAATAGCTCAGTTGATCCCACACCAAAGGGCACCACCATCGCGCCCGTCGCCTGCAAGGTCATGTGATCGGTCAGCCCCCCCATCCACATCTGATAGTTCAGGCAATGCACCACGGTATCCTCAGGCGTAAGGCCAGCGGCGGATTGACAGCGCCCGCCAACCGTTTCCGTCACCGCGCAATCGCGCGCCGAGAGCGCCAGATTCATCGCCTGCCCCGTGGTGCCAGAGGTGCGGTGCAGGCGGACGGCATCACGACGCGGCGCGGCCATGTAATTGCCAAACGGCGGATGATCGGCCTGAGAGACCCGCAATTGCGCCTTGTCCGACAGGGGCAGGTCCGGCAGGTCGCGCAGGTCGGCGGGGGGCGTTTGCCCCTGCCACAGTTCACGGTAGAATTCCGAGCGCCGCGCGACATGGGCGCTCTGCACCGCCCAGGCGGCGGCCTGATGCACGCGAAAGCGTTCGAGGCTGGCATATTCGGCTTGGTCAAGCGGGCTCATGGCTGCATTCCCCGTTCCCAGATGGTTGTGAGCGTGGCAATCACCGCCGCGCGGTCGGCGGACACATCAACCAGCCCCGGCTCCTGCGAGAGATAGAGACTGGATAAATACTGATCCGTCATGCCGCCCAGCGCATAGGCGCGGCGGGTAAGTTCGGCGTCGCTCAACGTATCGCGCCCCTCGCGCGCCAGCCTGCGGCGGGTAGCGGCCACGACGGTGTCGATCCATTCTCGATTGAGGCGATGAAAGGCCGCGCGGGCCGCCGGAAACGCATCGACTTGGTGGATGAGGCATTTCATCAACCCGCGATTGGCCTCGAACAGGCGGGCGTAGGCCTCGGTCGCGGGGCGCATGCTCCGCTCGGCGCTGGTCTGGCTGGCGCGGATCATCCCCGCTTGCAGAAACGCGGCGAACCCTTGCAGCAGGTCATCGAGCAGATGCGCCTGATCGGGAAAGTAGAGGTAAAAGGTGCCATTGGCGACGCCCGCCTCCTTGCAGATCGCGGTGATGGTTAAATCCGTGAGCGCCGCGTGTTCCAAGAGTGCGCAGGCCGCGATGCGGAGCGCCTGCGCGGTGCGGATGCCCTTGGACTCGCCCTCGACCTGCGCGGCAAGGAACGCGGGATAGCTGGTTTGATCGGCGGGTGATTGCATGGCGACTCAAAATGAAACTGACGTCATATTCAGTTTCAGAGCCCGCTCTGTCAACCCGGTTTACCACTGCCCCGCTCAGCCCCGTTCGTGGAAGAAATCATAGAGTTTCTGCGCCATCGCGTCCGAAACCCCCTCAACTGCGCGCAGGTCGGCCAGATTGGCGCGGCTCACCGCCTTGGCGCTGCCGAAATGCGCCAAGAGCGCGCGCTTGCGCGCGGCCCCGATGCCCGGCACCTCATCCAGCGGTGTGGCCCCCACCGCCTTGGCGCGTTTCGCGCGATGCGTGCCGATGGCAAAGCGATGCGCCTCGTCACGCAAACGCTGCACGAAATAGAGCACCGGGTCGTTATGGCGCAGCGCCATTGGATGTTTGCCGATGCGGTGAAACTCCTCTTTACCGTGGTCGCGGTCCACGCCCTTGGCGACGCCCACCATCGGGATATCCTCGACCCCCATCTCGCGCATGATACTGGCCACGACGCTCACTTGCCCCGCCCCGCCGTCGATCAGCAAGAGGTCGGGCCATTGGCCTTGGCTGCGGTCTGGGTCCTCTTTCAAAAGGCGCTTGAAGCGGCGAGTCAGCACCTCTTTCATCATCCCGAAATCGTCACCGGGGGTGAGGGCGTCACCGCGTATGTTGAATTTGCGATACTGGTTCTTCATCATGCCTTCGGGGCCTGCGACAATCATCGCACCCACGGCATCGGTGCCCTGAATATGACTGTTGTCATAGACCTCGATCCGCTGTGGCGGCCCGGCCAAATCAAACGCCTCCGCCAAGCCGCGCAGCAGTTTACCTTGGGTGGCTGTCTCGGCCAATTTACGCGCCAAACTCTCGCGGGCATTGCGCATCGCGGCGTCGATCAATTCGGCCTTCTCCCCACGCAGTGGCACCGTCAGCGTCACCTTGCGACCGAGCTTGTCGCTCAAGGCCTGTTGCATCAGATCGGCATCCTCGATCGGATGCGAAAGCAGCAAGCCGCGCGGTGGTTCCTTGCTATCGTAGAACTGGCCGATAAAGGCCTCGAGCGCCTCGGCCTCTTCGACATCCACGCCGACGCGGGGATAGAAATCCTGATTGCCCCAGTTCTGCCCGCCGCGAATAAAGAACACCTGCACACAGGCCTGCCCGTTTTCCAGATGCAGGGCGATCACATCGGCCTCGTCCACGGTGCGGGGATTGATGCCTTGGGCGGTCTGCACCTGTGTCATCGCCTTGATGCGGTCACGCAACGCGGCGGCACGCTCAAACTCCATCGCCTCGGCGGCCTCGGCCATTTGGGCCGCAAGTTTCTCTTGGATTTCAGTGGACCGGCCCGACAGATACCGTTCGGCATCGCTGACCTGCACCGCATAGTCGGCGCGGCTGATCTTGCCAACACAGGGCGCAGTGCAGCGTTTGATCTGATGTTGCAGGCAGGGGCGCGTGCGGCTCTCGAACATCGCATCGGTGCAATTGCGCAACTGAAATACGCGCTGCAACTGGGCGAGTGTCCGGTTGACCGCGCCCGCGCTGGCGAAAGGGCCATAATAGGAGCCCTTCTCCCGCTTCGCGCCACGATGTTTTTTGATCATCGGAAAATCATGACCGGTGACAAGGATGTTGGGAAAACTCTTGTCATCGCGCAAGAGCACGTTGTAGCGCGGCTTGAGTTGCTTGATGAGATTCTGTTCGAGCAGCAACGCCTCGGTTTCGGTCGCGGTGGTCAGAAACATCATTGAGGCGGTTTCTGAAATCATCCGCGCGATGCGTCCCGTATGTCCACTAGGGCGGGCATAGTTTGACACGCGAGCCCGCAGATTGCGCGCCTTGCCGACATAGAGTACCCGCGCCTGCGCATCGAGCATCCGGTAGACCCCTGGTGAGGCATCCAGAGAACGCAGGTAGTCGCGGATTACCTCATAGCCGGTTTTCGGAGTGGTGATGGGGTCAGTGTCAGGCATTGTCGTCCAGATATGATTCCCAATGAGTGCTGCAATGATACCGAACCGAGAGCAAGAGAGAAGCTGTCCACGATTCTTGTGGATAAGTCTGGAGATAAGTTTCAGTAAAGTGGAAATTTCTCTTGAATTCGGCTGGCTTCGTTGAGTTGCCTACTTTTTAAGCAGTTTCTCAAGGCTTTGATTTTATGCAGAAAAAATAAAGGTGGCGAACAAAACACTGATAACATTAGCATTTTTGTAACGGCCACGTGACGGGCCGGTGACCAGTGCAAAACTTTTCCGGCAGGACGGGTCCTTTATTCTACACCAAGGACATCCGGGGTCTGCCAGCCAAGGTGCTGACCCCCATCCACACACAGCAATTGACCAGTCACAGCCGGCGCATTGAGGAAATAGGCGAGCGCCCCAGTGATGTCGGATCCATTCGCGCCGCGCCTCAAAACGGTGGCGTGGCGCTGGTTCTGAAAATGGCTGTCGCTCTGGCGATGGCCCTGCAACGTGGGGCCCGGCCCAATCGCATTGACACGAATGCGTGGCGCAAGCGCTTGTGCGGCGGTTTGTGTAAAGGCCCATAGGCCTAATTTGGCGATGGTGTAGGTCATGAACTCGGGCGTCAGTTTGCGCACACGTTGGTCGATCATGTTGATCACCAAACCCTGCGCCAACGGCTCACCCTGCGCATCAGGAACGGGGTCAGGCACCTGTCGAGCCATTTCTTGCGTCAGCACGAAGGGCGCGCGCAGATTGCTCTCCATATGCCGATCCCAGCTCTGTCGGCTTGCGCTCTGGATATTGTCATACTCAAAAATTGAGGCGTTGTTGATCAGTGTCGTGATCGGTCCACCAAGCGTCTCGGCGGCACGGGCCACCAACGCCGTCACTTGCGCTTCTTCGAGCAAATCGGCCTGAAGTGTCACGGCACGACGCCCCAGAGCGCGGATTTCTTTGGCCACCCCCTCGGCCTCGTCGCTCGAAGAGGCAAAATGCACCGCAACGTCATGACCTTGTCGCGCCAGCTCCAGCGCCATCGCCCGGCCCAGACGTTTGCCTGCACCCGTCACCAAAGCTCGAGTCATTCAGTCTCTCCAATCATATCAGGATGAACGAGACATAGGCCACGTAGGTGAAGGTCAAGACGATGCCCCAAAAACGATTGATGTCGAACTTGAAGAATACAAAGGGAATGATCAGGAGAGCTGTGCCCAACATAACCCAGAGGTCAAATCTTAGGAACTGAGGGTCCACCGGAATGTTTCCGACCAAAGCGGCCACCCCGATGATCCCCAAGAGGTTGAACATGTTCGAGCCGATTACATTGCCAAGCGCCACATCCGCCTGTTTGCGCAGGGCCGCCATAACCGTGGTTGCAAGCTCTGGAAGAGATGTCCCCACCGCGACCAGCGTTAGGCCAATCACGGCCTCGCTCACACCATAGCGTTCAGCGATGATCGAGGCATTATCCACGAGAATGTCGGCACCAAGCGGAAGACCTACCAAACCAAGCACCAGAAAGGTCATGATCTGCCACCAAGGCATACTTGGATCGGCACCTTCCACATCTTCAATCCGGTCTGCATCGGACAGCGGGGCAATGGCGGCATCACGGCGATGGGCAAGCGTATCACGAAACGCGTCCGTCAACATGAGCACCAAGGCGGCCAAAAGGATCAGAGCAGCTATCCAATCAAATGTGCCGCGAAAGGCCAGAAGGATGAAGAGCACAGTTGCCGCGAGCATCTGGAGATAGGATTTAGAACAGCTGCAGCCGCTGGTGTGGAGAACCGAGAGAATGGCCGGTATTCCCAATACAAGCAGGATATTGGCGGTGTTCGATCCCACAACATTGCCAAGCGCCAATCCGGGCTTGTTATCCAGCACCGCATTCACGGAAATCAGAAGTTCGGGGGCGGAGGTGCCAAAAGCCACCACTGTGAGGCTGACGATAAGGGCAGGAATTCCCACCCGCAGGCTGAGATTCACCGCGCCTTTGACCAAGGCGTCACCAGCCAGCAAAAGGATCACCAGCCCAAGCGCCGATAAGAGCCATGGCATCATTTCAACTTACCTTTTTCGCAAGAACAAGGGCCTTTGCCGATCCGGTAGCGGCCGCATTTTGGGCATTTGGCCTCGCTCAGCCGCTTCTGCCCCGGAAAGCGTAGGCGCCCAAACATCGCCAGCACGCCCATGGCAACCAGAAACAATATGACGATCTTGACCAACACGTCAGAGACCGAACCGGGCATAGCTTGCCCGTTCCTCGACAAATGACAGGGCATCCTGTGTGAGAGACGCTCCAAACCTTTGAAAGAGACCGCGCTTGCGCCCGTATTTGGAAAACCGGACCTTGTCGCCGTAAAGCGCTTTCATCTTGGGAACCAGATGACCAATTCCATCGGCGAGTCCCAATTCTATGCTGCGCGCACCGAGCCAGAATTCGCCGGTGAAGAGATCGGGATCGTCCGCCAGCTTGCTTCCGCGCCGGGACTTCACATGGGTGATGAAGGCTCCATGAATATCCTCCAGAATACCCTTGAGGCGGGTCACATCCTCGGGCTTTTCCGGCATGAACGGGTCCAGCGTGCTCTTGGATTTGCCCGCCGTGTAGATGCGCCGTTCGACCCCCTGTCGGGCCAGAAACTCGTTCGCGCCAAAGCCCGCCGATATCACCCCGATAGAGCCCAGCACCGACGAAGCATCGACCCAGATATCATCCGCAGCCACCGCCAGCCAATAGCCGCCCGAGGCCGCAACATCCTCGACAAAGGCATGAACCGGGATGCTCTTTTCCTCGGCGAGCCGCCGGATACGGGCGGCGATCAAAGAGGATTGCACCGGCGATCCGCCGGGGGAGTTTATCACCAGCGCCACCGCCACCGGCTTGCCGCGCGAGAATGCCTTTTCAATGACCGGACCGATGGTCTCGTCACTCAGGGGCGCACGCGAGCCGGAGCCAATCATGCCCGCGAGTCGAATGACAGCTACGGTTGGCTTGCGTTTGATAAATGGGATCAATTGTCTCATGCAGCCCGATGTAGAGTGCTGAGCCAAGACAAACAAGGCAGGCCGCGCAACTGACCCCACTACATCGAAGCAATAAAGACGGCGCCGCGTGAAAAAGATCACGCGGCGCCACTCAGGATTTAATCCGGTATCCGGTCTTAAAGATCAGCCAGACCACGGCGAGGCAAAGGCCAAAGAACAGGCCAACCGCCAGCAGGCTGTAGCCAATACCCACATCCGCCACACCAAAAAAGGACCAGCGGAAACCCGAGATGAGATAGACCACCGGGTTAAAGAGCGTAACGACCTGCCACGCAGGCGGCAGCATCGAGACCGAGTAAAACGCGCCACCGAGGAACACCAAGGGGGTGATCACCAAAAGCGGAATAAGCTGCAATTGCTGAAAGTTCTCGGCCCAAATCCCGATGATGAACCCAAACAGGGCAAAGGAGACACAGATCATCAGCAGAAATACAACCATGATTACCGGATGCTGAATGTCGAGTTCGACAAAGATGCTGGCGGTGATGAGGATGACGGCGCCGATCATCAGTGCCTTGGTGGCAGCGGCCCCAACATAGCCCAGAACGATTTCGAGGAAGTTGACCGGGGCCGACAGCAACTCAAAAATCGTGCCGATGAACTTCGGGAAATATATTCCGAAAGACGCATTGCTGATCGCCTGCGTCATCACACTGAGCATGATAAGACCCGGCACGATGAAGGCGGCATAGCTCACACCTTCGACCTCTTCGATTCTGCCCCCAATGGCTGCGCCAAAGACCACAAAATAGAGCGTGGTGGAAATGACCGGTGACAGCAGACTCTCAAGAATAGTGCGGAAAAACCGTTTCATCTCGTAGATGTAGATCGCAAGGATCGCATGCAGGTTCATGCCGCATCCTCCCGCACGAGGCCTACGAAGATTTCTTCGAGGCTGCTCTCCCGCGTTTCAATGTCACGCACCGATAGTCCCTCTTCGGCCAATGCCTGCAAGAGCCGGGTGATCCCCGTGCCCTCCGCACGCGTTTGGTAGTTGTAGATGAGCGAATGTCCATCCTCGGCACGGTCCAAATCATAGGTCGCAAGGCTCGCAGGGATTGCGTCGAGAGAGGTCACGAGCTCAATGCGCAACGACTTGCTGCCCATTCGGCGCATCAATGCGGTCTTGTCCTCAATCAGCAGGATTTCTCCCCGATTGATGACCGCGATGCGATCGGCCATTGCCTCGGCCTCTTCCAGATAATGCGTGGTGAGGATGATGGTCACACCGCTCTTTTGCAGATCGCGCACCACCTCCCACATGTCCCGGCGCAGTTCCACATCGACGCCCGCCGTCGGCTCATCCAGAAAGAGAACGCGCGGTTCGTGGCACAGCGCCTTGGCAATGAGCACCCGCCGCTTCATACCGCCTGACAGTTCCCGTATCCGATTATTGCGTTTGTCCCAAAGTGACAGTTGCCGTAAAATTTTCTCGATCAGCACTTCGTCGCGTGGCTTGCCGAATAGGCCGCGCGAAAACCGGACGGTGTTGATTACCTTTTCAAACGGCTCCAACGCGATTTCCTGCGGCACGAGGCCGATCATCGCCCGCGCGGCGCGATATCCAGTGATGATGTCATGCCCGCCGACCGAAGCGTGCCCGCCGGTGGGCGTGGTGATTCCGCACAGCGTTGAAATCAGCGTTGTTTTGCCCGCGCCGTTCGGACCAAGCAGCGCGAGAATCTCACCCTCTTCGATGGCGAGCGTAACATTGTCGAGCGCAGTGAACCCGCCCCTGTAGGTTTTGGTCAGACCTTCGACCCTGACGATTGCCGCCATATCAGCCCCCTTTTTTTGTACGCAGAACCTAAACCGCTGGTGACTGAGCGCAACATGCATCCCCGCATAGGCATCTGTGCGCCGATGCGCGGCGTTGCCGATCAGAGAACAGTCTGTTTTTGTGAGTTTGTTCATAGTTTCGCGGCATGCTGTTAGAGTATCGGAGATGCCCTGTGGCGCGCCTGACGGACACGAGGATGACGGAATGATCAGACAGATTTTCGCCCTGAGCCTGCTGGTATGGGGGATGATGATGACCCCAACCCCTAGCCGCGCAGAACCGCGCATTCTTGTGATGGGTGATTCTCTCTTGGCGATGCACAAACTGTTGGGGCGCTCGGTCTCTTCCTCGGTTGAGCGGGAATTGCGCGTGCGCGTCACCGACATGTCGGTTGCCGGGGCAAGATTCCTCTACCGCCTGCCCATCAGCGGTGCGCTTGGCCTCAATATTACCAAGCAATTTCGTCAGGGCGATTGGGATTGGGCCGTGCTGAATGGCGGCGGCAATGATCTCTGGCTTGGCTGCGGTTGCATGCGCTGCGCGGGCAAGCTGGATCGCCTGATTTCCAGCGACGGGCGGCGCGGCGTGATCCCCGGGTTTGTTTCACGTCTACGTCAGAGCGGCGCACAGGTGATCTATGTGGGCTATCTGCGCACGCCCGGGATCACATCACCAGTGGAACATTGCACCGATGAAGGGGCCGAAATGGATCGTCGCGTGGCCCTTCTCGCGGGGCTGGACCGGGGCGTTTACTTCCTGCCACTGGCGGATATGGTGCCCCATGGCGACCGCTCTTATCACGCCATCGACCTTATTCATCCCTCGTTCAAGGCCAGCCGCATGATCGGTCAACGCATTGCGCGGATCGTTGTGGAGAATGATCCCGGGCGGGTTTCTCATAACCGGATCATGACAGACTGACCGATGCTAACTAATCAACCGTTTGAGCCAGCCCTTCTTCTCGGCCTCGGGTTCAGGGTCATCCTCGGATGGCCCTTCGAGCACCTCTTCGAGACGGGCAAAGAACTGATCCGCCATCTTCTTGGCAAAACCGTCCACTAACCGACTGCCCAATTGTGCCAGCTTGCCGCCGACGCTGGCCTCTACATCATAGCTCAGCCGCGTGCCGGTCTCGCTATCCTCCAGCCGCACATTGGCGCCACCCTTGGCATAGCCTGCGGCCCCGCCCTTGCCCTCACCGGTCAGGGTCAGGCTCTGCATCTCGACAATGTTCGAAACTTTCACCATGCCCTTGAACGTGGCCTTGACCGGCCCGACCTTTTGCACAACGGTCGCCTCAAAGCCATCCTCTGGCGTGCCTGTCACGTCTTGGGCGCCGGGCACACATTCCTTGAGCACCTCGGGGCTGAGCAGGGCGGCCCAGACCGTCGCCCGATCCGCCTTGATGTCGCGTGCGTCACTCATCTGCATGTGGTCATCCCCTCCCAGTCCGTGATGCCTGCACCCTAGCGCAGCGCCCGTGCCGCGCCAAGGGAGCAGAAAGTCGGAGCAGCGCAAGGCATCTGGCCTTCGCGCGCCGCTGCCCTTACCCTGCGCCAAAACGAGATTGGGGCTAGGATGCTGTCAGGGCTGCGCGTGGTGGAATTCGAGGGGCTGGGGCCGGCCCCCTTTGCCGCGATGATGCTGGCCGAGATGGGGGCGGACGTGATCGTGATCCATCGCCCCGGTGCGGGCAATCCGGTGGCAGGCGCGCGCAACCTCTTGGATCGCGGCAAGCGGTCCATCGTGCTCGACCTCAAGACCGCGACGGATGTAGCCACCGCCCGCGCCCTGATCACACGCGCGGATGCGTTGATCGAGGGGTTCCGCCCCGGCGTGATGGAGCGTCTGGGGCTGGGGCCAGAGGTGATGCAGGCCGCCAACCCGCGCCTTGTCTACGGCCGTATGACCGGCTGGGGCCAGACCGGGCCGCGCGCGCAAGAAGCAGGGCATGACCTCAATTACATCGCCACCTCTGGCGCGCTATGGTATGCGGGTGCGCCCGGCACACCACCCCAGACGCCCCCGACTCTCGTGGGCGATGTCGGCGGCGGCGCGCTCTATCTCGTGGCGGGCTTGCTGGCGGGACTTATCCACGCCGGGCGCAGCGGACAGGGCACCGTGGTGGATGCGGCCATTGTCGATGGCTCGGCGCATATGATGGCGCTCTTGATGTCGATGATGCCCACCGGCAACCTCAGCATGGTGCGCGGTCAGAGCCTACTTGATGGCCCGCATTGGAGCGCCGTTTACGCCTGCGCCTGTGGCGGCTGGCTGTCGGTGCAATGCCTGGAGCCACAGTTTTACGCGGAATTCCTGTCGCGGCTGGGCCTGTCGGACGAACCGGATATGACCGCGCAGCACGACCGTGCGCAATGGCCCGAACAGGGCGCCAGATTGGCAGCGATCTTTGCCTCGCACCCGCTGGCGCATTGGGCAGAGGTCTTTGCCGGGTCGGATGCCTGCGTCGCCCCGGTTCTGTCGCCCGAAACGGCAGCGCATGATCCTCATATGGCGGCACGGGGCATCTGGCAGGAGGAGGCCGGCAGCTTGTGCCCCGCGCCCGCGCCGCGCTTTGACGGCGCAAGCCCTAGCATCGCCCCACCGCCCACACGCGGAGAGCACAGCGCCGAAATTCGCGCCTGGCTTAACGCTCCACTCTGACCCTTTGCTAAAGGACCACGCCATGCCCATTTACGTCGATGCCGATGCCTGCCCGGTCAAGGACGAGGTCGAGCGTGTCGGCACGCGGCACGGGCTGCGGATGTTCGTGGTCTCGAATGGTGGGTTGCGCCCGTCGCGCAATCCGCTGGTCGAGACGGTGATTGTGCCGGATGGCCCCGACGTGGCGGATATGTGGATTGCCGAGCGCGCGGGGCCGGGGGATGTGGTGATCACCGGGGATATCCCGCTGGCCGCGAAATGTGTGGCGGCTGGCGCGCTGGTGCTCAAACACAATGGCGAGGCGCTGACCGGTGCCAATATCGGCAATGTACTGGCGACGCGCGATCTGATGACCGACCTGCGCGCCGCCGATCCGTTCCGGCAGGGCGGCGGCAAAGGGTTTACAAAGGCCGACCGCTCGCGTTTTCTCGACGCGCTGGAACGGGCGGTGCGCGCGGCGGCCCGTAACATCTGAAGGACCCCCATGACGACAGCCATCACTATTCAGCGCTCCAACCTCATTGGCGCCGCCTATGCGCTTGCGGCGGTGTTGTGCTTTTCCCTCAACGATGTGGGGATCAAGTTCCTGTCTGACAGCTATGCGCTGCATCAGGTGGTGTTCATCCGGGCACTCGTGGGCATGGCGGCCTTTCTGGCCTTTGTGATGCCCTTTGCGGGCGGTCTCGCCCTCTTGCGCACGCGCCGCCCGAGAATGCACCTTCTGCGCGGCCTCTGCGTGGTCAGCGCCAATACCTGTCTCTTTCTCGGGCTGGCGGCGATGCCGATTGCCGATGCGGTCGCGGTGTTCTTTGTCTCGCCCTTGGTTATCACGGTGTTTTCCGTGCTGTTCCTACAAGAGACCGTCGGCACGCGGCGTTGGGCCGCCATTGGCGTGGGCTTTTTCGGCGTGATGGTGATCGTGAAACCGGGCACGGCAGCGTTTCAACTTGCCTCGCTCTTGCCGGTTGCCGCGGCCTTTCTCTATGCGGTTATGCACATTCTGGCACGCAAGATCGGCGGCACTGAAACTGCGCCAACCATGGCGTTCTATATCCAACTGACATTCATCATCGCCAGCACGATCATTGGCCTCAGCTTTGGCGACGGGCGTTTTGCCGGGATGGGGCATCCTTCGCTGGAGTTCCTGTTTCGCGCCTGGGTCTGGCCTGATCCAGGGGATTGGCCGATCCTGATCATGCTGGGCATTTCCGGCATGTTGGGCGGTCTCTTCATCTCTCAGGCGTACCGCCTATCCGAGGCCGCCTTTGCCGCCCCCTTTGAATATGTGGCCATGCCGATGGCGATCATGTGGGGGGTGACGGTGTTCGGCACCTGGCCCGATGCCACCGCGTGGATCGGAATTGCCCTCATTGTGGGCTCTGGCCTCTATCTCTTGTGGCGCGAGTCGGTCAAGGATGCGACGCTGGCCACCAAGGGCCCGACCTATCGCCGCTAAACACAGGAGAGACGCATGAGCCTGACGATCATTCCTTTTGCCCAAGGCGAGGCGCATCTGGAGTGGCGGGGTCTTTGCGCGGCATTCGAGGCGGGGCACCGACTGCCCAAGGCCGAGATTGCCGATACGCTGCTCTATCGCGGCCGCGATACGCTGCTCAACCGGGCGGCATGGATCGACGGGATGGGACTTGCCGTGAAATCCGCCACGATCTTTCCGGGCAATCCAGAGCAGGGCGCGCCGATGATCAACGGGGCGGTCAACCTCTATTCCGATACCGATGGCACGCTGGAGGCGCTGGTGGATTTCCACCTTGTGACCAAGTGGAAAACCGCAGGCGACAGCCTCTATGCCGCCACGCGGCTGGCCCGGCCCGATAGCGAAACCATCCTGATTGTCGGCGCAGGCACCGTGGGTCGCTCGCTCTGGCAGGCCTATCGCGCGCTTTTCCCGCAGGCGCGTTTCAGCGTCTGGAACCGAACCCGTGCAAATGCTGCTGCGATGGCCGCTGCCTGTCACGGGATCACAGTGGCCGAGGATCTGGAAACGGCGGTGCGCGCGGCGGATATCATCACCTCTGCCACCATGTCCACCGATCCGCTCATCAAGGGTGACTGGCTGCGCCCCGGCCAGCATCTCGATCTGATCGGGGCGTATCGGCCTGACATGCGCGAGGCGGATGATGCGGCCATCGCGCGGGCGCGGGTGTTTGTCGATAGTTTCGATACCACGGTGGATCATATCGGTGAGATCATGACACCACTGGCGAGCGGCGTGATCACCCGCGACCACCTCATCGCCGATTTCTATGATCCTGAGAGATTTCGACGGCACGCGCCCGAGGAGATCACCCTTTTCAAAAACGGCGGCGGGGCGCATCTCGATCTGATGACCAGCCGCTATATCCTCGATGCCTGGAGGGCTGTGGCATGATCTGGTTCGGACTGCTCATGCTTGCAGGGTTGGCCATCGCGGCCCCATTCCTTCGGGAGGCGATGAAACCCGCGATGACCGATCATCTCCGCAAGGACGCCCCCGGCGATTTCGTCACGTTGTCACGCGGCAAGACCCATTATCGCTGGCTGGGCGCCACGCGCGGGCCGGTGGCGGTCTGTGTGCATGGTCTCACCACGCCCTGCTTTGTCTGGCATGGCATCGCGGCGGGACTGGGCAAACTTGGCTACCGCGTGCTGGTCTATGACCTCTATGGGCGCGGCTATAGCGACCGGCCCGACGGCCCGCAGGACAGCGCCTTTTTCATCACCCAGCTTGAGGAGTTGCTCGAGGATCAGGGGATCGCAGGGGATTTTACGCTTGTGGGCTATTCCATGGGCGGCGCGATTGCCACGGCCTTTGCCGCGCTGCATCCCGAGCAGCTACGCGCGCTGGTGCTGATAGCACCTGCCGGGCTCGGGCATGATCTGGGGCGCTTGGCCGAACGGGTCGCGCAGGGTGGACCGCTGGCGCAATGGCTGATGCTGTCAGGTTTCCCGCGCAGCTTTCGCAAGGGCTGCGAGGCAGAGCGGCACCTGCCCAGCAGCGTGCCGGGCATTGTCGATCTGCAACAGGCCCAGCTGCGCTATCGCGGCTTTGTGCCTGCCGTGGCGCGCTCCATCAGTGGGATGGTGTCCGAGGATTTGACCGAAGAGCATGCCGATATCGCCAAAACGCGGCTGCCGGTGCTGGCCATCTGGGCGCGCGAGGATACGATCATCCCGCTGCGCAGTATGGCACGTCTGGCTGAGATCAACCGCAGCGCGCGGCAGGAGGTAATCGAGGGTGCAGGCCATGGTCTGACCTATACCCATAGCGAAGAGGTGCTGCGCGCCATGCGCGATCTCATGCGCGATTAGGCTGGCTGTAACTGCCGTTCCTTTACCGGCAGGTGGACGATTGCCGAGAATGCGCCAACCCCAACGCCGATCCACCACACCATCGTGTAATCGCCATAGAGATCATACATCTTGCCGCCCAGCCAGACGCCCATGAAGCTGCCAAGTTGGTGGGAAAAGAACACGATCCCATAGAGCGTGCCCATGTAACGCAGCCCGTAAAGATGCGCGATGAGGCCCGAGGTCAGCGGCACGGTGGCCAGCCAAAGCGCCCCCATCGAGACCGAAAAGAGCAGCACCGTCGCAGGCGTGATCGGCGTCATGATGAACGCCGCCGCAATCAGGGTCCGGCCCAGATAGATGCCCGCCAGCAGGTTTTTCTTGGAGTAGCGCTTGCCCAGCCAGCCAGCCGTGAGGGTGCCCGCGATATTGGCCAGACCAATGATCGAAATCGCCACAGCGCCCAGCGCCGAGGTGGTGGTGATGCCGATGTTATGCAGCGCCCCACCGGGCAGGATCGGGCCGCACATTTCGGTGACAAAGGCCGGGAAATGCGCGGTGACAAAGGCCAGTTGATAGCCGCAGCTGAAGAAACCCAAGAAAATCAGCGTAAAGGACGGATCGCGAAAGGCGCGGCGCAGGATCGTGCCCATCGATTCCTCGATCACTGCGCGCCCCACCGGCTCGGGCGCGCGCATCAGGGGCAGCATGGCCAAGACAGCGATGATCACGGCGGCAAAGATGAGAAATACGCTCTGCCATGTCATCAGCGACAGCAGGAATTCCGCCAGCGGCGCGCCAAACACCTGCCCAGCCGATCCCGCAGCGGTGGCAATGGCGAGGCTCATCGAGCGGTTCTCGTCCGAGCTTGCCCGCCCCACCACGGCGAGGATCACGCCAAAGCCGGTGCCCGCGATGCCAAACCCCACGAGGATTTCATACATCTGATGCGCCTCGGGCGTGACGGCAAAGGACGATAGCACCAGACCCGCCGCATAGGTCAGCGCGCCCAGAATGATCGCCTTTTGGTCGCCGATTTTTTCCGCGAGCGCGCCGAAGATGGGCTGACCAATGCCCCACGCAAGGTTCTGAATGGCGATGGCGAGTGAAAATTCGGCGCGAGGCCAGTTGAACTCGGTCGCAATCGGAATCTGGAACACGCCGAACGATGCGCGGATCGCAAAGGAGATCAAAATGATCACGCAGCCCGCAACGAGCACGGGGGTAATCAGAGGTTTGGATTTCAGCATATTGTCCTCGCGCGATGTTGACGCAGATTACGGAAATGCACGGGGGCGTCAATTCACGCTTTGTGATGGGGGTCATCACGTTCTGCGTCACCTCAGGAGTTGCGACACCATACGGCTATCCCCATCGGCCAAGGCCTCGATCACATCGAAATGGTGCCGCCCCTTGGCAATCTCATGGCCCGCGTTCCACGCCTCTGCCAACCACCGCGCCTGATCCAGAAACACCGGCCGCTCGTCAGAGCCGACCCAGACCGTGACCGGCACGGGCCGAGGCCGCATGAGCGCCGGGCTCTCAGCCTCTGCCGCCGCCCGGTCAAGCCGGAAGTGTTCGTTCATCGAGGTTTGCAGCAATGGCCGCAGGTCCGACACCGGGGAAATCGGCATGACGCGGCTCAACCGCGCCGCCACATCACTGGGAAGAACCCCCGGCACCGCCATCCGCGCCACCAGATGCGCGCCCGCCGAATGCCCGACGAGGGCTATCGGCCCGTTGCTCTGCGCCGCAAGAACGCAAACCGCACGGGCAATCTGCCGGGTGATGTCCGAAATACGCACCTCCGGGCAGAGGTCATAGGACGGCATCGCCACCGCCCAGCCTCGCGCCAGCGCCCCCGCTGCCAGATGGGACCAAAAGGACCGATCGAAGCGCAACCAATAGCCGCCATGCACAAAGATGCAGAGCCCCCGCGCCGTATCCTTGGGGTGAAAGAGATCAAAGGCCTGCCGCTTGCCGTCGCCATAGGGCAGGCCAAGCTCGGCACGCCGCTCTGCGCTTAGTCGGGCGCGGAACGCCTCGGCCGCGACGGTCCAGCGCGCCGGATACTGGGCCCCACCGGGAATATAAGGTACATTGGCATAGGCATCGTCCAGTTCCACAGCGCATTCTCCCTTATCTGGCCCTAGACATTCCTAGCCCAAGCTGGTCTGTGTTTGCGAGACCAAAAGCCATGCCAAGAAGGAAACGCCATGACCAAGACCGACCTGAAATCCATGCTCAAGGACCCCAGCCTGCTCTGCGAACGGGCCTATATCAATGGCGAGTGGGTGGATGGCGACAATGGCACCTTTGAGGTGACCAACCCGGCACGCGGTGAGGTCATCGCGCATGTGGCCGACCTCAGCCGCGCGCAGGTAGCGCGCGCGATTGCCGCCGCCGAGACCGCACAAAAGGAATGGGCGAAATGGACCGGCAAGGAACGCGCCGCCGTTCTGCGCCGCTTCTTTGACCTGATGATGGAGAACCAGCACGATCTGGGCGTTATCCTGACCTCAGAGCAAGGCAAGCCACTGGCAGAGGCCAAGGGCGAGGTCGCTTATGGCGCGGCGTTCATTGAATTCTTTGGCGAAGAAGCCAAGCGGATCTATGGCGAGACAATCCCCGGTCACCAGCGTGACAAACGGATCACGGTGATCAAACAGCCGATCGGTGTCGTGTCATCCATCACGCCATGGAACTTCCCCAACGCGATGATCACGCGCAAAGCGGCCCCGGCGCTGGCGGCGGGATGCTCTTTCGTTGGCCGCCCAGCTGCGGAAACGCCGCTTTCTGCGACCGCGATGGGCCTTTTGGCAGAGCGCGCAGGCATTCCGGCGGGGGTGTTCAACATCGTCACCTCGTCGCGCGCCTCCGAGATTGGCAAGGAATTCTGCGAGAACCCGGCCGTGCGCAAGATCACCTTTACCGGCTCGACCGAGGTGGGGCGCATCCTCTTGCGACAAGCCGCCGGTCAGGTGATGAAATGCTCGATGGAACTGGGCGGCAACGCGCCGTTCATCGTGTTCGACGACGCCGATCTCGATGCGGCAGTCGAGGGCGCGATCCTCTGCAAGTTCCGCAACAATGGTCAGACCTGTGTTTGCGCCAACCGGATCTATGTGCAGGCGGGAGTTTACGACGCCTTTGCCGCCAAGCTGAAGGCGGCAGTCGAAAAGCTCAAGATGGGCGACGGCATGGACGAGGGCGTAGCCCTTGGACCGCTCATCAACGCCGATGCCATCACCAAGGTTCAGGAACATGTGGCCGACGCCAAGGCCAAAGGTGCCACGGTCATTCTCGGTGGTGGAGAGCCGACGCAGGGTGCGGGGTATTTCCTGCCCCCCACCATCGTCACTGGTTGCACGCAAGATATGCAGTTTGCGACTGACGAGACATTCGGTCCGCTGGCACCGCTCTTCAAGTTCCAGACAGAGGACGATGTGATCGCCATGGCCAATGACACGATCTTTGGACTGGCCTCTTATTTCTATGCCAAGGATCTCAGCCGCGTCTACAAAGTGGCCGAAGCGCTGGAATACGGGATCGTCGGCGTCAACACCGGGATTATCTCGACCGAAGTTGCCCCCTTTGGCGGCGTCAAGCAATCCGGGCTTGGCCGCGAAGGCAGTCATCACGGGATCGAGGACTTCCTCGAAATGAAATACATTTGCATGAGCATCTGACCAAAGCGGTACTCGACCAAAGGCGGGGCAATCGCTAGGATGCCCGCAACTCTAGTTGCAAAGGAGGCAGGCGATGCCCCGCTCGATCCTTTTGGCCAGTTTTCTGACCTTCTTGTCTGCGGTCGTGGCACAGGCACAGGACGAGACGCGCACAGTCTCTGGCGGTCTTGGCTATCTGCAACGCATCGCCTTGCCTCCCGACGCTCGCGCCGTCGTCGTGGCCGAAGGGCGTTTCGGAACCATGCTGGGTGAAGTGACGATTGACGCGGATGGCAAACAGGTGCCGTTACCGTTTGAAATGACGGTGCCTGCCGATCTATCGGGACGGCTGAGCGCGGTAATCCGGGTACATAACCAACCGCGTTGGATTCTGCGGGACCTGCCCTTTGCAGCTGGGACGGAACCGGTCGACCTCGGCACACTCATTCTGGAGCCGGTCTCGGCACTGGCCTTTGCCGTCGATTTTATCTGTGGGGATACCACAGTTTCCTTTGGCATGTTGGGGAATGAAATTGTCCTGCGCGCCGAGGGGCGAGATATTCCTATGAAACAGGCGGTATCCGCCTCTGGCGCGCGATTTGAGGGCATCAAAGACCGGGATACGGAATTTTGGAACAAGGGCGACAAGGCCATGGTCCGGTTAGAAGGACGGGATCTGCCCGAATGTCAGGAGGCACCGCCACCGCAACAGCAGATCTATCGTGCCGGAGGCAATGAGCCCGGGTGGTCCGTCGTGTTAAACGATACCGCCATAATCACCGCAGATTACGGTGAGATCACCCACACTCTTCCTCGTCCCGATGTGCAGGTCCTGCCCGGCGCCTACGTGTTTGATATGTCCGATGTCGAGGCACGCCTGACGATCCGCGAGGGGATTTGCAGGGACGATGCCACTGGCATGCCGCATCCAGACGCGGCGGCCCTGAACCTTGGCGGACGAACGTTCCAAGGCTGCGGTGGTGCGCCTGAGGACTTGTTGGTTGGATCAACCTGGCAGGTCATGTCCTTGGGGGATGCAGAGTTGATCGAGCCAGAGCAGCTATCCCTGAACTTCACGGCACCGGGTCGGCTGGCCGGCGGCACAGGCTGCAACCGTTTGGTCGGGGGCTACACACTGACTGGTGAGGGGCTGCATTTTGGCTCCATGGGCAGCACATTGATGGCCTGCCCTGAACCGCTGATGGACCAAGAGCGCCGCATGCTCGATGCGTTGGAACAGGTGGCGCGATTCGATATCACCGAGGATGGCGCATTGCACCTGATCGGTGGGTCCGAAGACAGCCTGCTGATCGAAGCGCGGCGTCCCTGAACAGCCAACGCTCGGCCAGAGGGGTCTGACCGAGCTTGGCTTGAGGCGCTTAGTTCACCTTGTCGGCGTCCACCACATCCTTGGTGACAATGTCGCCGCTGGCAATCGCGATACGACGCGGCTTGAGTGCTTCGGGCACTTCGCGGCGCAGGTCGATGTGCAGCATCCCGTCGGCATGTGTGGCCCCCATCACGCGCACATGATCGGCGAGTTGGAAACGACGCTCAAAAGCCCGCGTGGCGATGCCGCGATGCAGATAGGTGCGGCCTTCGGTTTCGTCGCTTTTGCGCGCCGAGACGACAAGCGAGCCATCCTTCACGTCGACACCTAAATCATCAGCGGCAAATCCAGCCACCGCAATCGAAATGCGATAGGCATCGTCGGCGGTTTTCTCGATATTGTAAGGCGGATAGGTCGGCTGTGTCACATCGCTGGCCATCACGCGGTCCAAGAGATCAGCGATCTGGTCGAAACCGACCGTGGCACGATAAAGCGGAGCTAGGTCAAAATTACGCATGGGTCATCCTCCATTGAGCGATACCAAAGTTGCGCCTTCCCCTGTGGGGACAGGCTATACGTCCGGCCCGTCCTGCGGCACCGGAACACCTGTGATTTGGGAAGTGCTCTAGCGGCTGTCAAGACCCCAGCCCGTGCGCTTAGGGCCGCGCAAACTTCGCCCCAGAGGTCGCCGCATCCCCGCCCACCGTCACGCGCCGGAACCCCGGGTTTGCCGCAAGCGGGCGCGAGGCCGCCGCACGCAGATCCTTTTTCAGCCGCGCCACGAGGTCGGGCAGGTCCATGCCATAGGCGCGGCTTTCGCCGCCGGCCCAATTGCCACCGCTGACCAGCGACAGGATCCGCACCCGCCCGCCATCCCGCGCGAAGACCGGCGCGCCGGACGAGCCGTTGATCACTGCGCAATCAAACCCCATGACCCCCTCGGACCGCCACAAGAGACCGCAATCACGCTGCCATGACGGGGCCTTGTCTCGGTCCCGGCCATAAGAAACGACGCTGACCCGCTGTCCCGGCGCAGGGGTGGCCGCAAGGTGAAACGGCGACGCGAGGGCCGCAGGAATTGGGGTGGTCAGGTGCATCAGGGCGACATCGCGCCGGACATTCTCGGCCTGCATCCCTGCCGCCGGATCATATCCGGGTGCAACCACATAGCGTGCCACGCCAGACTCGGCGATGACGACGCCATCGCGCAGACCGGCGCGAAACCGGATGATGTCGGAAGGGATCGCACGTTGCGCTCGGTCAAAGACACAATGCGCCGCCGTCAGAACCTGATCGGGGGCAATCAGAACGCCCGTGCAATAGCCATCGCGCCCAAGGTCGACCCGGCCCACCGCCTCCCACCCAAAGAGATCGTCGCGGTCGGTCAGTCGAATAAGGCCGCTTGTCTGCGCCATAGCGCCCGATGCGCTGAGAACGAGCGCCACAAGACAGGCGCGCCAGCCTCTCATGGCTTGGCGAATTTCGCGCCGGTATCGCGGCGGATACCGGAGGTGAACATCTTGGGCGCTGCGTCCTGAAACACGCCGCCGCCCTCATCCAGCGTCGCGCGCAGCACCCGTAACGGATCGGTCAGTTGTGTGCCCAGCGATACCTTGCGCCCCTCGACCTCAGCCATAGCCGAGACAACCGAGACAATGCGCGGCACCCCGCCTTCAAAGCTGAAGATCGGCGCCCCGCTGGATCCGAAATCCACATCGCAGGACATGACCAGAACGCCATCCTGACGCGCCAGAACTTCGCAGATATTTTGCAGCGAAGGCGCCTCGGATCGGTCGCGGGCATAGCTGACAACGCCAATCTTTTGTCCCTTGCGCGGGCGCTCGTCGGTCTCGAACGGGGTCACGCGCGTGTTGTTGATCGGGTGATACAATTCGAGCAGCGCGACGTCGTTGCGCACGCGATCTGCGGTCACATCGGTCGCCGGTGCATAGTCGGGATGTGTCACCGCACGGCGCACCGAGCGGTAGGCCGCCGCGCGGCCATTGCGCCACCCGGCCATGAACTCGATCCGCGCTGGATCGAGCCGCGCGCCGGTTTCCTTGTCAAAGAGGCAATGCGCCGCCGTCAGCACCAGATCGGGGGCCACCAGCGCCCCGGTACAAAACCCGCGCCCGCCCAATTCCAGCCGCCCCACAGCCTCCCACTGGCGGGCTTCGTCGCCGACATCCAAGCGTTGCAATCGGCTGTCCTGCGCCATCGACGCGCCTGCGATGCAGGCTGACAGAAGGGTGATGATAAGGCGCAGCATGAGGTCTCCGACCGGGTCCAGACACTTGCCGGATAGCAAGCGTTTTGGGCCAGATTATGACCGGATCAGCGCAGGATCGGAACCCCGGTCATCCCTTGGGCCGCGCGGCTCATGGCGGGCGGTTTCGGGCCCCCCGTGGCCCAATCCAGCAACTCGACCGTGTGGACCACCGGAATCCCGGTGCCAGAACCGATCTGCATCATGCAGCCGATGTTGCCCGCCGCGATCACATCAGGCTTTTTCGCCTCCAGCGTCCGCACCTTGCGCGCCTTGAGCTGTTTGGAAATCTCGGGCTGCATCAGGTTATAGGTGCCCGCCGATCCACAGCACAAATGACTGTCTGCCGGTTCCACCACCGCAAATCCGGCCCGCTTGAGCAGGTCCTTGGGAAAGGTCTTGATCTTTTGTCCATGTTGCAGCGAACAGGCGGCGTGATAGGCGATCACCATCTCCTTGTCCTCGCCCTGCGGCAGATCGAGCTGCATCAGGATTTCGCTCACATCCATGGCAATCTCGCTCACGCGCGCGGCATCCTGCGCCAGCGTCTCGTGCCGGAACATATGCCCGTAATCCTTGACCGTGGTGCCGCACCCGCTGGTGTTGATCACGATGGCATCAAGGCCCGCGCCATCCATCTCACTCGCCCAAGCCTTGATATTCTTGGCCGCCGTCGCGTGGCTTTCATCAGTTTTGCCCATGTGATGCGTCAGCGCCCCGCAACAGCCCGCCCCCTCGGCCACCACCACCTCGCATCCCAGCCGTGTGAGCAGGCGGATCGTGGCATCGTTGATGTCGGTGTTGAGCGCCTTTTGCGCGCAGCCCGTCATCAAAGCCACGCGCTTTTTACGCGTCCCTTGCGGCGCAAAACTCTGCGGATCGTCATTGCGGCTCACGGGCGGCACCTGTTTGGGGGCCATCTCGAGCATCGCGCGCAGCCGCGCATCGGGCATCAGCCGCGCGAAAGGCCGCCCGATCTTGGCCCCAAGCAAAGCCAACCGGAACCGCGTTGGATAGGGAAGGATACGCGCCAGAATCCAGCGCAGCGCGCGATCCCCCAAGGGACGCTTGTAGCGCTCTTCGATATACTCCCGCGCCTGATCCACCAGATGCATGTAATGCACGCCAGAGGGGCAGGTCGTCATGCAGGCCAGACAGGACAGGCAGCGATCAATATGCTTGACCGTCTTGGCATCCGGCACGCGGTCATTTTCCAGCATATCCTTGATGAGGTAAATCCGCCCTCTCGGACTGTCCAACTCATCACCCAGAACCTGATAAGTCGGACAGGTGGCGGTGCAGAACCCGCAATGCACGCAAGAGCGCAGGATCTCGTTGGCGCGGGCAATCTTGGGGTTTTCAAGTTGTTCGGCGGTGAATTCGGTTTTCATCTATCTCTACTTTCCCGCCATTCAAACGGCTGCACTCGTGGCCATCAGCCCGGGGTTCAGAATTTGCCTTGGATCAAATTTGAACCGCAGCCCTTCTTGCAACGCCGCAACCGGCGCAGGCAGGGGGGGAAATGCACCTTGGCTGCAATCCCCGCGGATCAGCGTCGCATGGCCACCGCGCGCCGCCACTGCGCTGCGGATTCTAGCGGCACTCAGCCCCGATCCCTCGGCGGCCAACAGCCAGATCAACCCGCCACCCCAATCGTAAAACGCCCGCGCACCCGGAAGGTCCGCCACAATCCCCGGCGCATCGGTGGGTTTCACCGACAAGCGCCAGACATTGCCCGCCTGTTTCTGAAACGGTCCAACATCGCGGATGTAGGCCCACTCGGAAGCGGTCTTGTCGGTGTCCGCCTCAAAGCTGCAAGCGCCGAACTCGGCCAAGAGGCGTGTCAGTGCCTCGGCGCGGTAGGCGACCGAATTTTCAAAGCCTTCCAGCCGGATCATCGTCAACGACGTGCCATCCGGCCCCTCTTGCAGATGCGCGGCCCCTGTTACCTCATAGGGCGACGCCAGAGAGCGGCAAAGCGCCGCCACGGCAGCGGCATCGCTCAGCCCCTCGATCCGCAGCATTCCCATGCTGCGCGGACGCGGCAAGACCTTGAGCGCGACCTCAGTCAGCACCCCCAGCGTACCGAAACTGCCCGCCATCAGTTTGACCAGATCATAGCCAGTGACATTCTTCATCACCCGACCGCCGTTCTTTACAATCTGCCCGCGCCCATCGACAAATCGCACGCCCAGCAGAAAGTCGCGGCACGCACCTGCCTGAATCCGGCGTGGCCCGCTGACATTGGCGGCAACAACGCCCCCAATTGTGGGCGTGCCAGATGTTCCCAGCAAGCCCCGGTGATCCATCGGCTCGAAGGCCAGCCGCTGTCCTTCAGCCTCCAATGCTGCTTCGATCTCAGAGAGGGGCGTTCCCGCTCGTGCCACCAATGTCAGCGCGCCGGGCTCATAAAGTTCGATGCCGCACAATGCGGACGTGCTCAGCCGTGCGCCGTTTGACAGCGCGCCAATAGGACGCGTTCCGCCGCCTTCGATGCGCAAGGGGCCTTCAGCACCCCGGATAATCTCGGCGAGGTCCGCCTCGGTGTTCGGTGTCATGTTGCTACTTCTTGGTAAAATACTTTGGGGAACCGGGAGCCGCGCGCCCGACTTGATCTGTCAGGCCGCACGCCGTGCGTCAGAGGAGGCCAGCGGAAAGACCTTGGCCGGATTGAGCAACCATCTGGGGTCAAACACATCCTTGACGGCCATCTGCGCCTCCAGATCTTCGGGTGCGTATTGATGCGACATGAGATCACGCTTTTCGATCCCCACGCCATGCTCACCTGTCAGACACCCGCCGACCTCAACGCAGAGTTTGAGAATTTCAGAGCCAAGATCTTCGCATAATTCGAGATCACCGGGCTTATTGGCATCGAACAGGATCAAAGGATGCATATTGCCATCACCGGCGTGAAAGACGTTTGCGACATCAAGTCCAAACTGCTTGGACAATTCACCAATCCGCTTGAGAACATGCGGCAATTGGCTGACCGGGATAGTGCCATCAAGGCACATGTAGTCGTTGATCTGCCCCATCGCGCCAAAGGCCGATTTCCTCCCCAGCCAAATAGCCGCACTTTCCTCGGGCGAACGGCTCTGGCGGAATTCCACCGGATCATGCCGCCGCGCGATGTCTTCGATCAGGCCCAGTTGCTCGTCAATCTCGGCGTCCGAGCCTTCGACTTCGACGATCAGCAGCGCCTCGCACATCGGATAGCCTGCCTTGGCGAAATCCTCGGTTGCCTCGATGCAGGGGCGGTCCATGAATTCAATCGCCACCGGCAGCACGCCCGCCTTGATGATGTCGCTGACACAGGCACCCGCCACCTCGTTCGAATCGAACCCGATCAACACAGGCCGCGCACCCTCGGGCTTGCGCAGGATGCGCAGCGTCGCCTCGGTCACGACGCCCAATTGCCCCTCGGAACCGCAGACGATCCCCAAGAGGTCCAGCCCTTCGGCCTCCAGATGTGCGCCGCCCAGGTCCAGCACGGTGCCATCCATCAGAACCATGGTCACACCCATCAGGTTGTTGGTTGTGACCCCATATTTCAGACAATGCGCCCCGCCCGAATTCATCGCGATATTGCCCGCAATTGCACACGCCAGTTGGCTCGACGGATCAGGCGCATAGAAAAAGCCATACTCTTCGACTGCCCCCGTCACGCTGAGATTGGTGCGCCCGGTCTGCACCCGGATAAAGCGGTTGTCGTAATCGGTTTCCAAAACCTCGTTCAGTCTCGCCACCCCGAGAATCACACTATCGGCGGTCGGCAATGCTCCACCTGCCAGCGATGTGCCTGAACCACGAGGCACCACAGGCACACCCATCTCGTGACAGATGCGCAGGGCGGCTGCGACCTCTTCGGTCGATCCCGGCAGAATCGCCACCAGTGGCGGACACTTGTAGGCAGTGAGGGCATCGCATTCATAGGCCCGTGTCTCGGCCGGATCGGAAATCACCGCATCTGCGGGCAGAACTTCGAGCAAACGTTGAACAAGTTCAGCCTTGCGCGCCAGAATCTCTGGACGGGGGACGGGCATTTCCATGATATGTTCCTCTCTGATTGGTAATAAAATATAACCAATTTTTGCATCTGGCAAGTTAAACCTCTCAAGGATAGCGTGATGCAATGATTTGGATGGATCAACTGACACATTTCAACGGTCTGGATGCCGTAGCACTCGGGGCATTGGTCGGGGGATGGCTTCTGCTTGGCCTGATGATCGAGAACCCGCCCCGCAAACGCCCGTCGGTCACGGCGCTCATGGCTCAGTACCGGCGCGAGTGGATGGTGCAGATGGACGCCCGCGACGCGCGCATCTTTGATGCTCAGCTTCTGGCGAGCCTGAGACAGGGTACTGCGTTCTTTGCCTCGGCCACACTGATCGCCATCGGCGGGGCGCTAGCGATGCTGGGCGATCTGGATCGGGTGATGGGGATTGCAGACGATCTGACCCCGGCAACCGTACCGGTCATTGTGTGGGAGGTGAAGATCCTCGTGATCCTCATCTTTCTCACCAATGCCTTTCTCAAGTTTGTCTGGTCCAATCGCCTCTTTGGCTATTGCGCCGTGATCATGGCCGCTGTGCCCAATGACCCCACCGATCCCGCCGCTCTGCCGCGTGCGCGCAAGGCCGCAGAGATCAATATCACGGCGGCGCGCGGCTTCAATCGTGGCCTTAGGGCGATCTATTTCGCATTGACCGCGGCGGCTTGGCTTCTCGGCCCGATCGCGCTGATTGGGGGCACGACAGTGACTTGCCTCGTGTTGTTGCGTCGGGAATTCGCCTCTCAGTCCCGCGTGGTGCTCATGCAACCGGATGTGACGGACCGCCACACTCAGACGTGACTGTGTTTTGCTGCGGGGCAAGTTATACTCTCCTGCATGAGACATGTTTGCCTAACCTTCGCCGCCGTTCTAATTGCCGGTCCCCTGCTCGCCCATGAGCCAGAAATTCTGGGAGTGCGTGTCGAAAAATCCGGCACGGGTCTACAGGTGGCGGTCACACTCATGCACCCTGACACCGGATGGGATCATTACGTCGATGGATGGGAAGTGCTTGACGCCGAGGGAAATCGGCTGGGCTATCGCCTGCTGCATCATCCACATGTCGAGGAGCAGCCCTTTACCCGGTCGTTGAATGACTTGGCGCTGCCAGACGGCGCGCAAGAAATCTTTGTGCGGGCCCATTGCTCGGTTGATGGATGGAACAGCGAGGTCTTTCGTGTCGCGTTGGAGCCTTGACCGCCATTGCTCACCTCGATTTCACCGCCGCCCCTCTCTTAGCCAGCCAGCCAGGATCAGCCCAGACACCAGCAACAGAACAAGCCAAGGCGGCAAGATGTCCATCTGGCGCAGGCTTTGGGTTTCATAGGCACCGCGTGGCGTGATACCGATCCAACCGCGCCCGGCAGCCGGACGCCCTTCGCGTATGTCACGGATCGCAGGCACGCCGTCCTGCAATGCCCACACCCCGCCATTGGTGGCATCCACCGAGCGTTGCAGCACTTCGGCGCTGGCGATTGTACGCTCAAACTCCACCGGCGACGCGGGGCCAAGGCCAATGACCGCGCGTTGATCATCGTTCTCCAACCGATAGAGACCAATCTCTGGTCCATCGTAGACGGTCTCGAACCGTCCAGGCGACACTTCGTCAAGCGAGCGTTCGATGACTTCGCCCGAAGGTGTTGTAATGGTCACTGGACCAACAGTGTCCTCAAGCGAGCGGCGAATGACTCGCATTTGCTGACCTGTCGCCTCTGCCCAGAGCGCCTCTTCCTCCAGTTCCGGCTCTTTCATCATCCAATGCGCCAGACGTCGTAGCAATTCGAGTTGCGGTCCACCGCCTTCAAAGCCACGCCCCCAGAGCCATGCATGATCCGAGGCCAAGAGCGCCACGCGCCCCTCACCCACGCGGTCCAACAGCAGCAAGGGCCGATCATCCGCACCAGACATCACCACGTCACCTGCGGTCTGATTGACCTCGATTTGGCGCAGCCAACGACCCCATTCACCGGAAAACTCCTGCTCCAGCCCTGCGGTAACCGGATGCCGCGCGCCCAGATCCGTAACCTTGGGCAAATACCCTTCCTCAATGACACGGGCAGTTGGGCGAGCGGGCACGATGGCTTCGAACGGACCGCGATAGATGCTCTCGGCCCCGGCGAAATCCGGACCGGCCGCAAAGAGGACGGCACCGCCATTTTCGACATACTGCCGGATATTCTCCAAATAGACGTTCGGCAAAATACCGCGCCGCCGATACCGGTCAAAGATGATCAGGTCAAAATCATCAACCTTTTCCAGAAACAGCTCGCGGGTCGGGAAGGCAATCAGCGACAATTCCCGCACCGGCACGCCATCCTGCTTTTCCGGCGGCCGCAGGATGGTAAAATGCACCAGATCGACCGAGCTGTCGGATTTGAGAAGATTGCGCCACGTGCGGGTTCCGGGATGCGGCTGACCAGAGACCAAGAGCACGCTGAGCCGGTCGCGTACCCCGTTGATCTGCACCAGCACGGTGTTGTTGCGCTCAGTCAACTCGCCTGGCACGGCAGGGGTCGAGAATTGCAGCACGTTGCGGCCCCCGTGTGGGAGGATCAACGGCAAGGTGATTTCTTGACCCAAAGGAACCTCAAAGCGGCGCGATTCCTCACCATCCACCGAGATATCGAGCGGTACATTGGTGACGCCCTCGGGCGCAGCCCCCTCGTCGGTTACCGTCAGCGTCATCTGCACCTCTTCGCCTAGAATGGCAAAGGCGGGCGCGTTGTCGATCTTCAGCCGCCGATCCCAATCGCCCTCGCGGCCTGTATGCAAAAAATGCAGCGGCGCGGGAATATCCGGCGCACGCTCTGCGTCGTGAATGCGCCCATCCGAGAGCATGATCACGCCGGCGATTCGACCCAGAGGTTCTTCGGCCATCGCCTGCGCCAATGCGGTCATAGCCTGCGTGCCACCATTGTCCGGGGCGTCCGGCACTCGAACGCGGCGTACTTCCGTGTTGGTGCGCGCCTCAAGACGGGCTGCAAGCGTCTCTGCGGCCTCTCGTGTAAGCGCCGCCCTGTCCGCCAGTCCCTGACTGGCACTTTCATCCTCGACGATCAGCACGATATCACTGAGCGGATTGCGCTCTTCTTGTTGATAGGCGGGGCCCATGAGCGCCGCGAGTATAACCAGCCCCGCGAGCGCCCGAAGCGGCCAACCGGCAAGCCCCTTCCAAATCGCCAACACCAGACCCGCGACCACGATGATCGCCAGCCCTGCAATCAACCAAACCGGAAGAAAAGGAGCAAAGATCACACTTGCGGTCATTGGCCCAACCTGTCGAGAAGGGCAGGCACATGCACCTGGTCAGATTTGTAGTTACCTGTCAGCACATGCATCACCAAATTGACACCAAAGCGGTAGGCCAGTTCCCTTTGCCTCTCACCCGCATAGCCTCGGCCCACCGGAAACATCGGATCGCCGCGCTCGTTCACCGCCCAGGCAGCGGCCCAATCGTTGCCACCGATCACCACAGGCGTCACACCATCGTTCAGGTTGCGAAATGGCATGCCTTCGATCTGTTCGGCATCAGGAGGTGCCGCCTCTACCCACACGGCGCGGCCCATGTGACGGCCCGGAAAGTCGGTCAAGAGATAGAAAGTTCGTGTGAGAACATGATCTTCGGGAAGCGGCTCCAGCGGTGGAATATCCAAGGGCGCCGCCAATCGTTGCAAACGCGCGCCATTTGGCGAGGCCGCACCAAATCCTGCGATATCAGCATCCCGCGTATCAAAGAGAATTAGACCACCATTTCGCAAATAGTCGTTCAACTTGACATATGCCTCCGCTGAGGGAGTCGGCTGATTGGCGCTGATCGGCCAGTATAGGATCGGGTAGAACGTCAGGTCGTCCAGCTCAAGATCGACGGCAATCGGCTCTGCCGGCTCTACAGAGGTCCGGAAATTGAGCACTTGTCCGAGACCACGGAGCCCAGCGCGGGCGGTGTCATCCAACTGCGCATCTCCCGTGAGGACATGCGCGAGCGCCAGTTCCTCTGTTGCGAGAATTGCGCGGGCATCATCCTGCGCTCGCGCCTCTTGCACCGCACCAAGGCTCAGCGTGAGTGCCAGCAGAGCGACCGCGCGCGCAGGCCAAAGTCGCCCTGAAAGGGCCAGCGACGCCAGAATGTCCGCCGTCAGCAAAAGGAGCGCTGCGGCCAAGAGCCAACCCGCCAGAGGTGTTTCAGGCGCACGTTCAAGCCCCTCGACCGTGACGCGAGCGGGCCACTCCATCGGGGTCAGCACCGTGTCTGCCGCAATCACATTTCGTGCAACGCTTCGCTCTGGCCCGTCATAGAGACCCGGCAAGAGATCGGGGCCAAGCGGTGCCTCAAGCAGTCTCTCTCCCGGCACGCCGGGGCGATTGTCCGCGTCCTTCAGCCGTCCAAACCCGTCGAGCACTTCGAGGGGTTGCCAAATGGTGCCTTCAAGTTCTGCTGCATCAGGCGGGGCCATGGCCGAAGAAACCGCCAACCGCTCCAACATCTGGACAAAGAGACCAGAGAGCGGCAGGCTCGACCATTCTGCATTGGCGGTGACGTGAAACAAGACCACCTGCCCCGCGCCGATGCGCTTGCGCGTGACCAAAGGCGTGCCATCGGTCAATTGGGCAATCACCCGGTCTGCCAGAGTTGGATCGGGTTGCGCCATGACCTGCGCGCTAACGGTGACATCGGACGGAATCGCAAGTCCTTGGAACGGGCTTCCCTCGACAAAGGGGGCAAGGGCCTTGGGTTCGCCCCAGCTCATCGCGCCACCGACCGTACGTCCACCCGCCCGCAAACGTACGGGCATGAGCGGATCTTCGTCGCTGCGCGACACATCGCTCGCGGCCACCCGTTGCCCCGCAAACCGCAGGAGAAGCCCCCCCTCGTTGGTCCACTCAAGCAGAGCCGCCTGTTCGGCACCTGACAACGTCGCCACGTCCGCCAGAACGATCACGTCCGGATTCGCAGGCAGAACATCCATCAGCCCCCCCTCCAGCAAATCGGCCGTCGGGCTGAGCGCCTGCTGGAGGTAGTGAAGCGGCGATAAGAGTTCCAGGCCCTCACGATCCTCGCGGCCTGCGATCAGGGCCACCTCACGGCGTTTCAAACCGTCGTCGGTCAGGGTCACGGCACCGGCCTGAGCCTCGCCCGCAATTTCAAAGCGTGTGACGCGGGCGCGCAGTTCCGGTGGCAAGGACAATGCACCCGTTGTCTCGACTGCCCCTTCGTCAAATCTGAGCGGCAGGTTCGCCAGAATGCGCCAGACCCCGGCGGGGTCAAGACCATGGGCGTTCACCGTGATGTCGCGTTCGGGTGCTGGCGCGGCACGCAGAACGCGCAGCACGATCTGACTGTCCTCCAGCACGGGTGGGGTGAGCGCAAGGACGGGGCGCGCGCTTTCATGCACGGTCACCGGACCACGCGCCTCTAAAACCTCCAAAAATTCAGTGCGTCCCGGTTGCGCCAGCCCGTCCGAGAACCAGCGCGTCTCGAACTGACCGTCGCCCAACATGTCCGCGGCGCGCTCTAAAACGTCGTCTCCAATCGCCCAAGGAGCGGGTGTCAGCCCCGGCACCCGGCTGCGCAGGGTTTCGGCAGCTTGAAACACGGGCGTTTCGGCCTTGCTCAGTTGCATCAACGCCGTCGGTCGCCCGTCGCGCCCGGCCTCGGCGAGCATCGCGTCAATCACACCCATCTGAGCCGCCCAGTCCCGCGCACCGGCCCAACTGCTATCGAGCAGAATCAGGAGCGGCCCCGAAGCACGCCCTTCACCTTCGTCGCGCGGATTAAGCACAGGCCCGGCCAGCCCTACGATCACAGCCGCGACCGCAAACATCCGCAGAAGCAAGAGCCACCAAGGCGTGCGATCACTGACGCTATCTTCGTCCTTGAGACCCAAGAGAAGCGCAACACCGGGAAATCGCCGCCGGATCGGCGCGGGCGGCACGGCGCGCAGGATGATCCAGAGGATCGGCAGGGCGACGAGTGCCCAAAGAAGCCAAGGTGCCGCAAAACCGATGGGACCCAGAATCATGCGCCCGACCCCCCGGCCATCGCGCCATGCAGCCACAAGAGCGCCGATTGAGCGCTCTCTCCGGTGTGATGACAGCCATAGCGCCAACCTGTCGCCGTGCAGAGCGTGGCGAGTTCGTCTTTGCGCTGTGCGAGGCGTTCCAGATAGCGCGCACGCAAATCTCCCGCCTTGAGAGTCTCATGCGCCAAAGTGCCGCCGACACTTTCGAAAATCGTGCGGCCTGTGTACGGAAAGGCCTCTTCTGCGGGGTCGAGCACCTGATAGAGCAGTCCGCGCACGCCCCGATCCGCCGCGGCGGTCAGTGCGCCGCGCAGTGGTGAGAGATCACCCATGAAATCCGATATCAGGAGCGCGCGACCATGTGGGATAAGCCCGGACATCTCAGGGCTGGCATAATCCTCGTCGCTTTCGTGCAAGAGCGCCTCGGCCAGCCGCGTCACTTGCGCCTGACCACGCCGGGGCGGCAAGGCGGTGCCGGTTAGCCCAACCCGCTCGCCACCGCGCACCAAGAGCAAGGCCATCGCGAGAGCCAGAAGGCGTGCGCGGTCTGCCTTGTCGGGCAGGCTTTTATCGCTGGTAAAGCGCATTGATGCGGCGGGATCGACCCAGAGCATCACACTCTGCGCGATCTGCCATTCCCTCTGCTTGACGAATTGCACGTCTGAGCGTCCCGAACGCCGCCAGTCGATCATCCGACGGCTGTCACCGGGCTGGACCGGGCGGTATTGCCAGAAATCATCACCCGCCCCTGCCCGCCTGCGGCCATGTTCCCCCAAGAGCACCGTGCGCGCCAAAAGCTCTGCGCGCGCCAAAAGTGGGGGCAGGCGGGCGGCCTCTGCCTCGGCGCGCGGGCGCAGGGTGTTTGGGGAGGGGGCGTTCATCTCAGGCGGCAGCCTGCACGTGGGTTACGTCTTCGACCGTCCGGGAAATCAACGCCGCAAGGCTATCGCCACGCGCACGGGCCGCGAAATTGAGGGCCATGCGGTGCCCAAGAACCGGCTGTGCCATGGCGGCCACGTCGCTGGCATCCGGCGCAAGCCGCCCTTGCAACATCGCCCGTGCGCGCACTGTCAGCATCAGCGCCTGCGCGGCGCGCGGCCCCGGACCCCAAGCCACACTCTGACGCACCGTTTCGGCAGCGCTTGTGTCTTCGGGACGGCAGGCACGCACCAGATCGAGAATAACCTCCATCACTTTTTCACCCACCGGCATTCTCCGCAACATCTGCTGCGCCGCGATCAATTCGGATGGGGTGAATACGCCGTGAGCCGTTTCTTCGGTTGCGCCCGTTGTGGCCAAGAGGATCGCACGCTCTGTGTCGCGGTCCGGATAGGGCACCTCGATCTGCACCAAAAAGCGGTCAAGCTGTGCCTCGGGCAGCGGATAGGTGCCTTCTTGCTCAATCGGGTTCTGGGTGGCCAACACATGAAACGGCGTCCCGAGCGAGCGGCTTACACCTGCCACGGTCACGGTTCGCTCTTGCATCGCCTGTAACAGGGCGGATTGGGTCCGAGGGCTGGCGCGGTTGATCTCATCGGCCATTAAAAGCTGGCAAAAAACTGGGCCTTCAATGAATTTGAACGCCCGTCTGCCGTCTTCGGCGGTTTCCAGAACTTCGCTGCCGAGAATGTCCGCGGGCATCAAATCAGGCGTAAATTGCACCCGATTGGCATGCAGGCCCATAACCGTGCCCAAAGTCTCGACCAGACGGGTCTTGCCCAAACCGGGCAAGCCGATCAGAAGCCCATGCCCACCACAAAGGAGAGCTGACAGTGCGAGATCGACCACCCGCTCTTGCCCGATGAACCGCCGGGTGATCGAGTCGCGTGCTTGGGCCAGTTTCCCTTCGAGCGCCTCTAGCCCAGCCAAGAGATCGGTGTCATCGGTCATGGCAAAACTCCTGTCAGAACTATATCCTATAGATAGAGTGTATAGCTTGAGACAGAAATGGCAAAAGCAATGAGCAAAGATTCCGTCACAACCCCGTCAGCCGAGGGACTTGCCGCCACGGCGCGCGCCGTTCGCGCGAAAGGTAAGGGTCTGCCGCCCGTTCATCTGTGGACTCCACCATTCTGCGGTGATTTGGATATGCGGATCGCACGGGATGGCACATGGTTCTACCTTGGAACCCCGATCGGGCGGCCCGAATTGGTTCGGCTGTTTTCCACCATCCTGCGCCGCGATGGGGACGATTACTTTTTGGTCACCCCTGTCGAAAAGGTCGGAATCACCGTCGATGACGCGCCATTCATCGCCGTGGATTTCGAGGTCGATGGCGCCGGACCGGAGCAGAGTTTGCGGTTTGAGACGAATGTCGGCGATCACGCGAACGCGGGCCCCGAACATCCCATCCGGGTCGAGCGTGATCCCGAGACCGGAGAGCCCGCCCCTTATGTGTTGATCCGCGCCAATCTTGAAGCGTTGATCGACCGCAAAAGCTTTTATCGTTTGGTCGAGATTGGTGACCGGGTCGATGGCTGGTTTGGCCTTTGGTCGGGAGGCGAGTTTTTCAGGATCATCCCCGAGCGTGACCTACCCTAGCCGCCTGGAGTGGGTCAGTCGCGACTCCGCAGGGCTGTGCGCTGGATGAGGAAGACGGTCAGAAGCGGCAAACCGACCGTGACCAGCGTGACTGTGAGAAGCAACACGCCAAGCTCACTATAATCTGCAGGCGTGGTAATCTGCCCAGACGCGGGATCGCGAACTTCGCGCGTGACTATGAAAATCTGGTTCAGGTATTTGGTCAGCAAGGAACTGGCCGAGAGCGCCAGATTCGTAAAAGACGCCATCACGGCAAAGAAGGTTGCCTTGAGATTGTCAGGCGCATTGCGGGCGATCCAGGCCAACATCGGGATCATCGCAATCTGCCCCAATGGCGACTCGATGGCCGTGTCGAGGATCGCTATGAAACGTGCATCAACGATGCCACCGGTCAGGGCGGCCGTGATCTCCTGCACCCCGTAATAGAGCCCGATATTGGGCAGCGACAGAACACCCCCGATCAGTGTGAGCAACACCACGATATAGACGATGCTGCGATGCGCCATCAGCGGGCGTAGAATGACCATCCCCGCCAGCGTCAAGAGCGAGGTAATGAGCGACAGCACCGATAGGAACTGTTGATCGAACGCCAAAAGGTCGATGGAAAACCACGTGTAGCCATCCCCAGGCCGGGGAGTGGCGCGAAACATGAAGATAATCACTGCCGTGCCGACCAGCGTGCGCGCCTGCGCCACCGGCAAGACCGCCACAAGCTGACGCATCAGCAAGAGCACAATCGCCATGGACCCCGCAAAGATGATCTCTTGCCCATAGGGAATATCGCTGAGGCCGATGGTCAACGACAGCGCCACGAACCCGGCCCCGCCGATGAAATACCACGGGTTTGGCCGCGTCTTCTCACCTGGTCGCTCGAACAGCGTGTCGGCTTCGGTTTTGCTCAGTCCATGAGTGCGCAGGCCCCGGCGCAGGCGGTGTTTCTGCCACGCCGCCAAAAGAACGCCCGACACTGAGACCAGCGGGATTGTCAGAGCGGCGAGATAGATCAGCGCGTAGGTGGCGCGCTTGGCCTCTGGATCCAGCGCCTCGATTCCCGCGAACATGTAGATATTGAGTGCTGCCACCGCGACTGTGCCGGAAATCAGCGCAAACCGGCCTAGCGTTTGCATCGTGGTGTGAAGCGCGCGGGCGGTCTCTTGCGGGATCGGGGTTCCGTCTGCATCCATGCGCGGCACCGCCTCGACCGACATCGCATCGGCGACCGCGTCCTGAATGACCAATCCGCAGGGAGCAAGAATGTAAGAGGTCACATACCATGCGCCCATCGGCATGATCGCAGTCATCGCTTCGGTCCGGGTCAAGAGCAGATACATGATGAACACCGACAGCCCGATCAACCCGGCTCCGACATAGACCAGCAGCCATTTCCAACGCCAAATGATGTCGACCAGATGACCCAGTGGCATTTTGAGGGCCCATGGCAGTCCCGCCCAAAAAGCAAGACCGGCAAGGTAGGCGGCTGAGAGGTCAAGATACTCCTTCACAAAGAAGGTGCCCACGATCATCGTGAGTCCGGAAAACCCCGCCGCGAAATAGATCATCAAGGGCGGTAGAAACGTCCAACGCATCTGTCGCCCAAGATCGAAGACAACGGCGTCAACCCATCTGACAAGACGCTCTGTCAGGGTCATGCGTTGGGACGCGGCATGATGGGGTCAGGCCAGCGGGCGGTGGTCTCGGTCAAGACGGGGGCCGCGATTTCGAGCATCTCAAGCGGCAGGATCACGAGCATCTTTGGCGCCGTTACGGCGAGATGCACCGGACCCATGGCCGTATTTGACGTCCCAACACGCCCGTCGGGGGCAAGGTTGAGTCCGTTGATCGGCCATTGCAGCCCCTCCGACACGCCCTCTACCGCGCCCATTGGAAAGAGCGAGATCCGACAGCCCGCAGGTAAAGGCAGACTCAAAGATGGCGGGCAAAGAAACATCAAATCGCTCGAGCCCAGCAGAATGCAGCGCTGCCACGAATGACGCGTCAGCGCATTGCAGACGGCCAGTTGATGATCAAGCCGGTCACCACAAAACCCCAGACCTAGAATGAGTGGTGCCGAAATCGCGGCAAGGCACTTCTCGAAATCCGTGGTGTTCTGATCCCGGTCTGGATATTGTGACACATCTGGAATGTTCGCGCGGGCGGATTGCGATATACTGTCGAAGTCGCCAATCACCGCCCGTGGCATGATGCCATGTTCCAGCGCGGTATCGGCCCCGCTATCGGCAGCGATCACGATCTGGGCAAGTGTGAGCGCATGGTTAACAAGCCCCTCCGGCACGGCAGCCCCGCCGATCAAGATCACTGGTTCAGATTCTCGGACAATCATCACTTTTGCCTGTTATCGTTGCCTTAACTAACCTGATGTCACATTCTAGCCACGAAATGATACGGTAAAAATCTAAGAATCGGGCCGCTTTGGTCTCTGGCGTCATGGTAAACCTTAACTTTGCAGGCAAGCAAAGCGAGCGCATATTATGGTTGGTTCAAGTAAGATACTGACAGTCTCCTACGGCACGTTTTCGTGCACGTTGGAAGGTTTTGACGATTCATTTGACACAATGAAAGCAATTGCGGAGTATTTTCGCGATCTGGCGGCGGATGACCGTTACTTCGGAGCAGAGCCACCGACCCCCGATGCAGAGATGCTGGCGCGAATCGCGGAACGGGAAATCGCCCGGCGAGTCGAAGCGCATGAAGAGCGCGGCAAGATCGTGCTGCGGGCCGGGTCCGGTCAGGCGCTTATGCCTCGGACGGACATAACGGAGACGAGATCGGCAAACCCTGCACCGAGCCCGGAGCAAGCGCCTGAAGTGGCGCAATCTGCTGCCTCCGTCAAAGCAGCGGAGCCAATACCCACGCCGCAGCCTGCGGCAGAGGTGGCACCAGAGTCCTTCGATACTGACGAAGCTGCGGCTGAGCTTGAAACCCTGACAGATATGGCGGAAGCCGAGACTGAGGTCGAAGCGCCCGCTGCGGAAGATGTCGCACAAGACTTGCCCGAAGGGTTGGAAGACGAGCCTCGCGCAATGCAGGCCGACTCCGAGTTGACCGAGACGGTCGTTGACAGCGAGAGCATTGCCGCAAAGCTGAGCCGTATCCGGTCGGTTGTGGCGCAATCCGAAGAGGCCAGCGAAGATCAGTACACCGAAGATGAGCACGCGCAGGATTTTCTGGACAGCGTCGCAGAAGACCTAAGCAGCGTTCTCGCAGAGGATGACCGCGTCGAGGCCGATTTGATCGACGATGATCTGATCGAGGATATCTCGGACGAGAGTGACTTTGACCGGGAGGGCCCGGACGAAGAGGCAGCACTGACTGCGGTCCTGTCTGCCGTCGGCACCGATGAAACGAAGACGACAGAAGCGATGCAGGCAGAAGAGGTCTATGACGCGGCTGACGAGTTCGAAGATACTCTCGCGGCACTGATGGCCGACGCGCAACCCAAGCAGTTGACCCGCGATGACACAGCCACGATCCACCAAGAGGCGGAGGCCGCAGAGCAACCAACTGCACACGTTATCAAGGTCAAACGCACGGAGTTTGAGGCGGCACTGGCCAATGGTATTTTTGAGGAAGACGAGGGCGAAGAAGACGAGTTCGACGACGACGACGACGACGATAATTTCTTTGGTGCGACTGGAGCCGCACTGAGCCCAGAAGAAGAAGCGGAGTTGCAGCGCGAATTGGCCGAAGTTGAGGCCGAGTTGGCTTTTGAGGATGCGGCAGAATCTGAGGCGGACCTTGAGACCGAAGCCGAAGAAGAGATTGCCGAAGCCGAGCCTACGCCCGAGGCGGTAACGCCGCAGGACGACGTGGAGCCTGAAGTCGCGGAACAACCCGGCGCAAACCGGTTTGGACGCGCGGAAGGTTCAAGCGACTTGACGCGGATCTTTGAGAAAACCGATACGCAACTTGAGGCACCCGCCTCGAGTCAACGACGCAATGCCATCCAGCACCTGCGCGCCGCCGTTGCCGCAACGCGGGCAGAGCACAATGCCGGATCAAGCCTGCGCGAGAACGTGGATGACAGCCCCTACCGGAGCGATCTGGCCAGTGTCGTGCGGCCCCGCCGCCCGCAGATTGCTGCCCCCACCGAGCGCTCTGCGCGCCCCGAGGAAAGCCGTCCTGCGCCGCTCAAGTTAGTGGCGGAACAACGCATAGATACGCCACGCGCCCCGATCCGTCCGCGCCGCATCTCCTCGACCGAGATCGAAGCTGAGGTCTCTATCGAAAGCCAAGCCGGAAGTTTTGGCGCCTTTGCCGAAGAGATGGGCGCAAGCTGCCTTCCGGATCTGCTCGAGGCGGCGGCAGCCTATCTGTCCGATGTCGAGGGTCGTCCACAGTTCTCGCGACCGATGCTGATGGGCAAGCTCAAGGAAGTCGAGAAAGAGCGGTTTTCACGTGAAGATGGCCTGCGTTCCTTTGGGCAGCTCCTGCGTCAAGGCAAGCTGCAAAAATTGGCGGGCGGGCGGTTTGCCGTCACTGAAGAAACAGAATTTCGCGCGACGGGCCGCAGACACGCCAGCTGAGCGTAAAGGCTTGGTGCGGTAAACGGTGATGACCCCCTCGTCCGACAAGGCGAGGGGGTTTTCGTTCGCGTGGCGATTTGTCTCTTTCCCGCGCTTCGCGGAGCGGTCAGACTTGTTCTGAGAGTTTGGAGAGGGGACAAAGTGCATGCGGGCGATCTTGCTTGGCGGGGCGTTTCTTGCGCTGACCGCAAGCGACCTTTGGGCGCATGCCGGAGAGCAGGGATTTGTGCTTCTTCTCCCGACGGATGCTTACATCGCGGCGGGGGGAGTGACCGTTGCCGTAACATTGGCGCTCTTGGCTGTGCTGCCGGAGCAGATGGCAGAAGCATTGTTTCGGTCTGTCGGCATTTTTCGACTGCGAGCCCCGGCGATCCTCCGTTATAGCTTTAACCTCGGTGCTGCTTTCTTGCTCGGCTGGCTGGTCTGGCGTGGACTTGTGGGGCCGGGCGATCCGGGCGTCAATCCGTTGCCACTGGCGAT
Source organism: Roseovarius sp. BRH_c41 (assembly GCF_000961715.1). Classification (NCBI taxonomy): domain Bacteria; kingdom Pseudomonadati; phylum Pseudomonadota; class Alphaproteobacteria; order Rhodobacterales; family Roseobacteraceae; genus Roseovarius; species Roseovarius sp. BRH_c41. The sequence continues at coordinate 83,085 of NZ_LADY01000059.1, read as the reverse complement.
CTGGGTGGTGTTCTGGATCGGGATCGTGTCCGTTCAGGGGCTGATCGGGGATGTCTGGCGCTGGATCAATCCTTGGGTGGGCGTTGGGGTTCTGCTGCGCCACCTCACCGGATTGCGCGCGCCCTTGCGCTATCCGCGCGTGTTGGGGCATTGGCCCAGCGTTTTAGGATTACTTGCCTTTTCCGGGTTTCTCTTGGCCGACCCCGCTCCAAGCTATCCGGAGCGGCTGGCCGTTGTGGTCGGGTTCTACTGGTATGCGATGTTGGCCGGGCTGGTGCTTTTCGGCCCCGTCTGGCTGGTGCGGGGCGAGGCGATCACGGTGCTGATGCGCGCCTATCGTCGGGTATCTTTCTTAGGGTTTTCAAAGGGCTGGGTGTCTGTTGGGCTTCCAGGTCGGCAGATACTTAGCAGGCCAAAGGTCAGTTTGGGACTGGCGGCGTTTTGCTTGATCCTGCTCGGCTCTGGCAGCTTTGACGGGCTCAACGAGACTTTTCTATGGCTTGGTATTCTTGGCCTCAACCCGCTGGAGTTCCCCGGGCGGTCAGCGGTTATTCTACCCACTATATTGGGGTTATTGTTGACCAATACCGCACTTATTGTGGTCTTCGCTATCGCGCTGTGGCTGGGCAAACGGCTGGCCGGAGGGCGCGCGCCGCTTCGTGATCTGTTTTGCCTCTATGCTCCAACGATCTTGCCAATCGCGCTGGCCTATCATGTTGCGCATTATCTGACGGCGTTTCTGGTTGACGGGCAGTATGTTCTGGCGGCCTTGGCACGGTCGCTGGGCCTTACGGACCTTACAATTTCCGCCGGATTCCTTAACACTCCCGGCCCGGTCAAACTCATCTGGATGACACAGGCAGGCGCGGTGGTCGTTGGGCATGTGATCGCAATCCTGCTCGCGCATGCGCTAGCGATGCGCCTAGGCGAGGGACGGCGGCGGGCGGTGCTGGGTCAGATCCCGCTCGCTTTGTTCATGGTGGCCTATACAATCTTTGGTCTTTGGCTGCTGGCGACGCCGCGCGGGGCGTGACATGTAAGCGCTGGACAACCCCAAGGGGGTTGCGCAAGGTGTGCAGGTGCGGCATTTGTCCTGCGAATGCGACTGATCTTTGGAGGATGCGCGATGAACAGCCCAAAAATGAGCCCGGCTACCGGCACGTCCCGACGCGGTGCGTTGACGGCACTTGCGGGCGGCGTTGCTGCGGCGAGCCTGCCGATGTGGGCGCGCTATAGCCATGCGCAGACCGCCGCGCCGATCAAGATCGGGTTTCAGGTGCACCGCACTGGCATCGGTGCCGCCTATGGCCGCTGGTATGACCGCACCACGCAGGCCGCGGTCAAACTGATCAACGACGGCGGCGGCATCAATGGCCGCATGGTCGAGATTGTGGCCGAGGATGATGGCACCGACCCCAAGCGCGGGGCCGAGGTGGTCGAGAAATTCGCCAATCAGTATGGCTGCGATATCGGGTTTGGCACGTTGTTCAGCCATGTCGTGATCGGCTCAGCGCCGCGTGCGGGGGAATTGAAGCTGCCGTATTTCGTGGTCTCGGAAGGGCATCATGTGGCCTCTGGCATGCTCAACCGCTACACGCTGCAACCGGGCATCACGGATGTCAAAAGTCAGGTTCAGGCGATGGCGCCCTATGTGGCCGCGAATCTTGGCAAAAAGGTCACGATGGTGTTCCCGGATTTCGCATTCGGCCATGATCACCGCGATTTCTTTACGCAAGCGATCGAGGCGCAGGGCGGCGAAGTGCTGGCACATATCGCGATTCCGCCCTCTGAGACCTCGTTCACCAAGTATTTCCCCAAGATTCCGCGCGACACCGAGGTTCTGTATCACGTCATGGTCGGACCCGCCGTGCTGACCTTTGTCAAGGAATTGGGCGAATTCTTTGGCGGGCAGGGTCCGGCGCTCTTTGGCTTTATCGACAGTCTGGAGGCGGTGGCGATTGACAGTCCCGGTCTGGAGTTCCTCGAGAACAGCTATTTCTGGGAAGGCATGTGCCGCGATCAACAACCGGATGAGAGTGCGCATGAGACCGCCTATCGCGCGGCGGTGGGTGTCAACGAGCGCGGCGCGTCGGTCAGTGACCCGCGCGACGTGTCCACCTATGCGCATATGTTCGGCTGCTGGGAAACGCTGCATGTCATCAAGGCGGGGATGGAGGCGGCGGGCTATACCGGGCCGCAGGATCGCGCCGCGCTGATCGAGGCGGTCGAGGCGATGACCGTCCTGCCCGAGAGCCTTGCGCATCCGCAGGGCGACAAGATCTTTAACGGCAAGACACATCAGGTGTTTGGCCATCAGAATATTTCGCAGGTGCAGGGCGGAAAACTGCTGCGCGTGCATCGGACCTCGATCGAGGATACGCTCTATCCCGACGAAATTGATTACACGGCGCAGCCGTTCTGAAGCGGGTTGGGTAAGCGGGGCGAAGCGATGAGAGGTCTGCATGTCATTCTGACACTGGCGCTTGTGGTGCTGGCGGGTTGCGGTGCGCCGCCCCCGCCGCCCGAGTCGCAAGAGGTGACGCGGCTGGCCGCGGCGATCCGAAGTCTCGGGCCCGAGGTGGACGCCGAAGAGGCCGAACGCGCAGCACGTATCACCTATGAGCATACCCACCAGCTTGCTCTGGAGTACGAGATCACGGATCCGCCCATTGTGCATAACACCAAGGTCAACATGGGGTTGAAACCGGCTGGCCTGTGCTGGCATTGGGCCCGCGACATAGAAGATCGGTTGAAGCAGGAAGAGTTCCAGACGCTTGATCTGCACCGCGCGGTTGCCAATTCTGAGAATGCCTTTCGGCTGGAGCACAGCACGGCGATCGTAAGTGCCAAGGGAGACGCGTTTGATCAGGGGATCGTTCTTGATCCTTGGCGCAAGGGCGGACAATTGACATGGACGCCTGTGGTCGACGACCGGTCCTATAAGTGGGAGAAGCGCAACGACGTGGTAGCCCGCAAGCTCGAACGTTTGCATGGGCAGATCGTGACGCTGACCGACGATGACCGAATCCTGATGGGCGGGCTCGAGTACGCCGTGCCATGACGTGCCTGCGACCATGGAGCTAGGCCCATATCTGGTGCTGGCCACGTTGGAGGGCGCGGTGACGGCGGCGGTGCTTGCGCTGACGGCGGTGGGGCTCAGTCTTGTGTTTGGCGTGATGCGGGTGGTCAATATCGCGCATGGCGAGTTTTTCATGCTGGGCGCGGTGCTGGCGTGGTGGATCGCGCAGAGCGTGGTCGGGCATCCGGAAATCGGCTTTGCTCTGGCGCTGGTCGTGGCCCCGCTGATCGTGGGGGCGCTGGCGGTGGCCGCCGATATGACGATCCTCAAGCGGCTGGATTATGATCCAGAACGCACCATCGTGGCCACAATCGGGCTGCTCTATATCATTCAGCAAGTGACGCTGATGGGCTATGGTCCGGATGCGCGCCCCGTCGCGGCGCCGTTCAACACGCGGCTTGCAATCCCGTGGTTTGAGCATGGGCCTGAGGGCTGGGCGATGATCTGGCCCTGGGGGCTGGGCACGACCTCTTACAAGCTGGCGGTGATCGGCGCGGCGGTGGTGCTGCTCTGCGCGGTCTGGGTGTTGATGACGCGCACACTTATCGGCCTTGTGATGCGGGCAACGCAGGCGGACCGCGAGATGGCGCTGGCCTTTGGTATCCCGGTCGAGCGGGTTTATGCTGGGGTCTTTGGTCTGGGCGCGGCGCTGGCGGCGCTGGCGGGCGTGTTGATCGTGCCAATCCAGCAGGCGCATTACCTGATGGGGGCGGATCCTCTCTTGTTGTCATTCATAGTCGTGATCATCGGAGGACTCGGCAGTCTGCCCGGCACGGTGGTGGCGGCGATCCTGATAGGTCTCAGCGATGGCATCATCTCGGTGTTTTTCTCGCCGACGCTGGCCAAGATACTGGCGACGCTCTTGGTCGGGTTAGTGCTGGTGTTTCGGCCACAGGGCCTATTCGGGACGCGCGCCGCATGAGGGCCTATGCCTTGCACGCCGGGCTATTGGCCGTGCTCTTGGCGCTGCATTTCGTGCTGCCTGCGTATCACCACGGCAATCTGGCGCGGGTGATGGTTCTGGCGAGCTATGCCATGGGCTACAACCTCATGTTTGGCTATACCGGGCTGCTCAGTCTGGGCCATGCGCTGTTTTTTGCGGCGGGCATGTATGGGATGGGCCTCGGTGTGCAGCATCTGGGGCTGACGGCGGTGCCTGCGCTGATCCTCGGGTTGGCGGCAGGTGCAGTGGTATCAGGCTTGCTGGCGGCGCTGGCCCTGCGCACGGCGGGGGTCGCGTTTATGATTGTCACGCTGATGTTCGCGCAGGCGGGGCATCTAACCGTGCTCTATTTCGGGGCGCTGACCCGGGGCGATGAAGGCTTTGTGATCCAGCAGGCGGATCGGATGCTCTGGGGCATCGACCTGAGCCTTGAGGGCAACCGCTATCTGGCGGCGCTGATCCTGTTTGGTGTTTGCCTGATGCTCTGCCTCTGGCTGGTGCGGTCGCCCTTTGGCCGGGTGCTGGTGGCGATCCGCGAGAATGAAGAGCGGGTGCGCATGCTGGGCTATGACGTTTTCGCGCATAAGTTCGCGGTCATGGTGATTTCGGGCACGATGGCGGCGGCGGCGGGCGCGGCATATGGGCTGCTCTTTGGCTATGTGGGCGCGACCTTCGCTTCGGTGCAATACTCGATCTTTCCCCTGCTTTGGGTGCTTTTGGGCGGGGCGGGCACGGTGCTGGGACCGTTCATCGGCACGCTTTTCATGTTCTACCTGATTGACCTCAGTTCCGGCGTGACCACCGCCTATATGCTGATCGCCGGTGTGGCGCTGGTGGCGCTGACGCTCTTCGCGCCGCAAGGGCTGATGGGGGAATTGCGGCGTCGGTTCTGGCGGGGGCTGCGGTGATGCTCTTGTCCACGCGGGGGCTGTCCAAGAATTTTGCCGGGTTACGCGCGGTGGAAGACGTGGATTTTGATCTGCCCAAGGGCGAGATTCGCGCCCTGATCGGCCCCAATGGTGCGGGCAAGACGACGCTGGTGGGCATGATTTCTGGGCGCATCGCCCCAAATGCGGGGCGGGTGATGCTGGATGGGCAGGATATCACTGCGCTGCCCGCGCACCGGCGGATGCGGCTCGGAATTGCCTATACGTTTCAGATCACCTCGGTCTTTGGTCGGCTGAGCGTGCAGGAAAACGTGGCCCTCGCGGCGCGGCGTCATATGCAGGGCACGGCGGTAGAGGCGGCAGTCGATGCCGCGTTGTCACAGGTCGGACTGGCAGAGCGCGCGGCGCAGGACGCGGGCGATCTGGCCTATGGGCATCAGCGCCTGCTGGAGATTGCCATGGGCCTTGCCCAAAGCCCGCGCCTCTTGATCCTTGATGAGCCAACCCAAGGTCTGGCCGAGGGCGAGATCGACAGTTTTCTGCGCCTGATCCGCAAGGTGGCAGAGAAGGCCACGATCCTTCTGATCGAGCATAACATGCGGGTGGTAATGGATCTGGCGGACCGGATTACCGTGCTGGATGGCGGCCGGGTGCTGGCCGAGGGCACGCCTGCGGAAATCCATGCCAACCGCGCGGTGCAGGCGGCGTATCTGGGGGGGCTGCCCAATGCTGCGGCTGGATAGGGTCAGCGCGGGATATGGCCGCGCACAGGTGCTGCGCGATCTGAGCCTTGAGGTGAAGGCGGGCGAGATCCTGTGCCTCTTGGGGCGCAACGGGGCGGGCAAGAGCACGACCATGCGCGCGATCATGGGGCTTTTGCCGCTCATGTCGGGCACCATCTGGTTGGGTGAGCGGAGCCTGAGCGCGCTGCCCGCGCATGAGGTGCCACGCGCAGGCGTGGGGTATGTGCCGCAGGGGCGCAGGCTGTTTACTGACCTGACAGTGGCGCAAAATCTGGAGATTGGTCTGATGGCGCGGCAGAGCGGGCCAGAGGTGCGCGAGCAAGTGCTGACACTCTTTCCCCGCCTGCGAGATCGGCTGGGACAGAAGGCGCAGACCCTTTCGGGGGGCGAACAGCAGATGCTGGCGATGGCGCGGGCGCTCTGTCTGCGGCCAAAGGTGCTGTTGCTTGATGAGCCGACCGAGGGATTGCAGCCCTCGATGATCGCAGCCATTCGCGAGGTGATCACGGCGTTGCGGGCCGAAGGCGTCGCTGTGCTGCTGGTGGAACAGCGGGTCGATGCGGTGCTGGAGGTGGCGGACCGTGTTGCCTTTCTGGAAAATGGCCAAGGGGGTGCTGTGATGAGCGCCGAGGCGTTGCGCGCGGATCGCGGATTAGTGGACCGCTATGTCGGGGTTTAGTGCGATGCTCTGAGGGGAGGATTGTGGGTCAATTCCCCGTGCCGCCCGTCAGATTTATGTCAAATCTGCGCAAAAATATGCTAGAGGCCCGACGCGGGCGCACAAGAAGACCCGTGTGTGACAGTGGAAAAGGGACGAAAATGATTCAAGAGTTCAAGGATTTCATCGCCAAGGGCAATGTCATGGACATGGCCGTTGGGATTATCATCGGTGCGGCCTTTACTGCGATTGTTGGCTCGATGGTGGCGGATCTCATTAACCCGATCATCAGTCTGTTTATGGGCGGCATTGATTTTTCGGGCCTCTATGTCGTGCTTGGATCAGGCGAGTATTCCTCGATCGCAGCGGCGGAAGAAGCCGGAGCAGCCGTTTTTGCCTATGGTCGATTCATCATGGCCGTGATCAATTTCCTGATCATTGCCTGGGTGGTGTTTATTTTGGTCAAGCTGGTCAACCGCGCCAAAGATGCCACATCCAAGCCCAAGGTAGAGGCACCTGCCGCCGATCCCGGCCCGTCCGAATTGGATATCCTGATGGAAATCCGCGACGCCCTGAAGAAGTAATCCAATCAAGGCGAGGGGCACATGGTCCCTCGCCACTTCAAACACGATGATAGGGGCTTCCGGCCAGTATCGAGGCGGCGCGATAGAGCTGTTCCGACAGCATCACCCGCACCAACATATGTGGCCAGACCATCCGGCCAAAGGATAGTGCGAAATCCGCCCGCGACCGCAGTTCTGGCGCGATACCATCCGCGCCGCCAATCACCAGAGCCAGATCGCTGCGCCCGGCATCGCGCCAGCCCGCCATCGTATCTGCAAAGTCTGGAGAGGACAGCAGCTTGCCTCGTTCATCGAGGACCACAAGCACGGACCCTTGGGGGATCACCCGGTCAAGCAAACTGGCCTCGGCGGCCATGCCACCGCCCTTCTTATCCTCGACCTCGTGCAGGGTGGCAGGGCCAAGGCCGTGCGCCCGCCCCGTTCGGTCGAACCGGGTAAGATAATCGTCGAACAATGCGCGTTCCGGGCCGGTCCGCAACCGGCCCACCGCGCAGATGTGAACCCTCATTCAGACCTGAGACGCCGCCGTCTGCCCGGAAGGCAGCCACATCTTCTCAAGCTGATAGAAATCGCGAACCTCAGGGCGGAACACATGGACGACCACATCGCCCGTGTCGATCAGCACCCAGTCGCCGGTTTCCTTGCCCTCACTGCGGGCAACGATCCCCATATCCTGCTTAAGCCGATCCATCAGTTTCTCTGCGATGGCAGAAACCTGCCGCGAGGAGCGCCCCGAGCAGATCACCATATAGTCGCACATGGCAGTTTTTCCGCGCAGGTCGATCTGCACGATGTCTTCCGCCTTGTCATCGTCGAGAGAGGTCAGGATCGCCGCAAGCTGCGCTTCGCTATCTGCGGTCATGGTGGGCATCATCGAGATGGCCCCCTGGTCAGCGGCGTTTGCCGCATATGTCGTAAAAGACAGGACATCGTCCTCCTTTGCTGCACACCGCAGGCCCCGGTGCTAGGAATGATATCAAAGTAGCAAGAGATGCATGACTTTTCAATAAACCGCCGCATCCTATTGCACCAAGACGCGGGAATGTGCTGCAAATTTACCCGATCGGTGGTTCGTTACCGGGTTCGTCCCCCAGCATTCTCACCTCGCGTTGCGGGAAGGGGATGGAAATGCCATGCTCTTGAAACGCATCCCAAAGCGCCAGATAGACATTGCCGCGAATGTTGGTCAGGCCTTGAGTGGGGTCCCTGATCCAGAATCTCAGGATATAATCCACGCTGCTGTCACCAAAGCCAACGATGTGACAGACCGGGGGCCTCTCGTTCAGAACGCGGCCAACGCTCAGGGCAGCTTCGACTGCGATCTTGCGCACTTTATGGGGATCGTCGCCATAGGCTGTGCCAAAGTAGATGTCGAGGCGCACGAAATCGTTGGAATGGGACCAGTTGACCACTTGTCCAGTGATCAGATCTTCGTTCGGGATGAGGTATTCGCGCCCATCTCGGGTTGTGATGGAAACATAGCGGGCACCCAAGCTGTTGATCCAGCCGAAGGTTTCGCCCAAGCTGATGACGTCGCCGGGTTTGATCGACTTGTCGAGGAGGATAATGATCCCTGAGACCAGATTCGAAACCACCTTTTGCAGACCAAAGCCGAGGCCCACGCCAATCGCGCCGGACAGCACGGCAAGCCCGGTGAGGTCCACCCCGACGGTGCGTAAGCCAATGAAGAATGCGGCACCATAGAGCAGCACCTGCATGAATTTGACCACCAGCACCTGCATCGAGGGGGAGAGATCTTCGTTGCTGCGGACCCGTGCGCTTGTCACCCTTGCGGTAAAGCGTGCCACAACGATGAGCGCACCGATCACGATCACCGCCTGCACAACCAGCCAGAGTGAGAATCGTGTCTCGCCCACGTCTATTGCGGCGCTGTCCAACAGCGCTTGTGCCTCGTGGGTGAGATTGAGAATGCTGAGCGTGACCCAAGTCCAGCCTGCGTAGCGCACAAGGCTGCGCAGCAGGCTATTGCCAATCAACCGGGTGACGATGGCGATCACCAACCAAGCAAGAGCCAATTCTCCGGCGATCGCCAGCAGATAAGAGCGGCTAGGCCATGTCACTTCACGCATGATCCAGCACACCGGCCAGATCAGCATCACGAAAAAGATAAGACGCAAGCGCCGGTGCAGCATGACAAGCAGCCGCATGCGCCACTTCGGCCAGCCTTCGCGTTGCCGCATCCATTCGCGGCACGCTGGTCCCAAGAGGCGTTCGAGCAGATATGCCGCGAAGAATAGGGCAAGCAGGATGCCCACCTGATAGGCATTCCAAGGCCGCAGCATGCTCCACAGGAACAGTTCGGCCTGACCCCAAACGGCAAGCACGATGTCCTGAGTCACTGAGGCGGCATCTCCTTCCATGTCTGCCAGACTGGCACGCGGTCAAGCCGCCCACAAGGCTGCACTGGACAAGCCCTGAAATTCAGGCTCTTTTTGCGCCAAGTATGGAGGAGCGCCATGACCACAGCCCTGATCACACATCCCGATTGTCTGGGGCATGAGACACCCGATGGGCATCCCGAACAGGTGGCCCGGCTAGAGCGTATCCTCGAGGCGCTCGAGGGCAAGGACGTGACCCGCGTGACCGCCCCGCTTGCTGCCGAAGACGATCTGTTGCGGGTGCATCCGAGATCCCATTTGGAGGCCATCCGCGCCGCATCCCCCGCCAAGGGGGTGGTGCCGCTGGATGCCGATACATGGATGTCGCCGGGCACATTGGCGGCGGCGCATCGCGCGGTGGGCGGTGCCGTGCGTGCCGTTGATCTGGTGCTGTCGGGAGAGGTGCGTAACGCCTTTGTCGCCACCCGACCGCCGGGGCATCATGCCGAGCGCGAGACGACCATGGGGTTCTGTCTCTTTGGCAATGTGGCGGTGGCGGCGAAATATGCGCTGGATCATCACGGGCTGAAACGGGTGGCGGTGGTGGATTTCGACGTGCATCACGGCAATGGCACGCAGGACCTGTTGGAAGACGAGCCGCGCGCCTTTTTCGCCTCGTCGCATCAATACCCGCTTTGGCCCGGCACCGGGGCGGCGCATGAAACCGGACCGCATGACACGATCCTCAATGTGCCACTGGCCCCGCGTTCGGGCGGCGCTGTGTTTCGACGCGAGTACGAGGCCAAGGTCTTTCCGCGCGTTCGGGCATTCAAACCTGAGCTGATCCTTGTCTCTGCCGGGTTTGACGCGCATCGCGAAGACCCGTTGGCCGATCTCATGCTGGAAACAGAGGATTTCCGGTGGGTCACGGAACGGCTGTGTGATCTGGCGGATGAACTCTGCGGTGGCAAATTGGTGAGCTGTCTTGAAGGTGGCTATAACCTCTATGCCTTGGCCGAGAGTGTGGCGGTGCATGTCGATGTCCTGATCGCGCGCGGAGCGGCCTGATCTTAGCTTCAAAAGGGAAACCGCATGCGTGCTGGCCTTGTCCTGCTGAGCCTTGCCTATGTGCTCAGCCAGTTTTTCCGCGCTTTTCTGGCGGTTCTGAGCGGCCCCTTGGCACAGGATGTACGTGCAACGCCCGATGATCTGGCCACAGCCTCGGGCCTCATGTTCGTGACATTCGCAGTGATGCAATTGCCGGTGGGGTGGGCGCTCGACCGGGTCGGGCCACGGCGCACGGCGGCGGTTCTGCTGTTGCTGGGCGGCGGCGGGGGAGCGGCGCTCTTTGCGATGGCCACCAGCCCGCTACATATCAAACTAGCGATGGTATTGCTCGGTGTGGGTTGTTCGCCGGTGCTGATGGCCTCTTACTATATCTTTGCGCGGCAATTCTCACCCGCGCGATTTGCAACGCTGGCGGCGGTCATGCTGGGGGTTGGATCATTTGGCAATCTGGTGGCCTCTTATCCAATGGCCTGGGCGGCGGAAACGATTGGCTGGCGCGCGGCGCTCTGGGGATTAGCTGCCGTCTCGGTTGCGGCAGCGCTTGGTATCCTTGCGGTGGTTCGTGACCCCGAGGCGGTGAGCGGCGACACGCGCGGTTCGCTCCTTGATCTGCTGCGCATGCCTGCCGTTTGGACCATTCTGCCATTGATGTTTGTCGCCTACGCGCCGGCGGCAGCGCTGCGCGGGCTCTGGGCAGGCCCGTACCTGCGCGATGTCTTTGGCCTTGATACCGGGCAGGTGGGGCAGGCGACGCTGGTCATGGGCGTGGCGATGATCGCGGGCACCTTTGCCTATGGTCCGCTTGATCGGATTTTCCAGTCACGCAAATGGGTGATTTTTACCGGCAATGTGATCTGCGCCCTGGCCATCTTTGCGCTTATGCTCTGGCCGGATCGGGGCCTCATGCTGTCCATTACCCTCCTCGCGGGGATCGGGCTTGCGGGGTCCACCTTTCCCGTGCTCATCGCGCATGGGCGAGCGTTCTTTCCGGCACATCTGGCAGGGCGGGGTGTGACGCTGCTCAACCTCTTTGGGATTGGTGGGGCCGGGGTGGCGCAATTTGCCTCTGGACCGCTACACGCCTCAGCCCCAAGCGTATTGGCCGGATATACCGCCATTTTTGCCCTGTTCGGCTTTGCCCTGCTGGCGGGTCTGGTGACATACCTCTTTAGCCGCGACAGCATGGACTGAGCGCGGCCCCTTTCACATCTTGTGCAATCCTTGTATGACCCGCTCCGCAACCCCCGCTATGGAGGCAGACACACATGGGTTACAAAATCGTCGTCGCAGGTGCCACGGGCAACGTTGGCCGCGAAATGCTGAATATCCTCGCCGAGCGCGAGTTTCCGGTAGATGAGATCGCGGTGCTCGCTTCGCGCCGGTCTCTGGGCACCGAGGTCAGCTTTGGCGAGCGAACTCTCAAGACCCAGGATCTGGATACGTTCGATTTCACCGGCTGGGACATGGCGCTGTTCGCCATCGGGTCGGACGCGACCAAGATCTATGCGCCCAAGGCGGCCAAGGCGGGCTGTGTCGTGATCGACAACTCGTCGCTCTATCGCTACGATCCCGACGTGCCGCTGGTCGTGCCGGAAGTGAATGCCGATGCGGTGCTGGGCTATGCCAAGAAGAACATCATCGCCAACCCCAATTGTTCGACTGCTCAGATGGTTGTGGCGCTCAAGCCGCTGCATGATCGCGCGCGCATCAAGCGCGTTGTCGTCTCGACCTATCAGTCGGTGTCGGGCGCCGGCAAGGAGGGCATGGACGAGCTCTGGGATCAGACCAAGGCAGTCTACAACCCGACCGATGACAAGCCGGCCAAGAAGTTCACCAAACAGATCGCGTTCAACGTGATCCCGCATATCGACGTGTTCCTTGAGGATGGTCAGACCAAGGAAGAGTGGAAAATGGTTGCCGAGACCAAGAAGATCCTTGATACCAAGATCAAGGTCACGGCCACCTGCGTGCGGGTGCCGGTCTTTGTCGGCCATGCCGAAGCGATCAACATCGAGTTCGAGGATCATCTCGACGAGGCCGAGGCCCGCGATATCCTGCGCGAATCTCCCGGCATCATGGTGATCGACAAGCGTGAGGACGGCGGCTATGTGACGCCAATTGAATGCGTGGGCGATTACGCCACCTTTATCAGCCGCATCCGTCAGGACCCGACGATTGATAATGGTATCAACCTCTGGTGCGTCAGCGACAACCTGCGCAAGGGTGCCGCGCTGAATGCCGTGCAGATCGCCGAAGTGTTGGGGCAGCGCGTGTTGAAAAAGGGCTGAGATACCTCAGACAGAATAGAGACGGGCGCGCCATCAGGTGCGCCCGTTTGCATTTGCCGGGTTCGCTATTGGACCGGCGCGACCTTGAACTGAACGGACGAATACCAGTCTGCCACCGCACGGATTTCATCATTCGTCATCTCGGCGGCGATGCCGCTCATGATGTCATGCTGACGCTTGCCGGTGCGGAATGCCTTGAGCTGCGTGTCGATATACATCACCGTCTCGCCCGCAAGATTGGGCGCGTCGTCGATCACTGCGATCCCATCCGCGCCGTGACAGGCGGTGCAGGCCTCAGGCGCGCTCTCGGCGGTCTGAGTTGGGGCGAGGGTCGCGATAGGCGTCTGGCTGCTATACCACGCCGCAAGATCGGCAATGGCCTGATCGGTCAGGTTCGCGGCCACCACGCTCATCATTTCGTGCACGCGGCGCCCCTCGCGAAAGGCGGTCAGTTGATGCTCGATATAGGACGGGTTCTCGCCGCCGATATGCGGCACGATGGGCATTTTCGCCATGCCTTCGATCCCGTGACAGGTGCGGCACTGCCCCGCCAGTTTGCGCCCCTCCTCGTGGTCGCCGGTCAGATCCTCTGCAACAGCAATCTGGGCGAGGAAAACCCCGCCCAGACCCAGAATACATGCCTTGAGCATCAGTTGCCCTCGTACCAGATGCGGTAGATGGCCCCGGCCAGATCGTCGGACACGAGGATCGAGCCGTCGCGCAATTGCGCCACATCGGCGGGACGGCCCAGATACTCGCCGTTCTCGTCAATCCAGCCTTCTGCAAAGGGTTCCATCGTGGCGTTGCCCTCTCCGTCGATGACGGTGACCATCACGCGGGCGCCGACCGGCTCTGTGCGGTTCCAAGACCCGTGCTGCGCCGAAAAGATGGCGTTCTTGTATTTGGCCGGGAACATCTTGCCGGTGTAGAAAGTCATGCCGAGGTCCGCGGCATGGGCCACGGTTTCGACCGCAGGCATTACCACTTCAACCGGGACGTCTTCACCCTTGTACTCATTGGTGCGCACGGACCCGCCGCCATACCAGGGATGGCCAAAATGCTGACCTGCCTCGGTTTGGTGGTTCAACTCGCCGGGGGGGATATCATCGCCCATGCCATCAACCTGATTGTCAGTCCACCACAAATCGCCGGTTTCGGGGTGGAAATCCTGACCGACCGAGTTGCGGACGCCGTAGGTATAGACCTCGCGGCCCGTGCCGTCGGTGTTCATGCGGATAATGCCACCGATGCCCCATTTGGTGTTGGTCTCCAGGTTCTCTTTCGGGGCCACGTTGAAGGGCTGACCGAGCGAGATATAGATCTTGCCATCCGGGCCAATGTCGCAGACGCGCGCGGTGTGGTTGAAACTTTCCTGCTCCTCAGGGATCAGATCGCCCTTGGCTACAAGATTGAAGGCCGCCACATCGGGGCTTTCGTAAAAGAACTCGGCGGCGGGAAAGAGCAGGACGCGATTCTGCTCGGCGATATAGAGGAACCCGTCCTTGGAAAAGCAGGGGCCATTCGGGATAGAGAATTGCAACGAGGGCGCGAAATCCTTGACCTCATCGGCCACACGATCCTTGTTGCGATCGGTGACGGACCACACCTTGTCCTTGCGGGTGCCGACAAAGGTCACGATGCCCTGCGGGCCGACAGCCATGTGGCGCGCATCGGGGACGACCGCATAGAGGCCGATCTTGAACCCGTCGGGCAGGCTGATCCCCTCCAGCGTTTTCTTGATTCCCTCGGCATAGTCGCCGCCCTGTTCGATAAACGTGAAATCGGTGACGCCGGTGGACTGGAAATTCGACAGCTTTTCCAGATTGTCCGGCACATTGGCCGCTTGCCCGTGGGCAAGGCCCGCGCTGAGTGCAAGGGTTGCGATGGATGACAGCAGTTGCTTCATGGGGTTCCTCCCGTTTGAAAATCCAACCAGCCTGTCCGCCGCTTTGCGTTAGAACAGGACCCTGATCTTAGACCTCTAAAAGCAGACCCAACGCGCTCTCCCCTTCGCGCGGCTCATGCGAGTACCGTTTACGTTGTAATCGCACAGGTCTGACCCTATCGCAGTTTTGCGAACGAACAAGACCTTGCTGTGCTCATTGCCTACGACCAAAGTAGGAGTAATATCTGCCGATCACTGCGCTTGCGCTGAAAGTTGGAAGAGGTCGACAAAGGCCTGCGCGGCATCTTGATCGCCCCGCAGGGAGATCACACCCAAGTGTGTCATGTCGCGCAGAGATTTTTTTCCGTAAACGGCGGCTGCCAGAGTGTTGCCGTTTCCGACGAGCACAAAGGGTGCGCTGGGCTTGGCCACCAAACGGGTATGGAGCGCACCATCCGTCAAGTGCATTTCGAAGACTTCGCTTCCGAAATCAAACCCGGCCTTCACATCAAGACCCGAAGCCCGGTCGCGCCGGAGCATCGCACCCATCGAGATCATCAAGGCCGAGGGGCTAATAAAGCGCGAGGGGTCATGGCCAGGTATCGTCAACGCCCATTGGCAGAGTGCCTCGAGGACTGGCAAGAGGGCGCGACCGGGATCGGTCAGCGCATAAACGCCCAACCGCGTGTCATGCGTCAGCACCCCGCCCTGTTCCATCTGTGCCAAGCGTCCGGTCAGCACGCTGGCCGTGATGCCCGGAAGGCCGGCGCGGATCATCTGGAAGCGCTTGGGCGCGAACATCAGTTCGCGCACGACCAACAGCGCCCAGCGGTCGCCGATCAGGTTGAGCGCATGCGCGGCAAGACAGCCTTCGTCATAGCGCAGCGTGGGGGATTTCGCCTGTTTAGTCATTTTTTCATACTTATAGTTGTTTTTTAATACTACCCTTGGCACAGTACGGATACAAGAGTGATTCTCTCGCGCGCGAACACATAGGAAAGGAGAGTTAAAATGCCCTATTTCACCGGCGCAGTTGCCGCCGTTCCATCCACCAACAAGGACGCCTATCAGACCCATGTCGATGCGATCTGGGAGATGTTCAAATCTTATGGCGCCACCCGCATGATCGAGACCTGGGGTGTGGATGTGCCCCATGGCAAAGTCACCGATTTCTATGGCTCGGTCGCCGCAGAACCCGACGAAGCCATCACATTCTCCTGGATCGAGTGGCCCGACAAGACAACGGCGGATGCCTCTTGGGAAAAGATGCAGAGCGATCCCGCGATGAAGGAGATGCCGGCAATGCCGTTTGACGGCAGCCGGATGATCTTTGGCGGGTTTGACCCGGTCGTTGAGCGCGGGACACACAGTGGCGCGAGCTACTATCAAGGCTTTCTGCTCGCCGTCCCCGAGGCCAAAAAGCAAGCCTATATCGACATGGCAAACGAGGCCTGGGACATGTTCCGCAAGGGCGGTGCGCTCGGCATGGTCGAGAACTGGGGCGTGGATGTGCCCAAGGGCGAGAAGACGGATTTCTACCGTGCCACCAAGGCGGAGGACGGTGAAGTTCCGATCTTTAGCTGGATCGCCTGGCCGGACCGTGCCACCTGCGATGCGGCATCCAAGGCAATGGAGGCCGAGATGGGCGACATGGATATGTCCGCGATGCCGTTCGATGGCAAGCGCATGATGTGGGCGGGGTTCGAACCCCTTTTCGATTCAGGAAAAGCGGCATGACACTGACACTGATCACCCTTGATTGGGTGCCCGAATTTCCGCGCGGCTTTGTGCGAGACCTGCGGGTGCGGTGGGCCCTCGAAGAGATTGGCCGCCCTTATCGCGTCGAAACGGTGCCGATGCAGCCCAAGAGCGACGCGCATCGCGCAATGCAGCCCTTTGGGCAGGTGCCCATAATCCGCGACGGAGATTTGACCCTGTTCGAGAGCGGGGCGATCCTTCTCTATGTGGGCGAGGGCACCGCGCTCTTGCCCGAGGCGCGGCGTGCGGAAATCACGCAATGGCTCTTTGCAGCGCTGAACACGGTCGAGCCCGCAAGTATCGTCTGGATCGGCAAGGTGCTTGCCGAACGCTGGCCAGAATTCTTTGGCCCACCGACGGGCGAAGAGAGCAAGGCGTTTGCCCGACAGGCCCTGAAGACCAGACTATCCGAGGTGGAAACGGTACTGGAGGGGCGCGACTGGATCGCAGGCGATTTCAGTCTGGCCGACATTGCAATCGTCGATACGCTGCGCGTGCTGGCAGGCGAGGGGGTGTTGGACGACATGCCCATTCTGAGCGCCTATGTCGCGCGCGCCGAGGCGCGCCCGGCGTTTGTCAGGGCGATGGCGGATCACATGGCACATTGGCAGGCGGCTGACGTCACCATGGCCCGCACGGCCTGACAGGGCCTCACACCGGCGTCAGTGTCATGCTGACCGAACCCAACCCGCCGATCCAGCCTGTGGCTGTGGTCGGCGGCGTCATCCATGGCAACCCGTTGAGCGATCCGGTGATCACCACATGGCCGGGCTGCAAGCCACCGCAGTGATCCCCCAAGGCGCGGGTGAGGGCGCAGAGCGTTGCAAAGGCATCGCCGCCGGGCACCGATGCCGGGCCGTCGAGCAGGGTTTCATGTCCAAGGGTCAGGCGCGCCTCGGCGCGGGTGACGTCGATGCCCTGCCAGTCGCGGCGGGGTTCACCCAGAACCACCGCGCCGTTGAGTTGATTGTCCAACATCTTGAGCGCAGGTGTAGCGCCCCTGGGGTCAGCAAGACGGCTCTGCACAAGTTCAAAGACCGGCAAGATCTCGACCGCATCGCGCAACTGTGTCTCGAAATCCGCTGCGTCGATGTCCGGCAAGGGGGCAATCAGGCGAAAGGCGTATTCCAGTTCGACGCCCACCTCATCGCCTTCGGGAATGTGGATCTCGGACGGGCTGGCGTGAATGTCGCTGGCAAAGATGGGCGCGATGATGATCGGGGCGCCGGGCGGACAGGCCACCTTGAAACCGCCCACCGGCCCAAGCTCTGCCGCGACCGCCGCCTGTACGGCAAAAATGCGGTCCCGCGTCAGCCCGTCGCCTGCGGATGCGGGCAGTTTTGGACCACCGTTTCGCGCAGTCAGGAGTTGCGTCACCAAGGGATCGCTCATGCTGCGATCACCGCGCCGGAGATGACCAAAGCCTCGATCTGATCCGCCGCATACCCCGCCTCTTGCAGCACCTCGCGACTATGCTGACCAAGTGTGGGGGCGGCGCGGCGAATGCTGGCCGGGGTTTCGCTGAACTTGATCGGATGGCCCAGGGTCTTGACCGAACCTGCCACGGGGTGATCCACCTCGACGATCATGTCGCGCGCGTGGGCCTGCGGATCGGCCTGCATTTGCAGGATATCCAGCACCGGCCCGGCGGGCAGCCCGGCGCGTTCCATCCGCTCCAGCCAGACCTCGGAGGTTGCGTGGCGCAGGTGATCGTTCAGGATCTCTTCCAGTTCCATCAGATGCTGCATCCGATCATGGTTGGAGGCAAAGCGCGGGTCCTCGTTCAACTCGGGCGCGCCGATCACATCGAGAAACCGCAGCCAATTGCGTTGGTTGGCAGCCCCCACATTGATCCAGCCGTCTGCGGTCTGGAATGCCTGATAAGGGCCATTGAGGGGATGCGCCGAGCCCATCGGACCGGGGGCCACGCCGGTGGCAAAGGCAATCGCCGATTGCCAGTAGGTCTGGGTGATCGCCGCCTCAAAGAGCGAGGTATCGACCTTTTGCCCCTGCCCGGTTTGCAGCATGCGCGCATAGGCGGCGGACACCCCCATCGCTGCCACGATCCCAGCCGTGATGTCCGACACCGGCGCGCCGGTCTTGACCGGGGGTCGCCCCGGCCCCTCGCCGGTGATCGACATCAGGCCCGACATGCCCTGTGCGATCAGATCAAAGCCACCGCGCTCCGCATACGGACCCGTACGGCCAAAGCCGGAAATCTCGCAGTAGATCAGGCGGGGGTTGATCGCGCGCAGGGCCTCATAGCTCAACCCGAGCCGCTCCATCGTGCCCATGCGGTAATTCTCGATCACCACGTCGGCCTCTTCCAAGAGACGATGCAGCGCCTCGACCGCATCGGGTTCCTTGAGGTTCAGCGCCACGCCGCGCTTGTTGCGATTCATCATCATATAGGCGGCGGATTCGCCCTCGATCGCCGGGGGAACAAAGCGGCGGCTATCGTCGCCATCGGGCTTTTCCACCTTGATCACATCTGCGCCCATATCGGCCAGCATCAGGCCACAGACAGGCCCGGCCATGATATGCGCAAGCTCGATCACCTTCATACCCGCAAGCGGGCCGGTCGCCCTCATGTGCCGCTCCATTCGGGTTTCTCCTTGGCAAGAAATGCTTCCATCCCGTGGCGAAAATCATTGCTCATGTAGCACATTTCGATCAGGTCGGCGTCTTCGACGCGGGTGGCGGCGCTCACACGTCGCATGGCCTCTTTGGTGGCGCGCAGGGTCAAGGGAGCCATCTGCGCCAACGTGCCGGCAAGATCTTCGGCGCGGGCCATCAGAGCGGCCTCGTCCTCTAACACCTCGGAGATGAGGCCATAGTCTAAGGCTTCCGGGGCACTTATCAGCCGCGCGGTAAAGATCATCTCGCGCACCCGGCCCGCCCCCATCAACGAGGACAGCCGCGCCAAGTTCGCGGCGGCAAGACAATTGCCAAGCGTGCGCGCGATCGGAAAACCGAACTTGAGGTTTTGGGCGGCGATGCGAATGTCGCAGGCCCCGGCAATCGCCGCCCCACCGCCGGTGCAGGCACCGTTGATGACGGCGACCGTGGGCAGTGGGCAGCGCTCGACCGCCTCGAGCACAGTCTCGATCCGGGCCTCGTAAACCAGCGCATCCTGCGCGCTTTCGAAGGCGCGGAACTGTGTCATATCGGTGCCTGCGGCAAAGGCCTTGCCGCCCGCGCCGTGGATAACCACGGCCCGGATGCTTCCATCGGTCGGCACCTCGCTGCAGAGTTTTGCGAGCCCCTCATACATCGCAAAGGTCAGCGCATTGCGGGCCTGTGGACGGTTGAAGGTAATCCAGAGGGTATTGCCCCGGACCTTGGACAGGATCTCGGTCATCTGCATCCCCTTAGCGGTAAAAGTATTCAACAAGGAAGAGTGGCACCGACGGCACATAGGTGCAGAGCAACAGCACTGCCAAAAGTACCAGAATAAACCAGATATTGACCTTGGACACTTCCCAGATATTCGCCCGCGCCACCGCACAGGCAGTAATCAGCACCGAGGCGACCGGTGGCGTCTGTTGGCCAATGGCGAGGTTGAGCGTGACGACCAGCCCGAAGTGCACCGGGTCGATGCCAGCAGCGGCAATCAGCGGCATTACGATTGGAATCACCAGAATGATCGCCGCAGCAGAGTGCAGAAAAAAGCCGATGATCAGAAAGAAGAAGTTGAGAATGAGCAGGATCGCCCATTGTTGATCGGTTATATTGAGAATGCCCTGTGCCAGTTGCTGCGGGATCTGCGCGCGGGTGAGAAACCCACCCATCAGAACCGAAGCCGCCACCAGAAGCATGACGACTGCCGTCTGCATACCGCCGTCCAGCATGGCGCGGCGGAGGTGCTTGAGATCAATCTGCCGATACCAAGCCGAGACGACGATTGCCGCGATCACGGCCAGCCCCGCTGCTTCGGTCGCTGTGACATAGCCGCCAAAGATGCCACCCAGAATGATGACCGGCAGAAAGAAAGCTGGCAGCGCATCCATGAACGTTTCCCGCACGCGCGGTATATTGAACGCTTCTTCGGTTGGCAGATTGTAGCGGCGGGCAAAAATATAGGCCACAAGCATCAAGCCAGCGGCCCCCAAGAGACCGGGGACCACGCCTGCAACGAAGAGTTGCTCAACCGATGTATTGGCAGAGGCCGCATAGAGGATCATGGGAATCGATGGTGGAATGATGATCGCCAGCGATGCGGACGAAGAGGTGACTGCGGCGGATAGTTCCTTGGAATAGCCGCGCTTCTTCATTTGCGGAATAAGGATGGAACCCATGGCTGCGACGTCGGCCACGGCAGACCCTGAGATCTCGGCAAAGAAGAGGGAAACCCCGATGTTCACCATCGCGAGGCCACCGCGAATGAAGCCAATCAGCGACGAGACAAAATTGATCAGCCTGTCAGTGATTCCCCCCGCGTTCATGATCGCACCCGCGAGAACGAACATTGGAATGGCAATCAGGGAAAACTTGGTGGAGCCATCGTACATGTCGAGCGCGATGGTCACGAGGCTGTTGGCACCTTCGGTCACGAAGAGACCCAAAACGCCTGCCAATGCCAACCCGATGGCGATCGGCACGTTGATGCAGATCATCGCCACGAGGGCCGCGAAAATTCCCAGCATCAGCATCACACGCGCTCCTTGTTCTTGTCGAGTTCGGTTTCGACCTCTTCCTCTATCTCGGCATGTTCCAGAGAAATGCCGCGTGCGGTCTGGGTCCAATAATTTGGCAGGCTCAGCAATTGGCAGGTGATGAACAGGATTGCACCGATAGGAATAACCGATTGGGTGAATTGCACCGGCACCCAAGTCAGGGCCGTCAGATGATCGCCTTCTAGGACCTCAAGCACCTGAAACCCGGCACGCGCCATCAGAACGAAGAACAAGAGAACGAGGCCTTCACCAATCAAGACCGCAATCATGCGGCCACGCGGCGGAATGGCCAGCAATACGGTGTCAAATCCGATATGTCGTCGATGCAGCGCTGCGAGAGCCGAGCCGTAATAGGTAATCCAGGCGAGCATAATCGCGGCCACTTCGTCATACCACGAAAAGCTCTGCCCCATCAGGCGGGCGATAACAGCGACAATCACGGTTGCCGTGAGTGCAACCATCAAAAAGATCGTAATCCATTCCAGAAGGCGGCTTGCCATCATGTTGGTGCGTTGAAGAAGAGCGTTCATTTGGTCCTGCGTTCGGGTGCATCGAACCTGCCCGGCAGCGCTAGGCCGGGATTGATCCGCAATGTCATGTCCAGGGTGAAACGGCGGCCCCTGAACGGGACCGCCGACCGTCGCTCTTAGCTCGATTCGCCAAGAGCAAGAACCGCATCAACCAGTTCCTGACCGCCCTCAACTTCGGCTGCGAAGGCATCATAGATTGGTTTGGACGCTTCGATGAACGCTGCCTTGTCGGCCTCGTTCACCTCGACGCCGGCCTCTTTGATCACGTCGAGAAGCTCGGTTTCAAGCTCTGCCGCTTTCTCATATGTGAAGGTCTGCGTCTCGCCGGCGCAGTCGGTCAGCACCGCCTTCACGTCGTCAGGTTGATCATCGAGATGCTTTTTGGACGCCAGAATATACGCTGGCGTATAGACATGGCCCGTGATCGAGAGATACTTCTGGACCTCTTGGAACTTGGCCGAGGCGATTTGGGCATAGGGGTTTTCCTGCCCGTCGATCACGCCCGTCTGCAACGCGGTGAACACGTCAGAAAAGGCCATCGGTGTTGGATTGGCGCCGTATTCCTGGAACATCTTGACGCGCCATTCGCCGTTGGGCGTGCGTAGCTTGATGCCTTGCAGATCCTCAGGGACATTGATCGGCCGGGTATTGTTGGTGATGTGGCGAAAGCCGTTCTCGGCAAGGCCCACTATGTGATAGCCATTTTCGTTGGCGGCCCCCTGAAACTTGTCCATCATCGCATCCTGAACGCGGCGCATGTGGTCGCGATCCTTGATGATATATGGCATCTCGAAGACGCCAAAGATGCCGTCCACCGAAGACATCACTGATGAGGGTAGCGCAAAATCTACTTGACCCAGCTTGAGCTTTTGCAAGAGTTCCTTGTCCTTGCCCAATTGCGACGAGCCGAAAGTCTGGACTTCGACCTTGCCGCCAGATTTCTCAGCGACGCAGGCGGCATAGTGATTGGCGGTCGCCTCGAATAGTGATCCTGGCGCGCCGACATGGCCGAACTTCATCGTGATATCTGCTGCCATTGCGGGCAGCGCGATGAAGGACGCTACGACGGATGCAATCAATGTCTTTTTCATGGTCTTCCTCCCTTGGTTTCTCGTTATTGACGCGGATTTTGCCGCGCGGTCGTCATGCGTTCTCCCGGTAGGGATCATAATGTTCCGGGCAGGCTCCTCCTCCCACCCGGAACGCGCGATCGTCAGGCTGCAGCGCGCGCGCTATCAAACTTCTGACCCAGCACCTCCATCGCAGCCTGCACGCCCCCGGCCCGGTGCGGCACGCCTGCATCTCGCAGGCCCATTTCAACACCAGCCAATGTGCCGATCAGCATGAGATCATTGAAATCCCCCAAGTGACCGATACGGAACACCCTGTCCGCCACTTTGGACAGACCGTTGCCAAGCGACATATCATAGTTGCGCAAGGTGACGGAGCGGAAGTTGTCGGCAGAATGTCCTTCGGGCATCATCACCGCGGTGAGCACGGGCGAGCAGTCAGGCGCCTTTTTGCAGAGCACCTCAAGCCCCCACGCCTCGACCGCCGCACGCGCCGCAGTGCCGTGCCGTTTGTGCCGAGCAAAGACATTGTCGAGCCCTTCTTCGTGCAGCATGTCGATGGCCTCGTTCAGGCCATAGAGCAGGTTGGTTGCGGGGGTGTAGGGGAAATAGCCGGTATCATTTGGCCCGGTCATTTCAGCCCAGCTCCAGTAAGAGCGTTTGAGCGCGGCGCTTTCGGATACTTGCATCGCCTTGGCGCTAATCGCATTGAACGACAGTCCCGGCGGCAGCATCAGACCCTTTTGCGATCCGGAGACTGTGACATCCACGCCCCAGTCATCATGCCGGTACTCTACAGAGGCGAGCGAGGAAATCGTATCGACCATCAAAAGCGCCGGGTGATTGGCGGCATCCATCGCGCGGCGCACGGCGGCCACGTCGGTCACGGAGCCGGTCGAGGTCTCGTTATGCACGACGCAGACGGCCTTGATGTCGTGGGTCTTGTCGGCGCGCAGATGCTCTTGGATCTGCGCGGCATCGGCACCGGCGCGCCAGTCACTGTCGATGAAGACAGGATTGAGCCCCAGCTTCAGCGCCAGTTTCTGCCAGAGCATAGCAAAATGGCCGGTTTCATACATCAGCACCGTGTCGCCCGGTGAGAGCGTGTTTACCAGTGCCGCCTCCCAAGCGCCGGTCCCGGAGGACGGATAGATCACCACGCGGGATTCGGTCTTGAAAATTCTCTTCATACCCTCGAGCGCCTTGCTCCCGACTTCGGCAAAGGCCGGGCCGCGGTGGTCCATGGTCGGGTAATCCATCGCCCGCAGGATTCGGTCCGGCACGTTCGACGGGCCGGGGATTTGCAGAAAGTGGCGGCCAGCGGTCATTGTCGATCCTCCCAAGATACGTCCCTGTGCAGCCGGTTCTGTTGATCGTCATTGCTGGCACACAGGTGAATTTTGTTGAATTGAATTCTGAATTCAATATTCTGTCAAGACTAAACTCAGACCATCGACCGGATCGGGGACCCATGCTCGGCAGTACAATCCAACAGCGCCTCGACCGAGAGGTGCAGGGCGAAACGCGCTTTGATGCCTTTTCGCGCGGGCGGTATGCAACCGATGCCTCGATCTATCAGATCATGCCAGCGGGGGTGCTCATTGCCAAGGCGCCGGGGGATATTCTGGCCGCATTGGACGCTGCGCGTGAGGCGGGTTTGCCCCTGACGATGCGCGGCGGCGGCACCTCGCAATGTGGGCAGACGGTCAACTCCGGCCTGATCGTCGACTGCTCGAAATACCTAAACCGAATTCTGGAGCTGGATGTCGCGGGTCGACGCGCAGTGGTCGAGCCGGGGATCGTTCTGGACGATCTGAACCGGGCGCTGAAGCCGCATGGCCTTTGGTTTCCGGTCGATGTCTCGACTGCCTCGCGCGCCACGATCGGCGGTATGGTGGGAAACAATTCCTGTGGCTCGCGGTCGCTGCGCTATGGCACGACACGGGACAATGTGGAGCGGATCGAGGGGTTTCTGGCCGATGGGACGCCGTTCGATTTCGGCCCCGGATCGGGCAATCGCGTGCCAGAACCCCTGTTGCGGCAAATGCTCGATCTGGGCGCACGCGAGGCTGAGGAAATCGCCGCGCGGTTCCCTAAGGTGCAGCGCCGGGTGGGCGGATATAATATCGACGCACTGGTCCCCGGTGAGAGGCCCATCAACCTTGCGCATCTGCTGATCGGGTCCGAGGGAACGCTGGCCACCTCGACTGCTATCGAAATCCGGCTCTCACCGCTGCCGTCGAAAACCCGTGTGCTGGGCGTCTGCCATTTCCCCACCTTCCGCGCCGCGATGGAAGCGGCCAAGCCGCTGGTCGAGCTGGGGCCGACGTCGGTCGAACTGGTGGATAACACCATGATCGACCTTGCGCGCGCCATCCCGCTCTACGCGAAAACGCTGGAGCAATTCGTGCGCGGCGCACCCGCCGCGATGCTGCTCGTTGAATTCGCCGATAGCCCGCCGGAGAACGAAGAGAACATGCGCCGTCTGGCCGATACCATGTCGGACCTTGGCTATGGGTTTGGCATGGGGGGTGCCCATGAGGGCGGTGTGGTCGAGGTCTGGGACATGGCCCTTGCTGCCGAGATTGGCGAGCTGCGCAAGGCGGGGCTCAACATCATGATGTCGATGAAAGAGGCGGGCAAGCCCGTGTCTTTCGTCGAGGATTGCGCCGTGCCGCTGGAGCATCTGGCGGATTATACTGACCGGCTGACAGAGGTGTTCCATAGCCACGGCACCACCGGCACATGGTATGCCCATGCCTCTGAGGGGTGCCTGCACGTGCGCCCCGTCCTGAACCTTAAGCTGGAGCAGGACGTGCGCAAGATGCGTGACATCGCTGAAGCCGCGTTTGAGATGGTGAGGCAATATAAGGGCTCGCATTCCGGCGAACATGGCGATGGGATCGTGCGGTCGGAGTTTCACGGCGCGATGTTCGGTCCGCGTATCCTGAGCGCGTTCGAGGAGGTCAAGGCGGCGTTCGATCCCGACACCCGCCTCAACCCCGGCAAGATCGTGCATGCGCCGAAAATGGATGACCGCAGCCTGATGCGCTATCCGCCGGGCTATGATTTCGTCGATCTGAAAACCGGCCATGACTGGTCCGCCTGGACCGGCAAGGGCGGCGGATTCCAGGGCGCGGTCGAGATGTGCAACAACAACGGGGCCTGTCGCAAACTGGCAGGCGGTGCGATGTGCCCGAGTTATCGCGTGACGCGCGACGAGCGGGACGTGACGCGAGGCCGCGCGAATACGCTGCGGCTGGCGCTGTCGGGACGGTTGGGTCAGAACGCGCTTTTCTCTGACGAGATGGCGGAAACGATCAAGCTCTGCGTCGGGTGCAAGGCCTGCAAGCGCGAGTGCCCGACCGGCGTGGACATGGCCAAGATGAAGACCGAAGTGCTGTATCAGCGCGGGCAAAAGCTGGGATTCGGCCTGCGCGCACGGCTTATTGCAGAGATGCCGCGCTATGCGCGGTTTGCCGTGACGTTGCGCGCCCTCATCGCGTTGCGTAACCGTGTGCCGATGCTTGCCGCCTTGGGTGAGCGGATCACAGGGCTGGCGCGGGTGCGCTCCCTGCCGCTCTTCCAGGGAGATTTTTTCAAGGATTCAGAGGTCAAACGCGCCCGGTCTTCGGCCAAGGCGGGCAAGGTCATCCTTTTTACCGACACGTTCAATCGCTGGATGGAGCCAGAGATTCCCCGCGCCGCGCTGCGCGTGTTGACGCGCGCTGGCTATGAGGTGATCACCGCCCAATCGCCCGGTCGCCCGCTCTGTTGTGGGCGGACCTATCTGGCGGCGGGCATGATCGACAAGGCCCGCGCCGAAGCGAAGCGCACGCTCAATGCGCTCTTGCCCTATATTCGCGCAGGCGTGCCGGTGGTGGGGCTGGAGCCGTCGTGCCTTCTGACCCTGCGCGACGAGTTCCTGACTTTGCTGCCGGGTGAGGACACGCGTTTGCTGTCGGAGAACGCCTATCTCTTCGAAGAGTTCATCGCCCGCGAATCCCGGGCGGACAAGCTCAACCTGCCCCTTTCCGATCTCGGTCGGGCAGCCCATGTGCACGGCCATTGCCATCAAAAGGCGTCGGGGGTGATGGGCGATATGGCGCAGGCTCTGGCGCTCATACCCGGTCTTGACCCCAAGACCATCGAGAGCAGTTGTTGCGGCATGGCGGGGGCCTTTGGCTATCAGGCCGAGACGATCGATATCTCGCTCAGGATGGGGGAATTGACGCTCTTGCCCGCTGTGCGCGCCGCTGCCCCCGATGACCTTTTGATTGCCAATGGCACCTCTTGTCGTCACCAAATCTTTGACGGGACCGAACGTCGCGCGCTGCACATTGCAGAAATCTTCGACAGAGCGTCGGAAACTACTGTAAGGGAGGGCCGAAATGATGGATGACCATAGTCAAGAGCCCCCCATGACCGCCCTCAAACCCGATCCAATCGGACGAACAGCGCTTGCCGTCGAGATTTCCAACCGCCTGCGCCAGATGATCCTCGAGGGTCAATTGCAGCCCGGTGAGAAGATCAACGAGAAAGTTTTAACCGAGCAATTTGGCGTATCGCGCACGCCGCTGCGCGAGGCGCTAAAGGTGCTGGCCGCCGAAGGTCTGCTCGACCTCATCCCGCATCGCGGCGCGGTCATCACCCGGCAGAGCGAGGCTGAACTGGCCGAGGTATTCTGCGTGCTGGCCGCTCTGGAAGGGCTGGCAGGGGAATTGGCGGCCGAGCACGCCAGTGAAGACATCCTTCACGAGATCGCAGATATGACACGGGCGCTGCGCCGCACCTTTGACGAGGCAGACCGCCCCACTTATTTCCGGATCAATCAGGCAATCCACAAGACGATCCTCGCTGCTGCGGGCAATGATATGCTGCTGCGCTCGCATGAATTGCTGGCCTATCGCGTGCAGCGGGCGCGCTATCAGGCCAATCTGACTGCGGAACGCTGGCGCGCGGCAGTCGAGGAACATGAGGCCATCCTAGAAGCGCTGAGCAGGCGGGATGCCGAACGCTGTGGCAAGCTGATGAAGGACCACCTCTTGCGCAAGTTCGCCTCGATCAAGGCCAAGACGCAAGGATGAGCGCAAAGTGTTTGAGGGGGAGCGATGCCTGCGCGCCACTTGCCCCCTTAGGCCGATCTGAACCGTCCCGGCGCCATGGCTGCCAGAACATGATCCGGCACCTCGGGTGCGTTCCCTGCAATCAACGCCGCCGTCAGCCGTGAGAGCGCAGGCGCGGTCTGCACACCGTAGCCGCCCTGACCCGCAAGCCAGAAAAACCCGTCCGCCTGCGGATCAAACCCCACCACCGGCGTGCGGTCTGGGGCAAAAGTGCGCAGGCCCGCCCAACTATGTTCAACCCGTGTCACCGGCATGCTGACCGCCTGCTCGAACCGATAGAGCCCCTCGGCCAGCACCATGTCATCAGCCCAGGCATCATGGGGTTCGACCGGGTCTTCATCGGCGGGGGACACCATCAGCTTGCCGGCCTCGGGTTTGGCATACCATGTCTCTGCGATAGAGCCGAAGATTGGCCAATGTTCTGTTGCATATCCCTGAGGTGCCGGAATGATCGCGGCTGAGCGCCTGTAGGGTTGCAATCCTGCGCGCGGCACCCCAGCCAAGGCTGCCACCTCATCCGCCCAGCCACCCGCCGCGTTGACGATGATCGGCGCGCAATGCTGTCCCTGTGCGGTTTCGATCTGCCATAACCCGGCGCTCTGCGACAGGGCTGTGACCTCAGCGTTGGTCACGATCTGTCCGCCCCGCGCCCGCAGCATGCGCGCATAGCCTTGCAACAAGAGGTCCACGTCGATGCCACGCGCGCCGCGTTCGATCATCGCACCCGCGATGCGGTCAGCGCGCAGAATTGGGACGATTTCGGCGGCCTCTTTGCCGGTCAGACGGTCGATGCCGGTCGAGCCGTCGAGATAGGCGTCGAGGATCGGCAACTCTTCCTCGGTGGCGACCATCAATTCGCCGCGTGGGCTGAGTAAAGGTTTATCGCTGATCTCGCCCGGCTGCTCGAAAATCGGTTCGGCCACGGCGTTGAGTGCGCGCAGGGTGGCATTGCCGTAATTGCGGATAAAGATGGCGGCAGAGCGGCCAGTGGCATGATAGCCAATCTGCGGTTCCATCTCGAGCACGAGCACAACCGCACCGCCGCGCGCAAGCTCTGCCGCCGCGCTGATTCCGGCGATGCCACCGCCGATCACGATCACATCGGTCACGGTCACGCCCCCTCAAAGCCTGTCAGGACCGAAGTCAGATTCTGACCCAGCTCCGCGCAGAGATACCCGCCCTCTTGCACAAAGAGGGTGGGCAACCCAAGCCCAGAAATCGCCGCGCCAATACGCCCAAATCCGGGCGTGGTGATTGCCAGTCCCTGAAACGGATCGCCCTCATAGGCATCAAGACCAAGGGCCACGACCACCACATCGGCCCCGAAATTCGCCACCCGCTCCAGAGCGATGTCGAGTGTCTGCAGATAGGCATCGTCATCGGTGCCACGCGGCAGCGGCAGGTTGAGGTTATAGCCCATGCCGCGTCCCGTGCCGCGCTCGTCCGCATGACCCCAGAAAAAGGGATAGAACCGCGCCGGGTCGGCATGGATCGAGACGGTCAGCACATCGTCGCGGTCGTAAAAAATGCCTTGGGTGCCATTGCCGTGATGCACATCGACATCGAGGATCGCCGCGCGCAGGCCATATGCGCGCAACCGCTCTGCCGCGATCCCGGCGTTGTTGAGAAAGCAGAACCCCCCTGCCAGATCGCCAAAGGCATGATGCCCCGGTGGGCGGCAGAGCGCATAGGCGGACCGCTCTCCGTCGACCAGCAGATCCGCACCAGTGACAGCGGTTTGTGCCGACCAGTATGCAGCCTCCCATGTGCCTGCCCCAATGGGGCAGGCGGTGTCAGCCTGATGGTAGCCCGCCTGCCCTACTGCAGATTTGGGGTAATTATCGCTGCGGTTGGCGGGATGTATGTTGGGGATCACCTCTTCTCCCGCGCCGTCGATATGCTGCCACCGCGTGTGGATGTTGCGCAGGAAGGTAACATACTCGGGCGAATGGATTGCCGCGATGGGGCCAAGCCCGGCATCGTCGGGCAACACAAAGTCACAGCCAGCCGCCTTGGCCCCGTCCGTCAGGCGCGCGATGCGCTCGGGCTGTTCCGGGCTGGGTTTGATTACTCCGTTGGCCATGAAATGCTTGGGATCGTGCTGCCATTGCCGCGCGTCAAAGATTGCCTTCATCCGTCCTCTCCCATCAATCTGCGCATGGCCGCCTGTGGCAGGCGCATCTGTGTCACGTGATCTTGTGCTTCGAAGCCCAGCCGTTCGTAGAACCGGCGCGAGGCGGGCGTATGGGCATAGACCGCCAGCATCATCCATTCCGCGCGCCAGAGTGCGCCCGCGCGGCGCGCCACCTGAGATAGGAGTGCGCGGCCCAACCCCTTGCCGCGCACTGCCTCCGTAACCCAGAGGTCAGAGACATAAACGCCCGCCGCCCCGCGTACGGTGGAAAACATCGGACCAAAGAGGGCCGCGCCGATTAGATCGTGCTCTAGCGCAAGCAAGCCGTAAGCCGCCGGAATCTCGCCCGTCAGACCGGCGCTTAATGCCTCCAGCCCAGCGCTATGCGGGTCGCCCAAATCCGCACTCAGTTCGCGCAAGGCCGCGTCCAGCAAGGCCAGATCATTCTCAGTTTCGACCATCCGAAATTCTACCATTGCTCAGATCGCCACCCGGTCAGCGCCCTTGAGGCCCAGCAGCGCGCGCGCCTCGTCGGGGCTAACCACTACCCGGCCCAACGCCTCGACGATCCCGCGCACCTTGGCGACCTGTTCGGCGTTGGAGCTTGCCAGAGTGCCACGCGCAATGGTCAGGCTATCTTCAAGCCCCACACGCACATGCCCGCCCATTGCTGCCGCCTGTGCCGCCATAGGCATCTGATGCCGGCCGGCGGCCAGCACGGAAAACATATAGTCGCGACCAAAGAGCTTGTCCGCGATGCGCACCATATGCGTGAGGTTCTCAGGGTCCGCGCCCATGCCGCCCAGAACGCCAAAGACGAATTGAATGAAATAAGGCGCGCGGATCAGCCCGCGATCCGCGAAATGCCGGAGCATATAGAGATGGCTCAGGTCGTAGCATTCAAATTCGAACCGCGCACCGCGTTCCTGGCCCAATTCGGTCAGAATTCGGGCGATGTCACGAGGGGTGTTCTTGAACACGAGATCGTCAGAGCCTTCGAGAAACGGTTTCTCCCAATCATACCGCCAGTCCGTGATACGTTCGGCCAAGGGGTAGAGGGCGAAATTCATCGTGCCCATGTTGAGTGAGGCCATTTCTGGGGCTGCTTTCTTGGGTGCTGCAAGCCTTTCATCGAGGGTCATTGTCGCACTGCCCCCGGTCGAGAGGTTTAGCACCGCATCGCAGCCCTGCTTAAGGCGAGGCAGGAAGGCGCGAAAATGCTCGGGATCAGCCGAGGGCCGCCCGGTCTGAGGATCACGGGCGTGCAGGTGAAGGATGGCCGCCCCGGCCTCGGCCGCCTCGATCCCGGCACGGGCGATTTCGTCGCCGGTGATCGGCAGGTGTGGCGACATGGAGGGGGTGTGGATCGAGCCTGTGAGCGCGCAGGTAATTATGATCTCGCGCATTACACGGCTTGCTCCAGCGCGGGGCGGATTTCGTCGGTAAACTCTGCCAGCGAGGCATCCAGCATTTCGGTGATCTCGTCCAGATGCGTCTCGGTCACGATCATCGGGGGGGCAACGATGATGTGATCCCCCTCAATCCCGTCACGGGTGCGCCGCGCATAGACGATCAGTCCCTTGTCATAGGCGATCTGCACAAAACGGTCAAAGGCGCGCAGGGATTTGGGCAGAGGGGCCTTGGTGCCGCGATCCGCCATGAATTCGAATGCCGTCAGCAGCCCCTTGCCGCGCACGTCGCCGATGATGGCATAGCGCTGCATCAGGCCGCGCAGGCGCTCTTGCAGCTGGTCCCCCATGCGCGCGGCATTGCCCACCAGATCCATGCGCTCGATCTCGTCTATCACGGCTAGACCGGCGGCGCAGGCCAGCGGATTGCCAGCGTAAGTAAAACCATGCAAGAAGCCGCCCGCGTCCAAGACCGGCTCGACCAGTCGCTCATGCGCCACCATCGCGCCAAGCGGCACATAGCCAGCCGCAAAGCCCTTGGACATGACGACGATATCAGGGGCGAGGTTCCAATGCTCTGAGGCGAGGAACCTGCCGGTGCGCCCGGCCCCGGTCATCACCTCGTCCAGAATGAAGAGCACGCCGTATTTGCGGCAAATCTCCTGCACCCTTTCCATATAGCCGCGCGGCGGCACCAGCGCGCCCGTTGAGGCACCGCCGATGGGCTCAACCACGAAGGCCAACACGCTGTCGGGGCCTTCCTCCAGTATCTTCGCTTCCAGCATGTCTGCGTAATGATGGCCAGTGGCCTCATCCTCGGGGTCCAACCCATCAAGGTAAGCGCGTGGCGCGGGGACTTTCGGCATCGCCTGCATCATTGGCGCGAAGGGTTCGGTCAGTGGGGCGTAGGAGGTGATGGCGAGCGCGCCGAGGGTGCAGCCGTGATACGACGGTGCGCGGCTGATGATTTTCCAGCGGCTGCCTTCTCCGATTGCCAGCGCATATTGCCGCGCCAATTTGATCGCCGATTCCACCGCCTCGGACCCGCCCGAGACAAAGAATACCCGGTTCAGCCCCTCAGGGCAGAGTGCGGCGGTCTTGGCGGCAAGTTTCTCTGATGCCTCGGTCTCGAAATGCAGGCGGTAGCCAAAGGTGGATTTCTCCATCTGGCGGCGCATCGCCTCGAGCACATTCTCATTCGAATGCCCGATGTTGCAGACCATCGCGCCCGATGACCCGTCCAGATAGCGTTTGCCATCCACGTCCCACATATAGACGCCGCGCGCCTGATCGAGCACCGGCTTGCGCTCGCGCCCCTGATAGAAAAGGTGTGAGGGTTTCACGTTCATAATCTTACCCCGGTAACGCCGCACAATCCTGCGGGCGCAAATGCAGATGGACCGCCTCACCCGCTGCAAACGGGTGGTCGTCGATCATGTTGATGGCTTGTAACTGCACCTCACCCGCGCGCACGAAATACCGCACCGCCTGTCCCTGATAATCCACCGTTTCCACGGTGGCGGGAACAGAGATTACACCCGCAGGTGCGGGCGCTTTTGAAAGCAGAAGCTTTTCAGCACGCACCACCAGCTTAGCCTTGCCAGTGCCGGTCAGGTTGGGGGCCTTGGCGGCAGGGACGGTGACACGACCAAAAACGGCATCCTCAACCACGATCGTCGCGCCGTGCTCGATGCAACGTCCCTCGGAGATGTTGGATGCGCCGAGAAAGTTCGCCACGAATTCCGAGGCGGGGGTGTTGTAGACCTCTTCAGGCTTGCCCACCTGTTCGACGCGCCCCTCGGACATCACGACGATCAGATCGGACAGTGCCAGCGCCTCGGATTGGTCATGGGTGACAAAGACCGTGGTCACGCCGATGCGTTCCTGAATGCGTTTGAGTTCTACCCGCATATCCTCGCGCAGATTGGCATCGAGCGCCGAAAGCGGTTCGTCCAAGAGCAAAACGTCTGGCTCGATCACGATGGCGCGCGCGAGTGCGATGCGTTGTTGCTGCCCGCCCGACAGTTCCTTGGGGTAGCGGTCGCCGACATGGGGCAGTTGCACGAGGTCGAGGGCGTCGCGCACCTTGGCCGCAATCTCGGATTTCGTCACATTGCGGTATTTGAGGCCAAAGGCCACGTTCTCGGCCACGGTCTTGTGCGGGAAAAGGGCGTAGTTTTGAAAGACGAGACCCAGATTGCGCTTGTGGATGGGCACATCGTTGACCCGCTTGCCGCCAATGAGGATCTCACCTTCGGTGGGATCGAGAAGACCGGCGATCATCCGCAGATTGGTCGTCTTCCCACAGCCAGAAGGGCCCAAAAGCGTGACAAATGCGCCCTCCGGGATTTCCAGCGTGGTGCGATGCACGGCAGTAAAGGTGCCGAACCGCTTGACGATGTTCTTCAGGGTGACGGCGCTCATTGGCGGGGTCCTTTTGAGTCACGGGCCGCGCCCCGATAAAGGGGCGCGGCAAGGGGTTAATACCCGCGTTGGACGCGGCTGAAGGTTTCGGACCATTCGGCCTCGTTGCCATTCCAATAGGCCGGGTTGGCAAAGGTCAGCGACGCGAGTGTGCCGGTGGGGTCATAGGCGGGCAGGGTCGGGATCTTGGTTCCCAGATCGACCTTGGTGCCGTCGAGCGCAGGTGGATAATTCTGTCCCTCGGCCACGGCGATGGAGGTCTCGGGGGCGAGCATGAAGTTCAGCAACTCCTCGCAAGCCTCGACCGGGCTGCCTTTGAGCACGTGCAGGCATTCTTGCCACGCGAAGCTGCCCGGCGCGTCGTAATAGCCGATATCGTGGCCTTCCTGTTGCAAGGCGGCGATGCGGCCCGACCAGCCTTCGGTGACGTAGATTTCCTCTTCTGCCAGAAGGCTCATCAACTCTGCGCCCGAGGACCAGTATTTCAGTGCCAGATCGCGGTGACTGCGGATCGCATCCCAGACCGCTTCCATATCCTGAATATTGTTTGGGTCTTGCCCGGTCTGCAACGCGCCATACCAGACCCGCGTGCGCCAATCCGTCCAGCCGCCGATCTTGCCTTTGTAGGCCTCGTCGATCAGGATCTTGGCACCCTTTTCCTTCATCTCTTCGTCGGAGATATACTTGCGGTTATAGGCAAGACCTGTGGTGCCGTAGTCGTAGGGCACCGCCGAGAGGTAGTCCGGCGTGACGCCGCGGAACGCGTTGGTCAGCGCATCCATCACCAGCGACATGTTGGGAATGTTGTCGAGGTTCAACTCGACCGTCAGGCCGAAATTCACATAACGGGCATAGTCGAACACGCCCGACAGATGCGCGATGTTGTACTCACCCTCCTGACTCGAGCGGACCTGGGCCAGATATTCATCGCCGCCTGCAAATGTGCCATCGACCACGGTGATCCCGGTCTCTGCGGTGTAGGGGTCAAACGCATATGTACGGAATGCTTCGGACACGACACCGCCCCAGCCGTCAAACCGGACCTGTTTCACATCCTGTGCATGGGCGAATTTGGCAAAGGGCGTCTGCACGCCGTAAGCAAGGCCCGCAGCACCGATCAGGCCCAGAAAATTGCGCCGGTCCAGATCACCATTGCGAAAGCGATCCAGCAGTCGTTCGTAACGTTTGGTATTATCCATTTCTCAGGTCTCCTTGTTGAATGTTGGGGCGGTTCTCAGGTGCCGCCTTTCATGGCGAGTTTGCGGGCTACCGCTGCTCCCAGCAGCGGCAGGCCCACGGTCATCACGATCATCACCGTGCCCAGCGCGTTGATTTCCGGGCTGATCGAATTGCGCAGCATCGAGAAAATCTGCGTCGGCACGGTCTCGACCCCACCGGGTTTCCAGAAGAGTGTGCCGGTGATGTCATCAAAGCTGATAGTAAAGGCAAAGAGTGCGCCTGCCGCGACGGCGGGCAGCATAAGCGGCAGGGTGATGGCAAAAAAGGTCTGTACCGGCGATGCGCCGAGGCTGAGCGCGGCCTCTTCCACATCCCGCTTGATGCTGACCAGCCGCGCTTGCACCACGAGGATCACGAACGGCAGGGTGAATATCACGTGGCCAGCGAGCAGCAGCGCAAAGCTCTTGCCGATGCCCAGCCAGTTGAGAAAGAGTAAGAGCGCCACCGCCAGAACCACCTCTGGCACAAGGATGGGCGCGATCAGCAGCGTGGTGATCGCGTTGCGGCCGGGGATGTTGTAGCGCACCAGAGCAAGGCTCGCCAAAATCCCCAGCGTGGTGGAAATCACCGCCGTCATCAGCCCCAGCACAAGCGAGGTGCGAAAGGCGCGCATCACCGCGTCATTGTTCCACAATTCCTGAAACCAGTGCAGCGAGACGCCGGTCATCGGAAAGCTGCCGAACTGATTGGCGTTGAACGACAACAATACCACCACTGCCACCGGCAGGAACATGAAGCCATAGACCACAATGGTCCAGGCACGGATGATCTGCCAGCCCATCAGCCTAGTCCCTTGGCCAGTTGCGCCATGCCCAGGTAGCGGTTGTAGATCGCCACCAAGAGGCCCAGCACGATCAACAGCAAGAGTGACAGCGCCGAGCCGAGTGGCCAGTTCAATTGTGTGATGATCGCCTCGAACACAAGATTGGCGAACATCGCATCGCGCGGCCCACCGAGGATGACGGGCGTGATATAGGTGCCCGCGCCCAGCACGAAGCACAGCAATCCTCCAGCCGCGAGACCAGGTAGAGACAGGGGCAAGGTGACTTGGGTAAACGCCTGCCACCGGGTTGCCCCGAGGGAATTGGCGGCATCCTCAAGGTTGGTGTCGATGCCCTCAAGGCTGACGTAGACATTCAGCACCATGAAGGGCAGCAGGAAATGCACGAGACCGAGGATCACCGTGGCCTCGTTATAGAGCATCTGGATCGGCTCGCTGATGATCCCAAGAGACATGAGCAAGGAATTGAGCGCACCCGACGTGCCCAGAATGTTGATCCAGCTCATCGTGCGGATGATATAGCTGATCCAGAACGGCAGCATCAGCAAGAGCAGCAACACCATCTTGTTGCTGCGTGACCGGGCGATGAAATAGGCCGCCGGATAGCCCATCAGGGCACAAATCACCGTGGTGATCGCCGCTATTTTCAGGGTGTTGAGCAGGATGTCCCGGTAAAAGCGATCGGTGAGCGTCTTTTGCCAGTTGTCGAGGTAGAACCCAACCGTATCTGCGCCCATGGCCGAGCGGAGCCAGAACGAATAGACCACGATGAACATCAGTGGCACGAGCAAAAGCAGCGCCACCGCACCTAAGGCGGGTGACAACAGAATCCACGGCTGCCTCGCTTCGCGGGCCTCGACCGACATGCATCGTCCCTTCACGCTTTGCCCATGATGTCCGGGCTTGCGAGCAGGGTGCAAAGCAGGCAATCATTAATCAAATAGATAATAGGAATTGTGACAATAGATGCAGCCTATAGAGGATCGCAACAGCCCCGAACGCATCATGCGCGAGATGGATTGGAATCTCTTGCGCACCTTTGTCGTGCTGGCGCAGTCCACCTCAGTCACAGACGCCGCGCACCGCTTGCGTCTCACGCAGCCTTCTGTGTCTACGGCGTTGAAAAGGCTAGAGGATCGGGTGGGTAAGCGCCTTATCCATCGCGCGCCGGGGCATTTCGCCCTGACCGAGGCAGGCGAAGTTCTGTATCGCGAGGCGCTGGATATCCAAGGCTCTATCCTGCGCCTTTCGACCCTCATGCGCGATATGACGGATGAGGTGACGGGTCACGTGCGGCTGTCGTTGGCCTCTCACGTGATCTGCCCGGTTTTTGATCAAGTGCTGGCGGAATTTCACGCCGAGAACCCGCGCGCGACGCTCGCCATTGAGGTGCATTCCTCGGCGCAGGCGATTGAAACGGTGTCGGCGCGTTCGGCCTCCTTTGCCATCTGCCTCGTGCATCAGCGCAATCCCAAGCTGGAGTACATGCGGCTTTATCGGGAGTTCTTTGGCCTCTTTTGCGGGCCGCGCCATGCGCTCTTTGGCCAGCGCGATCTGACGCGCGCAGATCTTGCCGGGCGTTCTGCGGTCAGCTTTGAGACGGACCGTTTGCAGGACGCGCTGAAACCCGTGACCCTGATGCGGGCGCAGGCGGAATTGGGGGATCAGATCATCGCCACCTCCAGCCATCTGGAGGAAGTGCGCCGCATGATCATCGCGGGGATCGGTGTGGGTCCGCTACCCCTGCATGTGGCGGCCCGCGATGTTCAAGACGGGCTCTTGTGGCAATTGCCGCCCTATGACCAGACGGCGGCGGTGGATGTGCATGTGGTCTGGAACCCGCGCGCCGTGCTCAATCGTGCGGAACAGAGCCTGCTTGACCGCCTGCTGGCCCGGATCGACGCGACGCCCATAGAGGATCGGACCTATCGTTGATCGGCCATCTGTCATAAAAAATTCACAAAACTGTCACACTTCACGAATCCTGCCCAGCGCCCCCTTGCGCCGCTTGGCCTCACAGGTCACTCTCGGTGCTTTCAGAGTCCAGCCGGAGCATGAGCCACAGCCGTGGAAGATCCCAACCTTACGCTTTTCTTTCTTCAGATCGCCGGGGCGGCGGCGCTTCTGATTTGGTCTGTGCGCCTCGTCCGCACTGGCGTGGAACGTGCCTTTTCCGCTCAGTTGCGCCTTTGGCTGCGCCGTTCAGGTCAGAGCCGAATTCTTGCGGCCTTGACCGGCTTGACCTCGGCCATGGCTCTGCAAAGTTCGACCGCCGTTGCCGTTCTCACGGCCAATTTTGTATCCTCAGGCGGCATCGCTGTAGCGGCAGGGCTGGCAATCCTTTTGGGCGCTGATCTGGGCTCGGCCTTGGTCGCAAAGCTGCTTTTGGTACGCCAGACTTGGCTCATCCCGGTTCTCTTGCTGGCGGGAGTGGTGATGTTCCTGCGCGGGCATCAGAAACGTGTGCGACAAGGTGGACGCATCCTGATCGGGCTGGCGCTGATCTTTGTCTCGCTGGACATGCTGCGCGCTGCAACTGAGCCGTTAACCGAGAGTACAGCAGCGGTCGCAGCCATGCAGTATCTCGGGCGCGACACACTCACCGCTTTCGTAATCGGCGCTATTTTCGCGTGGATCGTCCATTCCTCAGTGGCCGCCGTGCTTCTGTTTGTAACCCTTGTGCTTCAAGGGCTGATGCCGACCTCTGCCGCGACCGCGCTGATCCTTGGGGCAAATCTTGGCGGTGCCTTTATCGCCTTTGCGTTGACACTTGCCGCCGATGTCGAGGCGCGTCGGTTGATCCTCTGCAATCTTATATTGCGCGGTGGGGGTGCAGCACTGACGTTGGCTGCCCTTACGGCCCTTCAGCCACCGATGGGCTGGCTCGGGGCAACTCCGGCAGCGCAGGCTATTCACCTGCATATCCTGTTTAACCTTGCGCTGCTTTTATTGATCCTGCCGTTTACAAGCACAGCTTCGCGGGCAATCGGTGCATTTATTCCCAACCCAAGCACAGCTTCAGCACTTGATCACATCACCGCGCTTGATCCCGGCGCGCTTGGCGCCCCGGACCGAGCCCTGTCCTGCGCCACGCGCGAGGTGATCCGTATCGGCGAGTTGGTCGAAGCGATGCTACGACCGATCCCGGCACTCTATGCGCAGTGGGACGACACCACAGCCGAGGCCATCACCGAAACCCATGGTTCTCTGCGCAAACGCCACTTCGACACCAAACTCTATCTTGCGCAACTCAACCGCAACGGTCTGAACGAGGAGCGAAGCCAACGCTCGATGGACCTTTCTACGATCGCCACCAATCTTGAAGCTGGGGGGGACGCCATTGCGACCACCATGTTGAGCCTCGCCCGTCGCCTGAACAGCGAAGGCGTGCAATTCTCGCGCCCCGGATGGCAAGAAATCTGCGATTTCCACGACCGGGTTCTGGCCAATGCACAGCTCGCGCTCAGTGTGATGATGACCCAGCATCCTGACGATGCCCGCGAATTGGTGGCCGAAAAGGACAGTATCCGCACGCTCGAACAAGAATTGCAACGCGCCCATCTCGGCCGCCTGCGCGAAGGCTTGGCCGAGAGCATTGAAACCAGCAATATCCATCAAGAGACGTTGCGCGCGCTCAAACAGGTGAACACCAGCTTTACCATGGTTGCCTATCCAATCCTGACAGAAACGGGTGATCTGCTCTCCAGTCGGATTTCCTCGCGCGGATGATCCTTTCTCCTGACCCGGAAACTCCGGGGCCACTGCCGCCTGACGATGCACGCGGAAAAGGCGTGGTCAGCAAAATTGATTCAACCAATTGGAAAATTGGTGTACGCTTCGACCTGCCCCTTATTCCGGGGATACGATCCATCACCCAATTCAGGAGACCGGTTTTGAACCCAGATAAATCCCCCGGCACACCGGTCACCCTAACCCTGTCGATTGACGGGGCCGCGCCCACGACGAAGACCTGTGATCTTCTGGTCATTGCCTGCGAGCCGCGTAACCTGAGCAGTATCTGCGATTACACCGCGACGGAACAAGCCGTGTTTGGAAAGCTGTGCAATTTCACCTTTCACACCACGTTGGTGCGCGTAACGGTCCCCAATCCTGCCCCGACGTATGGCATCATCCTCGCCCCCACGGAAATTAGCGCGATGGCGGGACATGTCAGCGGCTTTCGTAACGAGACAGCCAAGCAATTCTCGCTCGAGACCGCAAACTCCATGACCGAGAACCTTGTCACCGTCTATCAGTTGCAGGGGCCTACCGATACGCCGATGACCGAAGCCGAGTTTCTCGCAAATCTGGAACAGACCCTGCCCACACTCGACTGGTGGCCCTATCCCGATTTCGAGATCGTCACCGACAGCGCGGGCGCGACGGTTGATCTGCGGACGCCCTATTTCGACCATTTCGACATTGATGGGCTGCGCGCGGGCGGGCCTTGGAATTACCTGAGCCTTCAGGGCAAGAACAACACCCTCTTTGTGCATGGCTCGACCTGTTTTGAATCCGTGCTGCAATGCTGGCAGTACGGCGGGCTCTTACTGGATCACCAGGAAAAGCTTGGCTGGTCGCTACCCACAGACAAGACGGCACCGATCATCGTGCTGGGGGCCGGTCCCTCTGGGATGATGTTCGCGCATCGTCTGCAAGGGTTGGGATACACCAATGTCGAAATCCTCGAGTCCTCAGCGCGTTTCGGTGGTAAGACGCACACTGTCACTTTTGATGCCCCCTCGCCCGATGGTCAGCCGACGGCCTGCGAATTAGGCACCTGCTATCTCTCGCCTGCCTATGATCATATGGCGGCAGATTTCGC
This sequence comes from Roseovarius sp. BRH_c41, assembly GCF_000961715.1. Taxonomy (NCBI): domain Bacteria; kingdom Pseudomonadati; phylum Pseudomonadota; class Alphaproteobacteria; order Rhodobacterales; family Roseobacteraceae; genus Roseovarius; species Roseovarius sp. BRH_c41. Next base: position 42,639 of record NZ_LADY01000059.1, on the reverse strand, counting down.
CGCCAGTGGGTTCATGGAGGGCAATATCCGCGAGGGCATGTATCTGACCGCCGACCATCAGGACCCGGCGGGCCACACCATCCGCGCCATGGTGACGACCGGACAGTTTCCCGGCGTGCCTGCCCCGGCGACGTTGATGGATTATGACGAGTACACCCTGCTCAAGGGGTATTACGAGGCCAATCAACCGTTTGCCGATCCCGAAACCTGGATGGCGGGGTTCGATGCGGACAAGGTCAAGGCCGAGATTTTCGTGCGCCTCGCGGAATATGACGTCTTGCTGGCGCTCTATCGTGGCCTGACCCTGCCGATGCCGCTGAGCGCGCCGACCGAGTTGCTACAGTACGACAGCTTTTACGACTTTCTCGCCAAGAATGATCTGCTCATCCTCACCGGCATGTTGGAATACGCCTATTCCGTTCAGGGATACGGCCCGTTGAAACAGATTCCTGCCTATTATGGTATGATCTGGATTTCACTTCCTTTGACGCTTGGGCTGATCTTTAGCGACAAACCGGCCGTAACCGTCCTGTCAAAAGGTTGGCTTGATATCTGGACTCAGATGGCACCCACACTAGCTATCACTTTAAATGCTCAGGTGACAAAGATCACCCGCATGGCCTAGAGATAGGACGCGGAAAGGGCACCGCGACAAAGGGGACAAAGGTGAAGACGCTGGAGCGCAGGGCGACAACCATCGCTGCCGCTGATGTGGTGGGGTTCTCTCGTCTTGTTGCGATGGACGAAGATGCGGTATTTGACCGCCTTCGGCGGCTGCGTCAGAACATAATCGACCCGGCTATTGCCACGCATGGCGGACGCGTCGTCAAATCCATGGGTGACGGTCTGCTCGTTGAATTTCCGGGTCCGACCGCTGCGGTATATGCCTCTCTTTCGGCACAGCGTGCGATTGCCGCACATGAGCTGACTCAGTCAGAGGATCTGCGCATTCGTTTGCGGGTGGGCATCAATCATGGCAGCGTTCTGATAGACGGATCTGATGTCTTGGGCGATGTGGTCAATATTGCGGCCCGGCTCGAAACACTGTCGTCCCCCGGCGGCATCTGCGTGTCACGCACGGTGCGCGATATGCTGGCTCAAGATGCCAGTCTGAGCATCACTGGACAGGGCATGCAATATGTCCGAAACATCCCAACACCAGTCGAGGTCTGGCATATCGCCACAGGGGTCGAGGCAGAGAGCCGCAGCACCGTAACCCAGAGCGCTGATCGTCCTTCGGTCATCGTCCTGCCGTTTGATAACTTGTCGTCTTCCGTCGAGGACGGCTTTCTCGCCGATGGGATCGCCGAGGATCTGATCAATGAGCTGTCGCGCTTTCGTTCGCTCTTTGTGATCGCTCGCGGGTCCTCCTTTGCCTACAAGGACCGGGCACAGGACATGCGCCAGATCGCGCAGGACATGCGTGTGCGTTACGTGGTCAAAGGGTCCGTGCGCCGCGCGGGCGCTCGTCTGCGTGTCACCGCGCAACTGATCGAGGCCGAGACAGGCCATCAGATCTGGTCTGATCGTTATGACCGTGACATGGCCGATCTCTTTGCGCTTCAGGATGACATCACGCGCTGTATCGTCACCGGACTTACCCCCGAAATCGGTGCGCATGAACGCGCAATGTCCCGCGCCAAACCGACCGAGAGCCTTTCGGCCTGGGAAATGTGCCAGCGTGGATTGACCGAGATCGACATGCGGACCACCGGCGGCATTCGCAATGCGACCGCCCTTTTTCACGCTGCAGCCGAGGCCGATCCGACCTATGCGCTGCCGCATGCGTTGATTGGTCGGGTGCATGCGGTGCGCATCTATTCCGGCCGGAGCCGCAATCCCCGCGAGGATGTGATCAAGGGTATGTATCACGGCAATCGGGCCATCGAACTCGATGATCGGCTTGAACTGGGCCACATCACCCTAGCACAGCTCTTGACCCTACAAGGGCAAGAGAAGGACGCCCGCGACGCCCTGGCCCGCGCGCGCGCCCTCAATCACAATGACGCGCTGGTTTATAATGCGCAGACCTTTATCAACCTCTTTCAAAAGACCCCCGACACCGCAGAGATGGAAGAGGCTGGGTTGGAGGCCATTCGCCTCAGCCCGCAAGACCCGATGCTCTGGTCGTTTTACTGGATGCTCGCCGTTGCGATCTGGATGCGCGACATGACCTTGGGTGAGAACATGCGCAAATATCTCGAACCAGCGGCGCGCAATCCAGGGGCCGAGGCCTTTGTGCATTCGGCCTATGCCGTCCTGTCCCTGCGTGCGGGCGACCGGGGTACCGCTCAACGAGCCTTGGAGCAAGCGCTCACTGTGCGTCCTGATTTCACACTTGAGGTGATCAAATACGGTTTTCACTTTCCAAAGTGGCCCGCGCTGGTCGCAGGTATCAAGACCGATTTGGAAACCCTAGTCGCCATGGGACTCCCGCGGCGTTGATGCATCAGCCTGTACGATGTGCTAGACTTTCGGAATTACCGCTCGACCCAATTTGGTTCAAATCGCGTTTCTGTCGGAGAACCGTTGCACTGATAGCTCCGCCTACACGCCCGCGCCGCCAGGTGTCACATGACGAGCATTTTCAACCTAAGTCTTTTTTTGATCTTGTTTCAGATCAAGCATTACCTTGCCGATTTTCAGCTTCAGACCGGGTGGATGGCTGCCAACAAGGGACGCTATGGTCATCCTTCCGGTGTCCTTCACGCCGGATTGCATGGCGCATTCAGCCTGCCCATCCTGCTCTGGTTCGGTCTGACTTGGAAATTTTCTCTTGGACTCGCAATCGCGGAAACGGTCCTGCATTATCACATCGACTGGGCAAAATCCCGCGCTGTTCGCCAGAACGGTGTTGATGATGCTGACCCGCGTTTCTGGCATTACCTTGGTCTCGATCAGGCCGCGCATCAGCTCACTTATGTGGCGCTCTTTGCCATCGTCGCCAGCCGCGCAGCCTGAGCATGTCAGGCCGCGCGGCAGTCGAACTTAGTGGCCAAAGGACAGACCCATATCCCAGAAACTCACCTCAAGCCGCGTGGCGGTGGTGAAGCGTTGGCAGAGGCGCGCCCAACCCGGCGTGCTCTGCGCTCCTGCACCCAGACGGCGGGCCACAGCCCCATCGAAAAGCGCGCCCGCATCACCGCACACCTGTTGATAGGCGTCGCCTGCATAGGTGTTGATCCACTCGGCATAGGGATGATCCGCCGCAACCGGACCCACCCGCGTGCCAATCTCGCCGTAACCCATGACACAAGGGGCAAGCGCCGCCAGCAGATCGAGGAAATTGCCGGAATGCCCGGCATCGAGCACATAGCGCGTATAGGCCAGATTAGCGGGATGCTCTTCGGCGCTATAGAGGTCTGCCTCGCTCAGCCCCGCCTCGGCACAGGTTTTCACATGCAGGCTGAGTTCGTGATTGACCAGCGCATTCACCGTGGCGGCACAGGCGCGCATTTCCTCGAGAGCATCAGCCTTGGTTACGGCCAAGGCCCAGGCCCGGGCGAAATGGATGAGAAACACGTAGTCCTGCACCAGATAGCCCAGAAACGCCTTGTGCGGCAGCGTGCCCTCGCGCAGCCCCTCGACAAAGGCGTGATGGGTGTAATCCTGCCAAACCGTGCCCGCCGCATCGCGCAGGCGGGGAAAGGTCACTCCGTATCCTTGGGTCATTCTGCGTTCAGGTCCATGGCCAGCCCGGAGACAGGCGTTGCGTTCTCGATCATCCCGGTGTCGAGCAGGAATTGTTCGAACCGTTTGTAACGCGCATGATCGAGTGCCGCGGGCCGGGTGGCAAAGCGCGGAAAGGTGTCAACCCAGGCCTTTTCGTTCAACTCGTCCTGCAATTCGGGCGACGTGCTGGCGAAAATCTCCCAGCTCTCTTGCGGATGGTTCATGATGTATTGCGTCGCACGCTCTGTGGCATGGAGAAAGCGGCGGATCATGTCGGCGTTCATCGTGTCGGGATTGGCGACATAGATCAGCTCGTCATAGGCGGGTACGCCCTCTTCCTCGATGTAGAAACAGCGCCCCGGAACGCCCTCGATCTCCATCTGATTGAGTTCAAAATTGCGATAGGCGCCGATGACCGCGTCCACTTGGCCAGACATAAGCGAGGGCGAGAGTGACCAGTTGACGCTGACCAGTTCAATGTCGCTCAGGCTATGGCCATGCTGCGCGAGAATGGTCGAGAGCAAAACCTCTTCGACACCCGCCACCGAGAAGCCCACCTTGCGACCTTTGAGATCGGCCGTGGATTTGATCGGCCCATCCTCGAGCACCAAGAGGCAGTTGAGCGGCGTGGCGACCAACGTGCCAACGCGGCGCAGCGGCAGCCCGTTCTCGATCTGCATATGCAACTGCGGCTGATAGGAAATCGCCAGATCAGCCTGGCCGGCAGCGACCATCTTGGGCGGGTCAGAGGGATCGGCAGGGGCGATCACCTCGACCTCAAGTCCAGCGTCTTGGAAATAGCCCAGTTCCTCGGCCACAATGATCGGGCCGTGATCCGGGTTTATGAACCAGTCGAGGATCAGCGTCATCTTGTCCTGCGCCAAGGCTGGACTCGCCATCAGGGCAAGGATCAGGGTGAGGTGTCTCATGTGTCAGTCTCCTGTTGAACGTCGCCAAGGGCGATCAAGGCAATCTCTCCGTCCCAATAGGCGCGCAATCGCGTCGCGGCCTGCCAAGACCGCAGGCCGGAACGGCAGGCGAGCACGGCACGCGCGCCTTGGGGGCGGGTGTCGGGGTTATTGAAGTCGGGGACGCAGCGGCGGATGGCGTTTGGCAGCGCGGGACCGCTCTCAGTCTCGGCGCGCAGGTCGATCAGCCAGTCGTCGTGTGTGATCTGACCGGTCGCGATAAAGCGGAAACCGGTCTCTGGCTCGGGCGCACCATCAAAGCGGAAACCGCCAAAGCGATGGCCAATCGCCTCGAACGTCACGAGTTGACCAAGGGGATCAGGCTCTATTCCCGCCAAAACCGCCAGTGCCATCTGCGCCTGAAGGCTACCTATGACGCCAACCGACGGGCCCAGCACGCCATCGGCATCGCAACTGCCCAGCCGGTCGGGCAAATCCGGGAAAAGCGCGCGCAAAGAGGGCGCGCCAGCGCAGAAGCCGCCCACATAGCCAGAGGTGCCAACGATGGAGGCGCTGATCAGCGGCTTGCCTTGCGTCAGGCAGGTGTCGGACAGCACATAGCTCGCCGCGAAACTGTCAGCGCAGTCGAGAACCAGATCGGCGGCAGTGACATAGCGGGGAGCGTTTAGCGGATCAAGCGGCTCTAACACGGCGGAAATCGTGCAATCCGGGTTGAGAGCGGTCATATGTGTGGCCGCAACCCGTGCCTTGTGTTTGCCGATATCCGCCATGCGAAACAGCGTCTGACGGTGCAGGTTGCTGAGGGAAACGTGGTCACCATCCATCAACGTGATCCGCCCGACGCCTGCACCCACGAGGTAGTGCAGCACCGGCACCGCCAGCCCGCCTGCGCCCACGACCAGCACATGCGCCGCGGCCAGCCGGTCCTGCCCCACGGTCCCGAACTCGGGGAGGGCGATCTGACGCGCATAACGACTCATCCAGTCACGTCCAACCATTGCCGCACCCGAGCTTCGGGGTCAGGGTTGAGGGTAATGTCCGTCACGGCAGAGACCACATCCGCCCCGGCGCTCAACGCGCCTTGCGCACGCTCCACCGACATGCCGCCGATTGCGATGAGGGGGATATCACCGATCAGGTGCTTCCATTCCGTCAGCTTGCCCAGCCCTTGTTCGTGCCACTTCATCTTTTTCAGGATGGTCGGATAAACCGGACCAAGCGCCACGTAATCAGGGGCATAGGACAGCGCGCGGTCCAGTTCGGCATGGTCATGGGTGCTAAGCCCGATCTTGATCCCGGCGCGGCGGAGCGCAGGGATATCGGCGGTATCGAGATCCTCTTGCCCCAGATGCACCCAAGTGCAGCCTGCATCAATCGCCGCCTGCCAGTGATCGTTAACCACGAGAATTGCACCATGGGCGCGGCACAGACCCTGTGCCAGCGCGATTTGCTGTTTCAGCATGCCGTTGGGAACATCCTTGATCCGCAATTGGACCAACCCCACGCCGAGCGGCAGCAGACGGCGCAACCAGTCGGCGTGATCGAAAATCGGATAGAAACGCGGCAAGGTCATCAGGTAAAGGCCCTCCCCAGAACGGGGGTCGAAGGTGCCGCCATGTCGCGCGGCTCCATCGGGTCGGCTTCAAAGGCCAGCCGCCCGGCCTCTAGCGCGCGTGCGAACCCTTCGGCCATCATGGCCGGATCGCCAGCCTTGGCGACGGCGGTGTTCAGAAGAACGGCGTCATAGCCCAGTTCCATCGCGTGCGCCGCCTGTGAGGGAAGGCCAAGGCCAGCGTCGATCACCAAGGGCAGATCGGGGAAATGCGCGCGCAAACTGCGCAACCCATAGATATTGTTGAGTCCCAGCCCCGTACCAATGGGTGCGCCCCAAGGCATCAGAACCCGGCACCCGGCCTCGACAAGCCGCTCGCAGAGCACGAGATCCTCGGTGCAGTAAGGGAACACCTGAAACCCGTCCTCAGACAGGACTCGGGCCGCCTCGACCAATCCAAAGGGGTCGGGCTGCAGGGTGTCGGCATGGCCGATTACCTCTAGTTTGATCCAGTTGGTGTCAAAGATCTCGCGCGCCATTTGCGCCGTGGTCACCGCCTCGCGCACCGAGTGACAGCCGGCCGTATTGGGCAGGACGTGCACGCCTAGTTCGCGGATCATGTCCCAGAATGCCTGTCCCGCGCGGTCGCCCCCGGACTCCCGGCGCACCGAAACGGTGGCGATGCCCGCGCCAGAGCGGCGGAACGCCTGCGCGAGGATCGCCGGCGACGGGTATTGCGCAGTACCCAACATCAGCCGCGATGCGATCTCGGTCTCGTAGAAAACAGGCATCTCAGCCCCCTTGCCTTGGTGCGACGATCTCGATGCGGTCGCCGTGATTCAGTCTCTGTTTCGGCCTTTTTATAGCAGGAACAAAACTTTCATTCACCGCTGTGGCCACCTTGGCCTCGCCATAGCCCAACTCGGTCAGCAGCGCGTCGAGCGTTGTGGCTGCGGTATCCTGCGTGGTGCCGTTAACCGTGATATTCATGGGCCAAAAACTCCGGGTTTGTATTGTCGCCTGTCACCAAACCGGCCACCATCCGTGCCACGATAGGCGACAGAAGAAAGCCGTGACGAAAGAGGCCGTTGGCATAGATCGTGTCCCCTTTGCGGATGATGCGCGGCAGGTTGTCGGGAAAAGCTGGGCGAGCGTCTGCACCGATCTCCATCACCTCCGCCTCGCCAAAGGCCGGGTGCAGTGCGTAGGCAGCAGAGAGCAACTCCATCACAGACCGGACCGAGGTGCGCCCGCGTTCCTCACTTTCGATCTGCGTCGCGCCCAGCATCAAAACTCCGTCCCCACGCGGGACGATATAGAGCGGAAAGCGGGGATGAAGTAGACGGATGGGCCGATTTAGGGTCACATCCGGGGCGCGCAGGATGACCATTTCGCCTTTGACGCCCCGCAGTTCAGGCAATGCATCTTGCGCCGCAAGTCCGCGGCAATCGATCACAGGGCCATGCGGGGTCTCAGCGCTTTGCTCGAATACGACGCCAGAGAGAACAAGCCGATCCCGCAACTGCGCGAGGGCCATGCGCGGGTTAATATGCGCCTCATCTTTGAAATACAGCGCACGAGCGTGATGCTCGGCCAAATGCGGCTCTAACTTGGCCAGTTCCTCACTTGATACCAGCCGGTGCCCCTTGGTCCTTCGGGCAAATTGATCCAGTTCGCGGCGATCACGTTGCAACGTTACCACAAGAGTGCCTTTACGCTCGACTTTGACGCCCTGTGCTGACCACCAATCCGCCGCCTGTTGACCCAGGCGGACTACGGGTTCTTCTGCACTGAATCCTTCACAAAAAGGCGCAAGCATACCCCCCGCCCACCAAGAACATGCGGTTGGTCCCGGCTCTGGCGCAGGATCACGCAGGATCACGCGCGCGCCTTGTGCGATCAACTCTGTGGCAACGCAGAGGCCCACGATCCCCGCCCCTCGTATGGTGATCGCCTTGCTCATGTCCAGATCTCGTGAAAATGATGCACCGGGCCATGTCCTTGGCCGATCTCCAACATGTTGGCGGCCAGAATCGCCCGATGCAGCCAGATATGTGCGTTCTCTACCGCTTTGTGCAATGTTAGGCCCTTTGCGAGCCCCGCCGTGATGGCAGAGGACAGAGTACATCCCGTCCCATGGGTGTTGCGCGTGGCGATACGGGGCGCGTCGAACCTCACCACCCCGTCAGAGATCAGCCAATCGCTGCAAGTGTCGCCGCGTCCGTGTCCACCCTTCATCAGTACCGCTTGAACACCCATGTCGCGCAGGCGCTGACCTTGAGCTTGCATCTCAGCGTCATCCTCAGCCTCTGAGGCGCCAAGAAGGCTCGCGGCCTCGGGTAAATTCGGGGTCATTAGATCGGCACGCGGCAAAAGTAGCGCGATCAAAGCCTCTCGGGCTGCATCCGGCAAGAGCTTTGCTCCGGATTTGGCAACCATGACCGGATCAAGCACGATCGGTCCAGAGTACGCCACCAGAGCCTCTGCCACGGTCTCGATCAGGCTGGCATCGCCCAACATGCCAATTTTGATACAATCGACCCTGATATCGCCCAAAACAGCAGCGATCTGAGCGGCAACAACGGCATTCGGAACGGGATGCACATCGGTGACCGCACAGGTGTTTTGTGCGGTCACGGCGGTGATCACACTGGCGCCATAAACACCCAGGGCCGAAAAGGTCTTGAGGTCCGCCTGAATCCCCGCACCTCCGCCGCTATCGGAGCCCGCGATTGTCAATGCCGTTGCCACCATCGGCCAGTCCTCTCATGTCGAGCGAAACGGACTTGGGACGCGTGTTGCGTGCTGATGTCCGTTCCCTACGCCGGTATCAACCGGATCAGGTTCGATGGGTTGACGTAATGTCTCTCAGCCCGAAAACGGGCACCCCAACGGATGTTGCCAATAGCTAACAGCCGATTTCTTATGCTGCAAGAGGAGATTGCGGGATAGGACATGTCGCAAACAGGACTCAAGGCTTCGCGTAATCGCGTCAGGGTGAGGAAATGTTCCTTGCAGAAAGATGCCTTGATGTCCTTTGCTCCGGTGCCTCATCAGTTTGATAAGATCGCTGACTTTTCGCTTGATCCTTCGGTTTCCATTCCTGAGGCGGTGCTTGAACGGGCCGCATTACTGCTTGTCGACACACTTGGAGTTGCGGCGGGGGCGGCATCGCTCGACGTGAGTAGGATCGCGCGCGAGTTTGCGGTCGATTTTCACGGTGCGAGTAGTGACAAACACAGCGCAACTTTGCTCTTTGATGGTCGGCGCTGCGCGAGGCCGGGGGCGGCTTGGGCCTTGGCCACGCAGATTGACAATCTCGATGGGCATGATGGCTACAACCCGACCAAGGGACATATCGGCTGTGCCCTGGTGCCAGCGCTCTTTGCCTATGCCGAGCAATCCTTGGATCTGACCGGGCGGCAGGCGCTCACAGCCCTTGCCGTGGGCTATGAGATAGCCGCACGGGCGGGCGTCGCGCTGCATGCCACCACCGCTGATTACCACACGTCGGGGGCATGGAATGCATTAGGGGTCGCGACACTGGGGGCACATCTTCGGAGGCAAACGCCCGAGGTGTTGCGTCAGGCCATGGGTATCGCCGAATACCATGGGCCGCGCAGTCAGATGATGCGCGAGATCGCCAATCCCACCATGCTGCATGATGGGTCAGGAATGGGCGCATTGGTTGGGATTTCGTCTCTGATACAGGCCGAGCGTGGCTTTATCGGCGCGCCCGCCATCACGGTCGAAGGGGCCGACGTGACGCATATTTGGGGAGATTTGGGACAGGATTGGACGCTCTTGCGGAACTACATTAAGCCCTATCCAATCTGTCGTTGGGCCCATGGTGCGCTCGAAGGCGTTCGCGTGCTGATGGTCGAGCACGCGGTTACTGGACCCGAAATCGAGACGCTTGAGGTTGCAACCTTTGCTGAATCTGCTGCGCTTTACTCCGGACTTCCCACCACCACCAGCGAGGCACAGTATTCGCTTGGCTTTGCTCTCGCGTCCTTGTTGGTTCATGGGCGGATCGGCCCGGAACACATAACCGGCGCAGGACTTCGGAATGCAGACGTTGCCAAGATACATGCCCGTATCACCGTGCGCGAAGAACCGCGCCATTCCGCCCGCTTTCCCGCCGGGCGCTGGTCGGATGTCACGGCCATCCTGCGGGACGGGCGGCGGCTTTCCTCAGGCGATGTCAATGCGCGCGGCGGACCTGAGGCCCCGATGCCCGAGGCGGACATAAGAGCCAAGTTAGATGCAATGGCTGGTCATGTTCTGTCCGCAGGGCGCATCTCCGCGCTCTGGGATATGAAAGAGAGACTATTGCAGCCCAATACACTCTTTTCCGAGCTGACCGCTCTTGTCACTCGTGCCCCGGACCAGTGACGAAAAAAGCCCCGCCATGAAGGCGGGGCAGGTCAATGGTGCCCGAGAAAGTCAGGCCTTGGGCACCGGCGGTGTCTTGGGGATCAGTTGGGGCGCTCTTCCATTTCCGAGCGTATTTGCTGGCGTAGCACGTCGATAGGCACAACCTTGCCCTCGCGCTTGAAGCACCAATAGGTCCAGCCATTACAAGAGGGCGCGCCTTCGAGATGTGCGCCGACCTGATGGATCGAGCCCTTGATACTATCAGCCACCAAAGTGCCATCAGCGCGCACCTTTGCGGCGCATTTCCCGTTCATGGATGTGAGCATTTCACCGGGACGCAACATGCCGCGCTCAATCAACTGACCAAAGGGCACGCGCGGCTCTGCCCGTTTCGAGGTCGAGACCTGAAGCGCGTCGCGGTCAAATTTGCGAATGCTTGCCAGCCGCTTTTCCGCGACCACGCGATAGGCGGCCTCACGCTCGATGCCGATGTAGTCGCGGCCCAGCATCTTGGCAACGGCCCCTGTGGTGCCCGTGCCAAAAAATGGATCCAGAATGACATCTCCGGGGTTGGTGGACCCGACCAAGACGCGGTGCAACAGGCTCTCGGGTTTTTGCGTCGGATGCGCCTTGTCGCCCTTGTCATCCTTGAGCCGCTCATGCCCGGTGCAGAGCGGGAGCACCCAATCCGAGCGCATCTGCACGCCATCATTCAGCGATTTCAGCGCCTCGTAATTGAATGTGTATTTCGCGCCCTCTGATTTCGAGGCCCAGATCATCGTTTCATGCGCGTTGGTCAGGCGCTTGCCGCGGAAATTCGGCATCGGGTTGGACTTGCGCCAAATCACATCGTTCAGGATCCAATAGCCCGCGTCCTGCAACGCCGCCCCTACCCGAAAAATGTTGTGATAAGATCCGATGACCCAGATTGCCCCATGGGGTTTAAGCAGTCGGCGCGCCGCTTTGAGCCAGTCATGGGTGAACTTATCATAAGCAGCGAAGCTGGCAAACTGGTCCCACGCATCATCGACCGCATCCACCTGGCTATTGTCAGGACGATGCAGATCACCCTTGAGTTGGAGATTATAGGGTGGATCGGCAAAAATGAGATCGACGCTTGCCTCTGGCAAGCTGTTCATCACCTCGATGCAATCACCGGCAATAATCGTATTGAGAGGGAGCGCAGGCGCGCTCTTGGCTTTGGTCATTGTTGTCATCTTCTGCCTCTGTCCCGGCGCTTTTGCGCTCTGGTGGTTGGGGACCAAGATGAGTCAAAGCTGATTCGCCGTCAATTTCTTTTTTGAATCATAGGGTTAGTTATTCTTCTTGATACAATATATTGTGGACTGGTTTGAATGAACGTCTATGGTGTGGGGTCACCCCAAGATTTAGAAGCGCTTGCTTGTGGCTTTTCGACGGGTATCCTGCGTTTCGCTCCCAGCCATAACCGGGAAACTGTTGCGCCAAATCCCACATGATCTGATCGCGCCTGATTTTCGCGACAATTGAGGCTGCCGCAATAGAGAGTGAAATGGCATCGCCGCGCACAATGGCGCGGGCTGGCAGGGTCAGACCGCGTGGGATCAGGTTGCCATCAATCAGCGCGAGGTCAGGCGCAAGTCCAAGCCCCGCAATTGCACGCTCCATCGCGAGATGTGAGGCGCGCAGGATATTAAGCCGGTCAATCTCGTCTACGCTGGCATGGGCGACACTGACATGTGCCGTCGCGAGGATTACGCCACAGAGCACCGCGCGACGGGCAGCACTCAGCGTTTTGGAATCATTCAGGCCTTCGGGAATATTGCCCGGATCCAGGATCACGGCGGCGGCGGTCACCGGCCCCGCCAGCGGTCCGCGCCCGACCTCGTCAACACCGGCAATGCGCCGATAGCCCTGTGAATGGGCGGTGTGTTCATGGCTGAAATCAGGACCGGACATGGCCCGCAAATACACAGGGCGGCGGCAAATGCAAAGGGAGGGGCAAGCCCCTCCCCCTCCCGTCTGCTCGAAGGGTTCAGTAATAGCCGTATTGGTTCAGACAATTGTCGCGATAGATCACCTGATGATGCCCGCCTACGCGCACGGCACAGGCTGACGGCAGGGCATTGTAAGAGCCGTAACGCTGGTTCAGGCAGCGGCCAGAATATCCAGCCCGGTTGCCCGCGTAGACACGACAGGCCCCCGGCAAGTTGACGCGCTGCGCCCGGCCATAGGTGTTGCCATAGCCTCCGCGACCGTTGCCATGGCCGCGATCGTCATAGGCGTTGTCATGGCGACGATCATGGTTGTAGTCATTTCGACCATCGTAGTCCCGATACCCGCCGTTGTTTTTCTGCTTGTTGTTGCTGGCAATCGCCGCGCCAACGATTGCGCCCAAGGCAAGCCCAACGGCGAGGTTGCGATTGTCGCTTTTATCGCGGGCAAGCGCAGGCGTTGCGGTGACCGTGGTCAGCGCAAGAGCGCCGATCATAAGGACTGAGGTGAATTTGCTGAACATCGGACGCTCCTTTCAGATGCGACGAGTTTAGTTGCGATGATTGTCCCGGTGGTAAGGAACGTGGTTGCCATACCCGCGCTGATAGACCGGGCGGCCTTGGTGTGGACGCCCATAGCCACGCTGGGGTTGATAATAGCGCTGCTGGTTGTAGTGATGCCGCTTGGGGCTGTGCTTGTAGACCTGCTTGTGATGTCTTTTGGGGGCATAGTAGGGTTGCTGATATCCGTGACCACGTGTGACATAATCCTTGCGGCGGTCGCGGTTACGGTCGTCGGAAATCGCGGCGCCGACGATGGCCAGCGCAGCCACACCGGCGATGATGGCGGCGGTCTCGCCCCGGTTCTGCGCTTGGACAGGTGCGGCGGTGAGGCTGGTCACGGTCAGAGCCGCGCCGATGATGAGAGCGATGAACTTGCGATGCATGGTCATTCCTTTCAGGATGCTGACGGTCGTTACTCTGCGTCGGCCCACATGACCGGACGCTGTAACCCAAGGGTGAGGGCAGGCTGTCCAGACAGGCAATAACGCCCAGATGATATCAGATAACACGCCGTTTCGCGGTCACTCCGTCGCACAAGTTATTGAATAGCTGCTGGCCTTGGCGCATCTTCGCCGAATGACACAAAGCATACGCCCCCTCATTCTTGCCTTTGGCCTCGTCCTTGCCGCATCTTCGGCGCATGCGGCCTGTCAGGTGGAATACAAGGCCAAGCGCGACAAACCGCTTGAGCTTTATTACGACGTGACCGTCGTGAACGCGCCCTGCGCCTCGGCAGAGGCGGCCCTTCGAGCGCAATTGGCACAGCAAGGGCTGACCTTGCTCAAGGTGCTGTCGAAGAAGGAAAACTAAGGTGACATTTTCACAGGCGCGCCGATGCGCGGGATAACCACCACCGCCGCCGATGCGCGCCGATCTGGCAACCGCGTGGTGATTGCTGGAGTGGGTGGCATTGTGGCGATCCTCACGATTGCGGCCATTTTCCTGTTTCTCAGCCTGCCGGACGCCAACGCCTTTAATGCGCGGGTCGAGCGGATATTTGTCGAGAACGACGCACTGACCGGTCAAGGCGAAATCAAACTGCTGGAGATCCTTGCTCTTTCTGGCACGGCATTCTCAGAAACATTGGTCAGTTACAGGATGGTCATCTTTGTACTGCTGGTCTTTGCAACAGCGCTCCTCGTGGCCTCACTTGTGTTTCTGGTGATGCTGATTACCCTCAACCGCCGGATGGCACAAATCGAGCGGTCGGGAATTCAGGTCAGTTCGCTGTTGATCAGCCGCGATGAAAAGACGGTCTATCTCAACGATATGGGATTCAAGCTGACCGATGCCGCCATGGAAACCCTCAGCGTTCTGGCCGAGGCGCGGATGGATGATGACGTGATGACCGGAGCAGAGATTGAGGCGGTGATTTCAGGCCGCAAGCCCGAGGATTGCGAAGAGGCGGCGGGCGCCACACGGATCAAACGCCTTCGTGATACCTTGGGCAATCAGTTGGTGAGCGAGCTTTTGGTCAAGAATATCGCGCGTCATGGATATATGCTCGCCATCGACAAGGATGTGATCCGGGTGGTCTGAGCTGGCTCAGACACCCAATGCCGCGACCAGCCTCGACCAATCATGCGCCCAGCCATCATCGCTGCGTTCACTGAGCCGGATCATCCAAAGCTCCATTTCCTGCCCCGGTAGGGTCAGATCGAGCGGCACCAGACGCCCCTCATCCAGATCGCGTTGCACCATGCCTTCGGGAAGCCATGCCACCCCGATTCCCCGGCGCGCATATTCATGGGCTGCCAGCGTCAGGGCGGTTTCGGCCCGACGGCGCAGGATACGGTTTGCGGGAATCCGTGGCAGGATCGCGCGGGCCATGATCTGACCCAGAAACACGTCTCCCGGATAGCCGATGAACGGCAGATCGTCACCCTGCGCAAGACGCGGGGCCGCCACGGGCCTCAGCCGTTCGCGTCCCAAGAGCACCTGCTCGAAACTTCGGCTGAGCGTGAGCGGCGCAATCTCGGGCACGGCATAGACCACGGCCAGATCGGCCTCGCCGGATAAAAGGCGCAAGAGACATTCCTCGCGGTTGTCAGAGCGCACCCGCACGGGTCGCCCGCCTTGTGCGGTCAGGATGCTGACAATCGCGGGGGAATGGGTGGTGGTGATGGCATGCTGACAGGCGAGCGTGAGGCCGCGGGCGCCGGAGCTCTGCATCAGGTTCTCGCGTAGGTGGCGCAGTTGCGTGGCCAGCGCCCGCATCTCGCCTGCCTGCGCCTCGATATCGGGTAAAAGCACCACGGGTTTGCGCCGCCTGTCAAAGAGCGGCACGCCGAGCGCCTCTTCAATGGCACGCAGACGTCGGGTGAAGGCGGATTGACTGACATGCCGTATCTCGGCGGCGCGTGCGAGTGATCCCGCATCTGCTACTGCTAGAATATCATCCAGCCATTCCAGCCGCATATTGCACCCCTTGCATTATAGGTGACGATAATAGCATTAGACGCGGCCAATGTCCCGCCTTAGCCTACAGAAAACGCATGTTAATGGAGGACACCCATGCATCTTGCCCGCTATCCCCGCCGATTTCTCGCCCATCTGCCAACGCCACTTGAGCGACTGGATCGTTTGACCAAGGAATTGAACGGGCCGGAAATCTGGATCAAGCGCGACGATTGCACCGGCCTCAGCACCGGTGGTAACAAGACCCGCAAGCTCGAGTTCCTGATGGCCGAGGCCGAATTGCAGGGCGCGGATATGGTGATGACCCAGGGCGCCACCCAGTCCAACCACGCGCGCCAAACGGCGGCCTTTGCGGCCAAGCTGGGCATGGATTGCCACCTGCTACTTGAGGACAGAACCGGCTCCAACAACGCCAACTACAACAATGGCGGCAACGTCCTTCTGGACCATATGCACGGCGCGACCACGGAAAAGCGCCCCGGCGGCGGCGATATGAATGCCGAGATGGAAAAGGTCGCGGACAAGTTCCGCGCCGAGGGGCGCAATGTCTATACCATCCCCGGTGGTGGGTCGAACCCGACGGGCGCGCTAGGCTATGTCAACTGCGCCTTTGAGATGCTGGCGCAGTTCAATGATCGGGCGCTCAAGGTGGATCACATTGTCCATGCCACCGGAAGTGCAGGCACGCAGGCGGGGCTGATCACCGGGCTCAAAGCGATGAATGCGCAGATTCCGCTCCTCGGAATTGGCGTGCGCGCGCCCAAGGCAAAGCAGGAAGAGAACGTCTATAACCTCGCCTGTGCCACTGCTGAAAAGCTGGGCTGCGCCGGTGTGGTCAAGCGCGAGGATGTGGTCGCCAATACCGATTACGTCGGCGAAGGCTATGGTATTCCTACAGAATCCGGCATCGAGGCAATTCACATGTTTGCCGAGTTGGAGGCGATCCTGCTCGATCCGGTCTATTCGGCCAAGGGGGCTGCGGGCTTTATCGACCTGATCCGCAAGGGTCATTTCAAGAAAGGCGAGCGTGTCGTGTTTCTGCATACCGGAGGCTCTGTCGCGCTCTTTGGTTATGACAGCGCCTTTGATTTCTCGGGCCGCTGGAAGAAGTAATCCGCCTGAACCGGCGACCAAGACAAAGCCCCGCAGCAATGCGGGGTTTTCCATGCCCGACATATCCGGTAAAGCCCTCTGTAACCCATATTTGCAGGCGGAAAAGCACGCATGAAATTCACACTGTCCTGGCTGAAAGAGCACCTGGAAACCACGGCCTCGGTTACCGAGATCGCCGAGACCCTGACCGATCTGGGGCTGGAGGTAGAGGGGATCACCGATCCCGCCGCGCGGCTGCGTGAGTTTACCATCGGCAAGGTGCTCAAGGCGGAACCGCATCCCGATGCGGACCGGCTGCGAGTCTGTCAGGTGGCCACGGCGGATGGCGAGACACAGATCATCTGCGGCGCGCCCAATGCACGTGAAGGGATTACCGTAGTGATCGCCAAGCCGGGCGTCTATGTGCCCGGGATCGACACCACCATCGGCGTGGGCAAGATCCGTGGTATCGAGAGCTATGGCATGATGTGTTCCGAGCGCGAGATGGAGTTGAGCGAAGAGCACGACGGCATCATCGAGCTGCCCTCGGGCGAGGTGGGCGAGCGGTTCACTGATTGGTTGGCCACACATGACCCCGCCAAGGTGGACCCGGTGATCGAGATTGCGATTACCCCAAACCGTCCCGATGCGCTTGGCGTGCGCGGCATCGCAGTCGATCTCGCGGCGCGGGGGCTGGGCACGATGAAACCCGCTAAAACCGTTGATATTGAAGGGCAATTCTCTTGCCCCATTGGCGTGACGATTGACGAAGATACCGCGACCGGCGGCTGTGAGGTTTTTGCCGGACGACTGATCCGGGGAGTCAAGAACGGCCCCTCGCCCGAGTGGCTGCAACAGCGGTTGCGGGCCATCGGGCTGCGCCCCATTTCAACGCTTGTCGATATTACCAACTTTTTCACCTATGACCGCAACCGCCCCTTGCATGTGTTCGACGCTGACAAGGTGAGCAGTGATCTGCGCGTGCATCGCACGACGGGCGGCGAGACGCTGATAGGCCTCGACGAAAAGGAATATACCTTTGGCCGCGGTCAGGTGGTAATTTCCGATGACAGCGGCATCGAGAGCATTGGTGGCATCATGGGCGGGCTTCCAACGGGATGCACCGATGAGACCGTGAATGTGTTTCTGGAAGCGGCGGTCTGGGACACGGTGCAAATCGCCACGACCGGCCGTGCCCTGCGGATCAACTCCGACGCGCGCTATCGCAACGAGCGTGGCATTGATCCCGCGTTCAACATGGAGGCGCTGGATCTGGCGACGCAGATGATCCTGGATCTTTGCGGTGGCGTTCCGTCCAACCGCGTGGTCGCGGGCAAGGTGCCGGATGTGAGCCGCGCCTATCGGCTAGACCCGGCTCGGGTGCAATCTCTCGTCGGGATGGACATTCCAGAAAGCGAGCAACGTCAGACACTTACGGCGCTTGGGTTCAAGATAGAAGGCAGCATGGCCTATGTCCCTAGCTGGCGACCGGATATTCTGGGCGAGGCCGATCTGGTGGAAGAGGTGGCGCGGATTGCGTCGCTGACCAAACTGAAAGGCCGGCCAATGGCGCGCGCGCTGCCGGGCGTGCCGAAGCCAATTCTGAGCCCGATGCAAAAGCGCGAGCAGATCGCTCGGCGTACGGGGGCGGCGCTTGGCTATAATGAATGCGTCACCTACAGCTTTATCGACCATGCGGCGGCGACGCTGTTTGGCGGTGGAGATGATGCGACAATGCTGGCCAATCCGATCAGTTCGGACATGAGTCATATGCGCCCCGATTTGCTGCCCGGTCTGTTGCAAGCGGCAGCGCGCAATCAGGCGCGAGGGATCATGGATCTGGCCCTATTCGAGGTGGGGCACGCATTCCATGGGGGTGAACCGGGAGAGCAACACCTACAGGTAGCGGGTCTGCTGGTTGGTCGCACCGGACCGAAGGACGTGCATGGGAGCGCGCGGGCGGTTGATGTGTTTGACGCCAAGGCGGATGCAGAAGCGATCCTGTCAGCGATTGGCGCACCGTCCAAGGTGCAGATCCTGCGGGATGGTCCGGTCTGGTTCCATCCGGGCCGGCATGGGCGGATTTGTCTTGGCCCGAAGAAGGTTCTGGGCGTGTTCGGAGAGGTTCATCCGCGTATTTTGCAGGCGCTGGATGTCAAAGGACCTGCCGTGGCCTTTACCCTGTATCCGGCTGATATTCCCCTGCCGCGCAAGAGCTCGGCGAGCAGAGGTGCTCTGGATATCAGTGACTTGCAAGCCGTTGAACGGGATTTCGCCTTTGTCGTGGATGCGCAGATCGAAGCGCTCACCTTGATCAATGCGGCGTCCGGCGCAGATAAGGCGTTGATCGAGGATGTGCGTATCTTTGACGCGTTCATCGGCGGTAATCTGGGCGAGGGCAAGAAATCTCTGGCCCTCACTGTGCGGCTGCAACCGCGCGATAAAACGCTGACTGAGGCCGAAATAGAGACTGTTTCGGCCAAGATAATCGAGAAAGTGACCAAGGCCACCGGCGGGGTGCTGCGGGGCTGAGACAAGAGGAGGACACCATGCTGACGGTTTATCTGTCGGGAGAAATCCACACCGACTGGCGGGATCAGATTATTGAGGGATCTCAAGGGCTTGATGTCAAGTTCTTGAGTCCGGTCACCGATCACGCGGCCTCGGACGATTGCGGTGTCGCGATTTTGGGGGAAGAACCCAACAAATTCTGGCACGATCACAAGGGGGCGATGGTCAATGCGATCCGCACCCGCAAGGGTATTGCAGACGCAGATGTTGTGGTTGTCCGCTTTGGTGAACACTACAAGCAGTGGAATGCCGCTTTTGATGCGGGCTATGCGGCCGCACTTGGCAAGTCGCTGATCATCCTGCAACGCCCGGAACATGACCATGCGCTCAAGGAGGTGGATGCCGCAGCACTCGCCGTGGCGCGGGAACCGGCGCAGGTGGTGGATATTCTCAAGTATGTCCTGAACGGCAGCTTGCCGGGCTGACCATGTGTACAGCAGGTACATTAGATACGCGCGTTTTGTACACGCCATCCAAGCGGCGTGGATGGCGGGCGCACGGCGCGTCAAGGTGACGTTAACCGGGATCAAGGCAGGGTGACATCAACCCGCCAAAGCCCCGGAGTGCCAGCCATGTTCGTCAATGCCAACACCCGCAAGATCCGTGCGAATTTTCGCAACTACCTTGATCACGTCATGACAACGGGAGATCGGGTGCTGATCTTTCGACACGGCAAAGAGGTGGCGGCGCTGGTCTGCCGCGAGGACTTCAACGCGCTCGAGGAGGTCTCGGGGCGGACTGAACGGCTGATGGAACAGCGCCACCGCGAGGCTCTGGAGCGGATGCGGGTGATGAAGGGCAGAATGCGGCAGGATCTGTAAGGCGGGCCTGCGGTGCTATGGGAGAACGCTGAAACCAAGGCGATTCCTCCCCTCGCTCAGCGCAAGGCCAAATGCCCCGCGATTACTGCGTAGTCTGAACACTCTTGGTGACCCCGGCAGGATTCGAACCTGCAACCTGCCCCTTAGGAGGGGGCTGCTCTATCCTGTTGAGCCACGGGGCCACGCGGGGACTTGATTAGCGCGCGCGGGGGCGTTTGTCATCGTCCGATTTCTATGACGGGACGTTTTGGTGTGGGGATGCGCAGCATGCTTGATCCTGTCCGGGCGTTCGCGGTAACAATGGGCATCAGACTTTGTGGATATTTCCCGTGACACAACATGACCGACACCCCCTAACCCTGCGCGATGTGTCCGAAGCGGCGGGCGTGTCGGAGATGACGGTCAGTCGGGTGCTGCGCAACAAGGGCGATGTGTCAGACGGCACCCGGCAGCGCGTGCTCGAGGCGGCCAAGCGGCTGGGATATGTGCCAAACAAGATCGCGGGCGCCTTGGCCAGCCAACGGGTCAATCTGGTGGCCGTGATCATTCCGTCGATGTCCAACATGGTGTTTCCCGAGGTGATGACCGGGATCAGTGCCGTGCTGGAGGAGACCGATCTTCAGCCGGTGGTTGGATTGACCGGATACCGACCGGAAAAAGAGGAAAAAGTCCTCTATGAGATGCTGTCGTGGCGGCCCTCTGGGGTGATCATCGCGGGACTGGAACATTCGGATGCCAGCCGCGCCATGCTGCGGGCGAGCGGGATTCCCGTGGTCGAGATCATGGATGTGGACGGCACGCCGATTGACTCGGTCGTGGGAATTTCGCACCGGCGCGCCGGGCAACAGATGGCGCAGGCGATCATCAAGGCGGGCTATCGGCGGATCGGGTTCATGGGCACCAAGATGCCGCTCGATCACCGGGCGCGCAAACGGTTCGAGGGGTTCACAGAGGCGCTGGCCAAGGCCGGTATCGAGATGGCGGATCACGAGTTTTATTCGGGGGGATCGGCGCTGCTCAAGGGGCGGGAAATGACCGCTGAGATGCTGCGGCGCACGCCGGATCTGGATTTCCTCTACTACTCGAATGACATGATCGGGGCCGGCGGTTTGCTCTATCTGCTGGAGCAGGGAATCGACATTCCAGAACAGATGGGGCTGGCCGGGTTCAACGGCGTGGATCTTTTGAAAGGGTTGCCACGCGAGTTGGCGACGATGGATGCCTGCCGGCTGCAAATCGGGCGTAAGGCGGCCGAGATCATCGCAGCGCGGGCCGTGAGCCCCGGTGAAGTGGAGCCGGTGCGCATCACGCTGGAACCGACGCTGAGCCTTGGTGACACGCTGCGCCGTCGCTGAACATCTTTTCCCTGTTTGTGTCGCAAATGGCTTTGCATTTCTGAGGCGAATCGCAAAAGGCTGCGCTCAGCCGTCCAAAGAGCGGTGCAGGGAAGGACTTGAGAGACATGAGAATCGGTTTCATCGGGCTGGGGAATGTTGGTGGCAAGCTGTCGGGCAGCCTGTTGCGCAACGGTCACGATCTGACGGTGCACGATCTGAATGCGGAGCTGGTGCAATCCTTCGTGGTGCGTGGGGCCAAGGCCGCCGCAAGCCCGGCGCAGATGATGGGCGATTGCGAGATCGTGATCACCTGCCTGCCGTCGCCCGCCGCCTCGGATGCCGTCATGCAGCAGATGTTACCCGAGGTTGCCCCCGGCAAGATCTGGCTGGAGATGTCGACCACCGATGCGGATGAGATCCGCCGTTTGGGCGAGCTTGTGATCGCGCGGGGGGGCGCGGCAGTGGATTGCCCGGTCTCGGGCGGCTGCCACCGGGCCGATACCGGCAATATCTCGATCTTTGCCGGATGTGACCGGGCCACGTTCGAGCGTATTCTGCCGCTTTTGACAACCATGGGGCGGCGCGTTTTGCATACGGGCGATCTGGGCAGCGCGTCTCTGCTCAAGGTGATGACGAATTATTTGGCGACCGCCAATTTGCTGACGCTCTGCGAGGCGATGGTGACGATGAAGGGGGCCGGGCTTGACCTTGCGACGACCTATGAGGCGATCAAGATCAGTTCGGGCACGTCTTTTGTGCATGAGACCGAAAGTCAGGTGATCCTCAACGGGAGCCGCGACATCAGTTTCACCATGGATCTGGTCAAAAAGGATATCGGGCTGTTTCAGAAGATCGCCGATGATGCGGGCGTGCCGCTGGAAATTTCGCCACTGATGATCTCGATCTTTGACGACGGTATTCGGCGCTATGGCGCGCGGGCGCAATCGGATGATATCATCCGGCGACTGGAAGAGGCGACCGGCCTTGATATTCGCGCCCCGGGGTTTCCGGCGGAAATGGTTGATGATGAGCCCGAAGAACAGGGCTATGAGGTTGTCCCGCCGGGGCGCTAGGCCGTTAACCACGGAGTCGGGAAAGATTTGCCAGACAGGCGCGTTGGGCCTTTAATCATCGCGGGTCAATGTGAGTGGCGTGCGATGCTGATGTTTGCGAGTCTTCTGGGAATGGTCGCCGTTGGCGCGGCGGCGTTTGTTGGATTTCAACCCGTGGCGGAGGAGGTTGAGACCGACAGCGGCGAAGATGAGGGCAGCAATGAGGGGCCTGACCTGATCGAGAGCGTGTTTGGTCCGCAGCCGCCTGTCGGCGCGGGCGAGGTCGTCAGTGGGACACCTGAGGCAGAGGAGATCACCGGGACCGACGGGGACGATCAGATCAACGGTCTGGAGGCAGATGATACGATTTCCGGCGGAACCGGGAATGACAGTCTGCTTGGCGCTCAGGGTGATGATCGGATTTCCGGCGAGGGCGGCGACGATACCCTGCATGGCGGCGATGGGGCGGATGTGCTCGCGGGGGGAGAGGGGCGCGACGCGCTCTATGGCCATAATGACGCGGATGATCTGTCTGGTGGCGTGGGCGATGACAGCCTTGTCGGCAGCGCCGGAAATGATCTCTTGCACGGGGATGCGGGCGACGATGCGCTGCACGGCGATCTGGACGATGACACGCTGCACGGGGGGTTGGGGCGTGATACGCTGTTTGGCGGCTGGGGCGATGATGTGGTCGTTGGGCTGGTCGATGATCCGGCGACCTTTGGTCTTGATGACATCGACGGTGGTGATTTCCTCAATGGCGGCCCCGGTGACGATCTGATCCTCGCCGGTCATGACGATCTGGTGGATGCGGGGGAGGGGGCCGATTTGATTGTGCTGGGGGATTGGATTTCGGCGGGTCATGCGGCGGAGATCGTCGATTTTGATACCGAAGAGGACCGGCTCTTGGTCTTTTATGATGCGTTGAGCGGTGGTGATCCCACGCTCAGCCTTGAACCTGATGCAGAGGGCGGCCCGGTCCAAAACCTGCTGTTGAATGGTGTTGCCATCGCAACGATCGCCAATGCATCCGGCCTGACGCTGGATCACATCGCGCTGATACCGCAGAGCGCAATGGCCGAAATCAGCGGCCTCTAGCCACAGGGCGCAGCCGCAGCGATTCGCGCTTTCAATTCCAGAGATTTTCTCCTATACGCGCGTATCCTTTGGGCATGGTCCCGAGGGCTTTCCATGGACCTTGCTGGACGACATCCCGGCTTGTGCCCGACACACTTTATGCAAGGAGACCCCGATGTCGATTACCGCAGAAGAAAAAGACCGCGTCATCAAGGAATTCGGAACCAAAGAAGGCGACACTGGTTCGCCGGAAGTGCAGGTTGCCATTCTGACCTCGCGGATCACCACGCTGACCGAGCATTTCAAGACCCACAAGAAAGACAACCACGGTCGTCGTGGCCTTTTGATGATGGTCGCACAGCGCCGCAAGCTGCTGGATTACCTCAAAGGCAAGAACGAGGGCCGGTATCTGGACCTCATCAAGCGCCTCGGCATCCGCCGCTAAGACAAAATACCGCGCCTCCAAAAGGGCGCGGTTTTCGTATGATCCGATTGCTGTCTCGGTTTGGCTTTGCCGGGATAGCAGGATGAAGACCAAAAAGCCGCGGGGCAATGCGGCCCCGGATGCAAATGGGCCCGACGGGATACGCCCGGATCGGCCAAATTAGGAAACGTGATGTTTAAAGAGACGAAAAAATCGATGCAGTGGGGGGAAGAGACCCTCACTCTGGAAACTGGCAAGATCGCCCGTCAGGCGGATGGAACGGTTATTGCCACCCTTGGCGAGACCTCGGTCATGGCCAATGTGACCTTTGCCAAAGAGGCAAAGCCCGGTCAGGACTTTTTTCCGCTGACCGTTCATTACCAAGAGAGATACTATGCCGCCGGCAAAGTGCCCGGTGGCTTTTTCAAGCGTGAAGCACGGCCCTCTGAGAAAGAGACGCTGACCGCACGCCTGATCGACCGTCCGATCCGCCCGCTGTTCGTCCCAGGTTTCAAACATGAAACGCTGGTGATGTGCACCGTGCTCAGCCACGATCTGGTCAATGACCCCGATATCGTGGCCATGATCGCAACCTCTGCGGCGCTGACCATTTCGGGCGCACCCTTCATGGGTCCGATCGCGGGTTGCCGGGTGGGTTTTGTGGATGGGGAGTATATCCTCAACCCCGAAATCGACGACATGCACAATCTGCGCAACAATCCCGAGCAGCGGCTCGATCTGGTTGTCGCGGGCACCAAAGATGCCGTGATGATGGTCGAATCCGAGGCCTATGAGCTGACCGAAGAGGAAATGCTGGGCGCCGTTACCTTTGCGCATGAGCAAATCCAACCGGTCTGTGACCTGATCATCTCGCTCGCCGAAGACTGCGCGAAAGAGCCGTTCAACTTTACCCCGCCGGATTATTCGGAGCTCTACGAAGCGGTCAAATCCGCTGGTGCAGAGCACATGCACGCCGCTTTTGCCATTCGCGACAAGCAGGAACGCACCCATGCGATTTCCGCAGCCCGTGAGGCCATCAAGGCCAAGCTGAGCGAAGAGCAGCTTGCCGATGAAAACCTTGGTTTGGCGTTCAAGAAGCTGGAATCGAGTGTTCTGCGCGGCGACGTGGTCAAGAATGGCAACCGGATCGACGGGCGTCGTCTGGATGAGATCCGTTCGATCGTTTGCGAAACGGGTCTTTTGCCGCGCACCCATGGGTCGTCGCTGTTCACACGCGGCGAAACGCAGGCGCTGGTCGTGACCACGCTGGGCACCGGCGATGACGAGCAGTTCATTGACGCGCTGCACGGGAATTTCAAATCGAACTTCTTGCTGCATTATAACTTCCCCCCGTATTCGGTGGGCGAAGCTGGGCGCGTCGGCCCTCCGGGTCGTCGTGAAATCGGCCATGGCAAGCTCGCTTGGCGTGCGCTTCAGGCGGTTCTGCCGCCCGCGACCGATTTTCCCTACACGATCCGTCTGGTGTCGGAGATCACCGAATCGAACGGCTCTTCGTCCATGGCTTCGGTCTGTGGCGGGTCGCTGTCGATGATGGATGCGGGCGTGCCTCTCAAGACGTCTGTGGCCGGTGTGGCCATGGGTCTCGTGCTGGAAGAAGACGGCTCTTTTGCGATCCTGTCGGATATTCTGGGGGATGAAGATCACCTCGGCGACATGGATTTCAAAGTGGCTGGCACCGCGGATGGCATCACCTCGCTGCAGATGGATATCAAGGTTGCGGGCATCACGCCTGAGATCATGAAGAAAGCTCTGGAGCAGGCGAAAGCCGGTCGTTTGCACATCCTCGGCGAGATGGACAAGGCGCTGTCGGGTGCGGCAGAGTTCAGCGTTCATGCGCCGCGCATCGAGACCATGCAGATCCCCACCGACAAGATCCGGGAAGTCATCGGATCGGGCGGCAAGGTGATCCGCGAGATCGTCGAAGTGTCCGGGGCCAAGGTCGATATCAACGACGAGGGCATCATCAAGATCGCCTCGCCGAATGGTGAATCGATCAAGAAGGCCTATGACATGATCTGGTCGATCGTGGCAGAGCCGGAAGAGGGCAAGGTCTATGACGGCAAGGTCGTCAAGCTGGTGGACTTTGGCGCTTTCGTCAATTTCTTTGGCAAGCGGGACGGTCTGGTGCATGTCAGCCAGATCGAGAACCGTCGTCTGAACCATCCGAGCGACGTGCTCAAGGAAGGCCAGGACGTGAAGGTCAAGCTCTTGGGCTTTGACGACCGCGGCAAGGTGCGTCTGTCGATGAAAGTTGTCGATCAGGTCACTGGTGAAGAGGTCGCGCCCGAGAAGGGCGATAAAGACGCCGACTGAAACGCAGTCGCCGTTTGATATTGGCCCCGGTGGAAACGCCGGGGCCTTTTTCATGCCGTGGGTGACGCGACGTCATGCGCTCATTTGGTCCTAAGGTAAGGTTTTCCATACGGGACAAAAGCCCGGTTATTCCCCATGAAGACAAGGTTGATTTCTGCGACATCTACCCGAGTGATCAGGTTGACGAGTTGCGCGCAGTGTACGATCAAATTGGCAGCGCCATCACTCACGAAAGTGCTTGCCAGTTGGCCCCGGTGGAAACGCCGGGGCATTCTTCTAAGATCGCTGGCGTTTCTGCCGCCAAAAGCAGCCGGGAATCCCAGACTTAGTTGATCAACGCCTCGATCTTTTGCGTGATCTGGCCAGAGGTTGGGCGAGTGGTCGACCCCCAAGTGCCGATAACGCGGCCATCGGGCGCAATCAGAACCTTGTTGAAGTTCCAGGATGGTGCAAATCCGGTCTCAGTGCGGAGGGACGCATAGAACGGATGCGCAGCATTGCCGCTCACGGACGTAATGGTGGTCATGGGAAGATCGAGGCCAAAGTTGACCTCGCAGAATTCCTTGACCTCTGCCTCGCTGGACAGTTCTTGGCGGAAGTCGTCCGAGGGCACGGCAAGCACGACGAGACCCCTGTCACGGTAGCGGTCATAGAGCGTCTGAAGCCCGTCATACTGTGGGGTAAAGCCGCAGCGTGACGCGGTGTTGACCACAAGCACGGGCTGGCCAGACCAATCCGACAGCCTGATCTCACCGCCGTCGATATTGCCAAAGGGCGCGGTGAGGTCGAGCGCTGCGGCGGGCAGCGCGAAGAGGGAAGAGAGAATGAAAACGAGCAGGCGTATGAGATCCTCCTGTCAACCTTTAGAGATACGCCGTGGCAGCCATTGCGGATCACGTCACGCTATTTGATTTTTGCCGCGCCACCCCATCTGTTAACATAGAATGATCACAGGAGGTGTCTACCGTGACCCAGTACAGCAAAACCCCGGAGAAACTCGCAGCGCTCAGCCGCGAAGAATTCCGGGTGACGCAGCAGAGCGGAACAGAACATCCCGGCACCGGCAAGTATCTGCACAACAAGGAGCCGGGGATCTATGTGGATATTGTCAGCGGCGAGCCGCTCTTTGCCAGTTCGGACAAGTACGAATCGGGCTGCGGCTGGCCGAGTTTCACCAAGCCGATTGAGCCTGCGCATGTGAAAGAGTCACATGATTTCACGATGGGCATGATCCGGACGGAGGTGCGCAGCGCGCATGGCGATAGCCATCTTGGCCATGTTTTTCCGGATGGGCCGCCGGATCGGGGCGGGTTGCGCTATTGCATCAATTCAGCGAGCCTGCGATTCATACATCGTGATGACATGGAAGCAGAGGGATACGAAGCGTATCTCGATCAGGTGGAGGATGTAGCATGAGCGAACGTGCCGTACTGGCAGGGGGCTGTTTCTGGGGTATGCAGGATCTGATCCGCAAGATTCCGGGCGTGATATCGACCCGCGTGGGCTATACCGGCGGCAATGTTCCCAATGCCACCTATCGCAATCATGGGACGCATGCCGAAGGAATCGAAATCCACTTTGATCCGGCCAAGGTCACCTATCGACGGCTGTTGGAGTTCTTCTTTCAGATCCATGATCCGACCACGGTGAACCGGCAGGGCAATGACATGGGTATGAGCTATCGCTCGGCGATCTACTTTTGCAACGAAGCGCAAAAGGCCGAGGCGCTGCGCACGATTGCCGATGTCGAGGCGAGTGGGCTCTGGCCCGGCAAGGTGGTGACAGAGGTGGAGCCGGTCGGGGAGTTCTGGGAGGCGGAGCCGGAGCATCAGGATTATCTCAAGCGGTTCCCGCAGGGCTATACTTGCCACTTTCCGCGGGCCGATTGGGTGTTGCCACGCAAGGCGGCGGAAACCGACGCCTGAGGCGGAACAGAGACTGAGTTTACAGATCATAGGGCGATGGACCCAAGAACATGCGCCCTCTGACTGGAATATCGCTCAAGCTCATTTCGGTGATGCTCTTCATCACCATGTCATCGCTGATCAAGGCCACGGCGGCGCATGTGCCGCCGGGCGAGGCGGTGTTTTTTCGCTCGTTCTTTGCGATTCCGGTGATCCTGATCTGGCTGACGCTGCGTGGGGATCTGCGCACGGGTCTCAGGGCCACCTCTCCGATGAGCCATTTCTGGCGGGGATTCGTGGGCACGGCGGCGATGGGCCTTGGCTTTGCCGCCTTGGGCATGTTGCCGCTGCCAGAGGTGACGGCGCTCAGCTATGCAGCGCCGCTGTTGGTGGTGATCTTTGCGGCGATGTTCCTCAATGAACAGGTCGGCGTCTTTCGGATTGGCGCGGTGGCGCTTGGCCTTGGGGGTGTGTTGATCGTTCTGGCACCGCGCCTGACGGCGCTGAGTGGGCCGACCGTGGAGACCATGCAGGCGGTGGGCGCGATGCTGGCCGTGACAGGGGCGATCTGTGCCGCGCTCGCGCAAATCTATGTCCGCAAATTGGTGCAGACCGAGGAGACCAGCGCGATTGTGTTCTATTTCTCGGTCACGTCGACGGTGCTGTCGTTTCTGACGATCCCGTTCGGATGGGTCATGCCGACCGGACCGGAGCTTGGGCTGCTTGTTCTGGCGGGCCTGCTTGGCGGATTGGGCCAGATATTTCTGACGTCTTCGTATCGCTTTGCTGATGCCAGTGTGGTGGCCCCGTTTGACTATGCGTCGATCCTCTTTGCCTTGGGGATTGGCTATTTCATCTTTGATGAGGTGCCGACTCGCGCGATGCTGACAGGGGCGTCGCTGGTCATTCTGGCGGGCATCATCATCATACTGCGTGAGCGGCAGTTGGGTATCCAGCGCAATCGCGCACGTTCGGCCCGGACGCCGGAGTAGGATCAGCCTCCGGTCAGTGTGGCCAGGGCATAGGGCGGCCACAGCATCGCGCGCCGGAATCGGCCCAGAGGCCAGCGGCGCGGCGGTTTGCGCATGATCTCAGGGTAGAGGGCACGTGGGGTGCGGTCCAGCGCCAGGTCGGCAAGGATCGCACCGGCATAGCTCGCCATTGCGACGCCATTGCCGTGATAGGAGAGGCCAGTGAAGGCGCCCGGCATATCCGGGATCGGCCCGGCATAGGGGGTCAGATCTGGGGCAAGAGACAAGAGGCCATTCCAGCTATGCGGTGTTTCGACATGCGCCCAAGCCGGAAACATCGCCTCGAAATGCCGCCGGATCGTGCGGTGCATCCGGGCATCAAACCCCGGCGAGCTAAAGAGCCCGCCACGCATACCAAAGAGCATGCGATTGTCGGGCATCAAGCGGAAGTAATGCAGAAAAAAGCGGTCGTCATAGCACATCTGCCGCGTGGTCCAGCCCTGGGCGGCCAGCTCATCGTCGGTCAGGGGGCGGGTGACGATGACGTTGGATTGGGTGGGAATATACCGCGCGCGCATCCAACCCGGCAGATCATCCGACGAATAGCCGTTGGTGGCGACGATCAGGCGGCGGGCTGTGATGCGTGCGTTGGGTGTGGTGAGAGTGAAAGGTCCGGTCTGTTGGATCGCTGTAACGGGCGTGTTGGCATGGATGCGCACGCCCGCCCGGCTTGCGGCCTGTGTCAGACCAGTTGTGTATTTGAACGGGTTGAGGGCCACGCCAAGGGGCGTGGTGAGCGCCGCGTAGAACGGGCCTTTCATCCCCATCTGGGACAGTTCGGAGCCGGGGATGAAGGTGGGCGTGAGCCCGTAATCGGATTTGATCCGTATCGCACGGTCGGCAAAGCTGGCGGCGGCCTTGGGCGTATGGGCGAGCACGGTTTCGCCATCGGAATGGATGTCGGGGGCGATGCCGTGGGAGTCGATCAGGGCGCGGGTGAAATTCACCGACTCGACCTCGGTGCGGCACCATTCGCGCCGGGCGGATTCGCCGTGCATCTTGCGCAGCATCGCGTCGGAGGCGGCGGAGCCACCGAGGCAGCAAAAGCCACCATTGCGGCCCGATGCGCCCCAACCGGGTATCTGGGCCTCGAACACCCGGACATCCTGCCCCGCCTCTGCAAGATGCAGCGCAGTGGACAGGCCGGTAAAGCCAGCGCCGATTACGGCGACATCACAGGTGATGTCCCCCTCTGCTGCGGGGTAATTGGGCGGCGTCGCCGTGGTCGGCCAATAACAGCGCTCGCGCGGGCCTTCCCCATAGGCATGGGCGGGGAAAACACGGGTCATGCGTGCACGGCGGCGCGTTCGTCAGCCTGTTGGCGCAGCGAGGCGCGTTTCGTGATCAGCGAGGCGGAGATGACCCCAACCGCAACGATCCCGATCATGATGGTCGAGAGCGCGTTGATTTCCGGCGAGACGCCAAGACGCACCGCCGACCAGATCTTGATAGGCAGGGTGGTGGCCGAGGGACCGGCGGTGAAGCTGGCGATCACGAGGTCATCGAGCGACAGGGTGAAGGCCAGAAGCCAGCCGGAAATGACCGCGGGTGCGATGATGGGCAGGGTCACGAGGCGGAAGGCATCGAAGGCCGAGCAGCCCAGATCGAGCGCCGCCTCTTCGAGCGAGCGATCAAAGGTGGCCAGGCGCGACGACACAACGACCGAGACGAAACACATCGAGAACGTGGTATGCGCCAGAATGATGGTGAAGATCCCGCGATCCAGCCCAATGCCGATGAAGAGCAGAAGGAGCGACAGGCCGGTGATCACCTCGGGCATGACCAGCGGCGCGTAGATCATGCCAGAAAACAGCGTGCGACCATAGAACCGCCCGGCGCGCACCAGCACGAGGGCCGCCATGGTGCCCAAGATCGTGGCGATGGTCGAGGAGGCCACCGCCACCTTGACCGTCACCCAAGCGGCATCGAGGAAGGACTGGTTGCTGAGCAATTCGCCATACCATTTGGTCGAGAACCCGGCCCAGACCGTCACCAGCTTGGATTCGTTGAAACTATAGGTGATCAGGATGATCATCGGCAGGTAGAGAAAGGCGAATCCAAGCGTGAGCGAGGTGGCGTTGAACCATGTGAGCCGTCTCATTCTTCGGCCTCCCGCTGTTTTTGCTCGTTGCGTTGAAAGAGCACGATGGGGACGATCAGGATCAGCAACAGGACGACGGCCACGGCGCTGGCCACGGGCCAATCCCGGTTGTTGAAGAATTCTTCCCAGAGCACCTTGCCGATCATCAGGGTTTGCGATCCGCCCAAGAGCGAGGGAATGACGAACTCGCCGATAACCGGGATAAAGACCAGAAAGCATCCGGCTATGATGCCGGTTTTCGATAGGGGGACCGTGATCAACCAGAATGCCTTGATCCGCGAACAGCCCAGATCCTCGGCCGCTTCGAGCAGAGAGCCATCCATCCGCTCGAGCGCGGAATAGATCGGCAGGATCATGAACGGGAGGTAGGTGTAGACGATGCCGATATAGACCGCCGTGGGCGTGTTGAGGATGATCAGCGGCTCGGAAATCAGACCGAGTTTCAAGAGCAGCTGATTGAGATAGCCTTCGGTCGAGAGGATGCCCATCCAAGAGTAGACCCGGATGAGAAAGCTGGTCCAGAACGGCAGGATCACCAGCATCATCAGGGTCGGGCGCCAGTGATCCGGCGCATTGGCCATGCCATAGGCGATGGGATACCCCACCAACAGGGTCAGGAAGGTGGCAAAGAAGGCGATCTGGAGTGAGGAGACATACGCCTTCCAGTAGAGATCATCGGTCGTCAGAAAGGCGAAATTCTCTAGGTCCAACGCGCTGAAAAACGCCTTGATCCCCTGCCAGCCCTCGGTGAAATCCAAGGTTGGCGTATAGGGTGGAATGGCTGTGGCGATATCGCTGAGGCTGATCTTGAAAACGATCAGGAACGGCACCATGAAGAGGGCTAGAAGCCAGATATAGGGCAGGAAAATCAGGGTAAAGCGGCGCATCACGTCACCCTTTCAACAAAACGGCGGCGGTGTCGGTCCACGATAGCCAGACGATGTCTTCCCAAGTGAAGCCGCGCCGGGACAGGCGGCGGGTATTGGCGGTCTGCGCCTTGATCATCTGACCATTGGGCAAGGCAACGTGATAGGTCGAGAGGTTGCCAAGATAGGCGATGTCGATAATCTTGCCCTGTACGGCGTTGCGACGGTCTGTCGGTTGCTCGGCGCTGATCACCACCTTTTCCGGGCGCAGCGCAATGTGACAGGTCTCGCCATTGTCGAAATTGGTCTCGCTCTCGGCATAGAGCGGCGGCATGCCTTCGGCATAGGCGATTTCATATCCCTCGCCGGATTTACGGGCGGTGCCGGGGATGATCGTGACCTCGCCGATGAAGTCGGCCACATAGACGGAATTGGGTATTTCGTAGAT
This sequence comes from Roseovarius sp. BRH_c41, assembly GCF_000961715.1. Classification (NCBI taxonomy): domain Bacteria; kingdom Pseudomonadati; phylum Pseudomonadota; class Alphaproteobacteria; order Rhodobacterales; family Roseobacteraceae; genus Roseovarius; species Roseovarius sp. BRH_c41. The sequence continues at coordinate 10,096 of NZ_LADY01000059.1, read as the reverse complement.
GCGCGCGGGCGTGTCGGCCTGAATGATGCTCCCGTTGTCCATCACCGCGACACGACTGGCCACGGTCATCGCCTCTTCCTGATCGTGGGTCACGATCACGAATGTGGTGCCGGTTTTCTCTTGAATATCCATCAGTTCAAACTGGGTCGCCTGCCGCAATTTGGCGTCGAGCGCGCCAAGCGGTTCGTCGAGCAGCAAGAGTTTGGGGGCCTTGGCCAAGCTGCGGGCAAGAGCAACGCGCTGACGCTGACCACCGGAAATCTGGTGCGGCTTGCGTTTGGCGAATTGTTGCAGGCGCGTGAGCTTTAGCATTTCGTCGACGCGGGCGGCAATCTCGTCCTTGGGTTTGCTATCGCGTTTGAGACCAAAGGCGATGTTCTCCCAGACTGAGAGATGCGGGAAAAGCGCATAGGACTGGAACATCATGTTCACAGCGCGCTTGTTGGGCGGGATCGGTGCAAGATCCTGACCGGCAAGGAGAATCTTGCCCTCCGTCGGCTTTTCAAAGCCTGCCAGCATACGCATCATCGTGGTCTTGCCGCAGCCTGAGGGGCCCAGCAGCGCGAAGAACTCGCGCTCGTAGATGTCGAATGTCTGATTGTCGATCGCGGTAAATTCACCAAACCGCTTGGTCACGCCTTTGAACTGAATGAGTGGCTTTGCCTCTGGATCATTCCAAGGCTCGAAAACAACTTGCGCCATACCTGCCCCCGACTGTTTGAGATCGCCCGCGCATGGATTGGCCATGCGCGGGTAACTGTCTGTCCGGGTCAGGTGCCGGATTTGATCTTGGTCCAGAGACGGGTCACGACGCGCTGAACCTTGGCGTCATAGGGTGTGGTGGTGAAGAGATTGTTCAGAGCCTCTTCCGACGGATAAATCGCCGGATCGCCGATCACGTCCTCAATGAGAAACTCCTGGCTCGCCTTGTTGCCATTGGCGTAATAGACATAGTTCGACGCGGCGGCCATGTTTTGCGCGTCCATGATATAGTTCAGGAACACATGCGCGCCGTCTGGATTGGGGGCATCGACGGGGATCGCCATCTGGTCGAACCACATCTGCGCGCCTTCCTTGGGGGCGTTATAGACAATCTCGACGCCATTGTCGGCCTCTGCGGCGCGGTCACGGGCCTGAAGAATGTCACCGGACCAGCCCACAGCCACGCAGATATCACCATTGGCGAGCGCGTTTATATATTCCGAGCTGTTGAATTTCTGGATATATGGGCGCACCGCCATCAACACCGGCTCGATCTTGGCGATCACGTCGGGGTCATGGCTGTTGGGGTCTTCGCCGATGTATTTCAGCGCCATCGGGATCATTTCGGCGGGGGCGTCGAGGAAATGCACACCACACTCGCCCAGCTTGGCCATGTTGTCCGGGTTCAGAACCAGTTCGAGACTGTCGAGCGGCGCATCCTCACCCAGCAGTTCCTTGACCTTGCCGACATTGGCACCGATGCCGGTGGTGCCCCACATGTAGTTGATCGAATAGGCGTTGTCGGGGTCATACTGCGCCGTGCGGCTGCTGACGACGTCCCACATGTTCTCGTGATTTGGCAGTTTGGACAGGTCCAGCTTCTGGAAGGCGCCAGCTTCGATTTGCCGCTGGAGGAAGGTGCCCGACGGGACAACCACATCATAGCCGGAGCCGCCCGCGAGCATCTTGGTTTCCAGAACCTCGTTGCTGTCAAAGACGTCATAGATCAGCTTGAGCCCGGTATCCGCCTCGAAACTGGTCAGCAGTTCCTCGTCGATATAGTCGGACCAGTTGTAGACCCTTACCTCTTGCGCCTGCGCGGCAAAAGCGCCGAGCGCGATGGTGGCTGTCGTCGTCAGTATCAGATTTCGCATCATGTTCTCCCGTTGGTCGGCATGTGTCTGCCTTAAAGCGGATTTGATCAAAAAATACCGCTCATGGCAATATGGTAATGTTTTCATGCAGAAGCTAAACTCGCAAGGCCAGACGTAGACCTGCCTGATCGGAATGCTTTGCAGATGAACACCGCCGCACAGAAATTCAGCACCGACGGGGACGATATGCCCCGCCTGCCCGCGCATGAGTTGATTTATCGACAGCTTCGCGATTTGGTTCTGTTCGGGGATCTTGCGCCCGGTCAGGCCGTGACAATTCAAGGGCTGTCGGAGCGTCTGGAGGCGGGCATGACCCCGGTGCGCGAGGCAATCCGCCGCCTGATTGCAGAAGGCGCGTTAGAGTTTCAGGGCAATCGCCGGGTCTGTGTGCCCCTGTTGACGGCCGATAATATCAGCGAATTGATCTATGCAAGACAATGGCTTGACCCCTATTTGACGCTGCGCGCCACGGAGCGGGCGAGTCTTGCGGATCTGGATCAACTGGCAGCGTTGGATGATGAATTGGATCGCGCAATCTTGCGGGGGGATCTGCGGGCCTATCTTGAACTGAACTACCGATTTCATAAGCGGCTCTATGAGATTGCACAGGCGCCGATCCTTGCGGATGTCGCGGATGGGCTCTGGCTTCGGTTCGGGCCATCGCTCCGGGTGGTCTGTGGACGCATGGGCACGCAGAACCTGCCGGACAAGCACAAGGACATGCTGGCCGCGATGCATGCCCATGATGCAGAGGCCGCAGCGCGCGCCATTCGCGAGGATGTGATTCAGGGAATGGAGCAAGTGCGCCATTCTCTTGAGCGATCTGGTGCCGCTTACTGATTCGATTGACACCAGATAATTTGATCATATTTTGGGTGCATCGGCTGCGCTTGCGCAGTTCAACCGACTCTGGAAAGGGAATGCCATGACGATGATCACCAATCACATGCCGACTGCTGAATTGCAGGCGCTGGATGCCGCGCATCACATGCACCCCTTTACCCATGGCAATCAATTGGGGAGCAAAGGCGCGCGAATCATCACCCGCGCCAAGGGTGTGACCCTGACGGATAGCGAAGGCAATATGATCCTCGACGGGATGGGCGGTCTCTGGTGTGTCAATATCGGCTATGGGCGCAAGGAGCTGGCGGACGTGGCGGCCCGGCAGATGCTGGAACTGCCGTTCTACAACACGTTTTTCCAGACCAGCCATGTGCCCGCCATCGCACTGGCTGCAAAACTGGCCGAACTGGCGCCGGGTGATCTCAACCATGTGTTCTACGCCGGGTCGGGGTCTGAGGCGAATGACACCAATATCCGCATGGTCCGCACCTATTGGGCACAGTTGGGCGAACCCGAGCGCAATATCATCATCAGCCGCAAGAATGCCTATCACGGGTCGAGCGTGGGCAGTGGCAGTTTGGGCGGCATGTCGGGTATCCATGCCCAGGGCGGGTTGCCCATTCCGAACATTCACCACATTGACCAGCCGCATTGGTATGCCGAAGGCGGCGATAGCGACCCCGAGGCGTTTGGGCTGGAGCGCGCGCGGCAGCTTGAGGCCAAGATCGAGGAACTGGGCGCGCACCGTGTCGCGGCCTTTATCGCAGAGCCGGTGCAGGGCGCGGGCGGCGTGATCATCCCGCCCGACAGCTACTGGCCCGAGATTCAGCGGATTTGCGACAAATACGGCATCCTGCTGATTGCCGATGAGGTGATCTGTGGGTTTGGGCGCACCGGCAATTGGTTTGGCAGTCAGACCTATGACATTCGCCCCGATATCATGACCATCGCCAAGGGGCTGAGTTCTGGGTATGCGCCGATTGGCGGCTCTCTGGTGTCGGACCGGGTGGCCAAGGTGATCAACGACTGTGAGTTCAACCACGGTTACACCTATTCCGGGCATCCGGTGTCCTGCGCCGTCGCGTTGGAAAACCTGCGGATTCTCGACGAGGAAAAGATTGTCGAGCGCGTGGCGCAGGATACCGGACCTTATCTGCAAGAGAAATGGAACACGCTGGCCGAGCATCCGCTGGTCGGCGAAACCCGGATCATCGGTATGATGGGATCGCTGGCGCTGACCCCGCACAAGGCGAGCCGCGCCAAGTTTGCATCCGAGCCGGGCACGGCGGGCTATATCTGTCGTGAGCGGTGTTTCGCGAACAATCTGGTGATGCGCCATGTTGGCGACCGGATGATCATCTCGCCGCCGCTGGTGATCTCGAAATCCGAGATCGACACGCTGATCGAGCGGGCGTGGATGTCGCTTGATCAGGCGGAGAAGCAGATCCGCGACGACGGCTTGATGAAGGCCGCCGTCTGAGGCGGAATTACGGAGCAACCGGGCGCAACGCGCGCCCGGCCAGCATGAGATGTGTGGTCATTGCGCCGATCCACATGCAGGTCACCGCCACCCATGCGGTCAGGGCAAAGATCGCACCGCCAGACATGCCCGCGCCGACGGCACAGCCGCCTGCGAGCATGCTGCCAAAGCCCATCAGCGCCGCGCCGATCAGGTAGCGCTCCATCGGGGTGTCGGGGCCAAAGCGCTCGATCTTCCATTCACGGGTCAGGATGGCCATGGTGGCCGCACCCGTAAAGACCCCCGGCACAAGGCCCACACCAAAGCCAAGGGGTAGGCTGGTGCTGTTGACCAATCCCATCAGCGTGTCGGTGGACGGGCCGGTAAACGTGACGGAAGAGATCTCGACCACCTCGAACGAGGTCTGGGCAATGGCATAGGTCAGCAGCCAGCCAAGGCCTACCGCACCGCCAACCAGAGCGGCGGCAATGGCGTGGCTGGGGCGCACCTCGCGTCGAAAGGCGAGGAGAAAGCCGCCTGTCAGACCTAGCCCGGCGATCAGCGCCGCCATGCCCGGCCCCATGCCGAGATAGGACAGGATATTGCGTGCCTCGCCCCCCGGGAGGAGCCAGAGGCTTGCCAATCCCTCACGCGAGGGGGCCAGAACACCGCGCAGCGCCGATTGCGCCACAAGCGTCAGGACAAGCCCGGTCACGATGGCGCGTAGGTTGCCGGTGGCCGAGAGCACGAGCAGGCGGCTGGCACAGCCGCGCGCAAGGATCATGCCGGCCCCGAACATCAGCCCGCCGATTATGGCCCCCGACAGGCTGCCTGTGGCCGCCAATGGGCGCGCCTCGGACACATCGAGTAGGCCCAGGGCAATGGCGCCCTGAACCGAGGCGACACCGGCGGAAAAGGCGATGAGCCAGATCGAGAGGCGCGGGCCAAAGCCCCGTTCAGCCACTTCGATCGTGGCGGCACGCAGACAAAAGCGGGAATGTTGGGCGGCGGCCCCAAAGAGCACGCCGACAAGGGCACCCGCCATCGCCAGAACCGCCCCATCGCCAAATCTGTCTATCAAGGATTCAAGCATACGCCGCCCCGCGATGAAAGATGCGACTGGATATCAAGGCAAGGGTTTGAGCGCCTTGATATGGGTCAACCGGGCCACCGCAGCGGCCCGGTTGCACTGGTTTATTGCAAAGCCTCTTGAACGATCTCGTCCAGCATGGCCTGCACTTTCTGCATCTCGCCCTCGGGGTAATTGCGATAGCCGATCAAGACCTCACCGCCTTGATCGGCAACGAAGATACCATAGGGGCAGTGGGCGATGTTCATGGGATCTGCCTCCATCACCTCGCGCGAGAGGGTGGCGGAGCAGAACAGAAAGATATCCGCCGCGTCGAAGATTTTGACATCGCTGCCAACATCCGCGCCGGTGCGGTTCAACATCTCGCCGACATGGCTTTGCAGGTCGATCACCAGACCGCGACCGACAATCGCGCTCTCGACGGCAAAGGTGGCGTCGTCAAAGCTGCCGTCATAGGGGTAGGTGGTGGCCTGCTCTGCCGCCGCAACAGGCAGGGCCATCAGGGCCAGAGCACCGGCCAGAACTGTGCGTTTCACTGGAAATCTCCTCTTTCAGACTGGGTGGTGCGCGTTTTCAATTGAACATGTCCGCGATGATTCCGGCATACCAGCCGACGGATTCCTCATAGGTCGCCTTGCGGGTTGCGGCGTCTTCGCCGGTCTGCGAGACAAAGCCGTCGACCTTGGCGATCTTTTCCGCCGTGGCCTCGTAGGTGGCCCCCACCTTGACGCCATCGTCGGGGGCGATGAGCGACCAGCAGGTGTTGGTGAACTTGGCCGGAAAGACCTTGGAATCGGTCAGCGCACCGCGCACCGCCATGGCGCAGACCTTGGCCTGTGAATTGGCGGCAAAGCCGGATTTGGGCATATCGCCCTGTTGCGCCGCATCGCCCAGAACATGCACATCCGGGTCAGCCTTGGACGACATATCGGCGGCATTGACCGGCGCCCAATTGCCATCGGTGACGCCCGCCATATCGGCGATGCGCCCGGCCTTTTGCGCGGGGATGACGTTACAGACATCAACATTCTCGACCGATCCGTCGATGTCCACGGTCATCGCCTCGGGATCGACGGTCACGTTTGTTGCCCCGAAATCCGGGCCGACCCGTTCTATCATGCCGCTGTAATGGCGTTCCCAACCTTCCTCGAACAGACCCTGTTTCGAGAATGTCTCCTTGGGGTCGACCAGCAAAATCTTGGCGGTCGGGTTGGTCTGCTTGAGCACATGCGCCACCATGGAAATCCGCTCGTAGGGCCCCGGCGGGCAGCGGAATGGGTCGGGCGGGGCCACCATGGCAAAGCGTCCGCCCTGCGGCATCGCCATGATCTGCGCCTTGAGAAGTTCGCTCTGCGATCCGGCCTTGTAGGCATGGGGCATCTTGTTCTGCGCGGCGACAGACCAGCCGGGCACAGCCCCCTCGACGAAATCAATGCCGGGGCTGAGGATCAGCTTGTCATAGGGCAGCACGGAACCACCTGCGAGGCTGACGGTCTTGGCGTCGCGGTCCACGTCGACGGCCCAGTCATGCACGACGTTGATCCCGTATTTGGCCGCAAGTGTGCCATAGGTATGGGAAATATCGTCTAACTCGGTGAAACCGGCGATATAGAGGTTGGAAAAGTAGCAGGTGAAATAGGTGCGCGAGGGCTCGACCAGAGTCACGTCAATCGCGCCCTTGCTGTCCTTGGCGATATAGCGCGCGGCGGTGGCCCCGCCCGATCCGCCACCAATCACCACGACACGGGGTTTGCCGTGGTTATCGGCCAGCACGCGCGGTGCCGAAAGGGTCGCAGCCGTAGCCGCGCCCACGGCAATAAACTTGCGTCGGTTGAATGTCATTTTCCGTCCTCCCTGGATGGACCCCGGTTCAGTCGAGGTCCTTGAAATAGGCCGCCAATGCCGCAATCTCCTCGTTCGACAGGCGTCCGGCCATCATCTGCATCACCGGATGGGGACGCAGTTTGTCTTTGTAAGCGTGCATGGCGACCACGAAATCCTCTTGGGGCCAGCGGGTGATCGAGGGGATACCTTCGGTCGAACCATCTGCCTGATGACAGCTTACGCATTCACTCGAGAGGTATTCGCCATATTCGGGATCACCCTGGATCGCCAGAATTGCGGGATCGACGGTGTGATCGGTGCCGCGCGCGGTTGGCGCGGCCTCGGGGATATTCGCGGGGTTGGCGGAAAAGCGGCGCAGATAGGCCAAGAGGTCCGCACGGTCCTGCACGTCCTTGATGCCCCGAAAACTCATGCGGGTTTTGGACACGAGGGCGCGGGGATTTTCGATATAGGCGTCGAGCGTATCAAAGCCCCAGATCAGGCCATCGACCCCGGCGCGCTGCATCGAGTCGGAATAGGCAAAGCCCGTATGCGATGCGGCTCGCCGCCCGAAGAGGCCATTGAGATGGGGGCCAATACGGTCCTCGGCCCCCTGTCCAATCTCGTGACAGCCCTTGCACTGCCCATAGAGCGCCTCGCCTGCCGCTGTGTCGCCTGCCAGTTCGGCGCGCACGGCACCTGCCGCCAGTATCGCGGTCAGGGCAATCGGCAAGAGGAGGCGCGCTGTCATGGCCGCATCTTACTGGCTGAAGTTTGAAAGATAAGCTGAAATTGCCGTGAGATCCTCATCCTTTTTGAGGCCTGCAAAACTCATCTTAGTGCCCTTCATAAAGCCGCGCGGATTGGCGAGGAACTCTTTCAGAGTTTCGTCGGTCCAGACCAGACCATCGCCGGCCATGGCTTGCAGAGCGTCGGAATATTTGAAGCCCTCAGCCGATCCCGCCGCGCGCCCCATCACCCCGTTGAGTACCGGGCCAACACGGTTTGTGGCCCCTTCGCCGACCTGATGGCAGGCGCTGCATTTCTTGAACACCTTTTCGCCAGCGGCGATCAGGGCCGGATCAATCGCCGCCACCTCTGCGGCGGGGGCCGCTTTCGGTTCTGCGGCCGGTTCAGGCGCGGCCACGGCCACATCGACAGGCTCTGCCGCGCTCGCCTCTTCGGTGGCGGTCTGTTCGTCTGGCGTCACATCGAGAACGGTGGCGTGCATCGTGATCTCGACGCTGTCCTTGCAATTTTCCATGCAGGGCTCGCCATGCCAGATTGCATATTCGGTCACGGCGCGGTCATCGACGATGAAGCCACCCGCATTGGGCAACACCACGTCCATGAAGTTCTCATGGCTCAGCTCGAAATCGTCCTCCACGAGATTGTTGGAATAGAGGATATAGGCGACGATGGCATAGACATCGTCCGGCGTCAGGCTTTGGGCGTTGCCAAAGGGCATCGAGCGGTTGACGTAGTCGAACACCGTCGAGAGATGGGGCCAGTAGGACCCCACCGTCTTGAGCGGGTCGTCACGGTCGAGCGTGTCGGCGCCGCCGGCCAGTTTGGGCCAGTTGCCGATGCCTTCGGCGAAATCGCCATGGCAGACCGCGCAATGCTCGCCAAAGACCTCATCCCCGGTCCAGACATCGCCCGATCCTTCGGGGAGGCCGCGCCCATCGGGCATCACCTTGACATCCCACGCGGCGATCTCCTCGGGCAGGGCGGGGCGGCCAAGGCCGTAGTCGCCAGCCCAAAGCGCGGTTGCGGTAGCGCTGAGAGCAAAGCCTGTGATCAGCGTAAACTTAAGAAACTTCGACATTTTCTGCCTCCCCGTTGGGCCGCACCCACCATGTCTGAATACAGTTGTTGTGATAGACCGAGTTCAAGCCGCGCACCTCTCGCAGTTGCGCCTTGGTGGGCTGAATATAGCCGGTCTCGTCCATAGCGCGGCTCTGAAGCAGCATCTCTTCGCCGTCCCATGTTGTGTCGAGGTAGAAGCGGGTCAGCGCCTTGGCCTCGCCCGGTTTGGCAAGACGGGCGGTTTCCCATGTCTTGCCACCGTCCTTGGACACATCCACGCGGGTGATTGCGCCATGACCGGACCATGCGAGGCCCGTGATCACCAGCGGGCCCTTGCCATGCTTGATGGGCGATTGCGGGCTGGGCGCGGTGATGACCGATTTGGCATCCATCACCCAAGTCCATTTGCGGCTGGTGCCATCCGCCAGCGTGTCGGTGTATTTGCTGGTCTCTTCGCGGCTCTCGACGGCGGCGTCGGTCACTTCGATGCGGCGCAGCCATTTGACCCACATGTTGCCTTCCCAGCCGGGCACGACAAGGCGCACGGGGTAACCGTGTTCCTTGCGCAGCGCCTCTCCATTGGCCTTGAACGCGACAAGGCAGTCGCCAAGCGCCTTGGCCATCGGGATCGAGCGGCCGTTGGACGAGGCATCGGCCCCTTCGACATAGACCCATTTATCCTTGAGCTCACCCGCTGCGTCCAATCCCGCCTCTTCCAGCAGGGTGCGCAGGGACACGCCGGTGTATTCCATGTTGTGAATCATGCCATGGGTGAACTGTGCGCCGTTCAACTGCGCGCCCGCCCATTCCATGCCGGTGTTGGCCGCACATTCGCAGAAGTAAATGTGGTTTTCGCGCGGAAAACGCTCGAGATCTTCGTAGGTAAAGACCAGCGGCGTATCGACGAGGCCGTTGATCATCAGGCGATAGTCCTCTTTCTTGAGGTCGATCGCGCCGGAATGGTGCCGCTCGAACGCGCAACCCTGCGGCGTGATAGTGCCGTCGAGCGCGTGAATGGGGGTAAAGTTGATCGAGCTGATCGGATCGGCGGTGAGCCAAGGCACATTGCGCCGCACCACGTCCGCCTCATAGTCGATGGGCAGACCGTAGGGGGTGGCATCCACACCGTCGCCCAGACTGATGGCCCAGTCCTGCACTTCGGTGATCAGCGGATCGGGGGTGGCGGCCTGTGCCGCGCCCGCCGCGACGGCCCCG